>JAFDZG010000300.1 GCA_018267065.1 Bacteroidota bacterium
AAGGTGAGCTTGGTTTCCTCGAAACCCTTGTCGTTGATGCTGGCCACGGCCTCGTTGAAATCCGCGGTGGACATCGGCTGGCTGCACCCGGCACCCGTTGCCGGCGCGGGATCCGGGGTTGGCGCGGGGGCTGGCTGTTCCTGAACTTGGTTCGTGGTGGAAGAGGACGTGGTTGTCGTAGTGGTGGTAGTGGTTGTCGTGGTGCCGCCCGTGCCATCATGGATGGTCATGTTCATGCCCACGCCGTTCACATCCACATTGAAGTTCACATTGCCGCCTGGCGTACCGTCCGTGGTGGTTACCGTGGTGGTCTGGTTCACCGACTGCCCCGTAACGGGGTCCGCGGCGACCACCTCCGTGGAAGAGGCCGGTGCATCCTCCTGGAAATTGGAAGGGGCCGGCTTGTCCGCCGTGGCCGGTTTGGTGGTTCCCAGCGGTGCTTGTCCCTGCATGCGCAGCACCCGTTGTCCTTTCTTATTGGTTGTAATGCGCAAGGTGTATTCCATGCCGGGTTCCATCCAGCCGTTCTGCTTCAGTGCGGGAATCCCTGCATCGGCGAAATTCACGCTCAACAGGGGCGTTGCATTCTTGATGCCGCGTGCCTCCACGCGGGCGGCCGGTTGGGCGTTTTGTGCCACGCCGTCCACCAGCAGGGTGAACTTCTCCCCTGCATCTGAAAACACAATGATGTCACTGGTTTGGGCGAACAAACCCGTAAGTGCAAAGGCCGCTGAGAGCGTAAAAGAGTAAAATCGCTTCATTTTCCGGTTTGTTGGTTTGCGAAAGTAATGTTGTACCCCATTGGCAAGTGTTGTGCCAAAATTCATCATGGGTGGCTCGAAGTACCTCAAACGGCTGGCACGCGAAGCAATCGTTCGCTCAGGCAAGGCGCAGCGAAGTGAGGATACTGGAACGAAGTATCCGACTGAGCTGCAACGCTGGATGAGCGAACGAGGGCGAGCATCCAATAGAACCTTCACTATCGCTCGTGCCGCCGGAGCGAGGTACTTCGAGCTTCCTTTATGCATGGCCGTAGGGCGATCCAGTTGCGGTGAGGACAGGGTTGTAATATGGACCCACTGTTGTGTTGTGCCGATAACGGCCATGGATGCCGCCGATCAATATCGTGCCGGTGCCCCCAAGTCCGAAATAGGTGCCCGGAACAACCACCTTCATACGGCACGGCGTGCATTTCGGTTTGGAATGGATGATCCATGCCGCAGGAACCATGCAGCGACCGTTCATGTAGTGCACAAGCCCCGGCCATTGGCGCGGGAATACTTTCGTGCCTCCAGGCCATGCTGCAACTCAGGAACATCCGCAAGGCATACCGCATGGGGGCCAACAGCCTCCAGGTATTAAAGGGCATTGACCTTGGCGTGGCCAAGGGCGAAATGGTGAGCATCATGGGTTCCTCCGGCTCGGGCAAAAGCACCTTGCTGAACATCATTGGCCTGCTGGACAATGCGGACAGCGGTGAATACCTGCTGGACGGCATGCCCATGAAAGACCTCAGCGAAACCCGTGCCGCCGAGCTGCGCAGCAAGTACATCGGCTTCGTGTTCCAAAGCTTCAACCTGATCGCGTTCAAGAACGCCATGGAGAATGTGGCCCTGCCGCTGTACTACCAAGGCGTTTCAAGCCGCAAGCGGAATGAAATGGCCACCGAGATGCTTGCCAATGTGGGGCTGCGGGACTGGGCCCGGCACATGCCCAACGAGATGAGCGGCGGCCAGAAGCAGCGCGTGGCCATTGCACGTGCCCTGATAGCAAACCCCAAAGTGATCTTGGCGGACGAACCCACCGGCGCGTTGGACAGCACCACCAGCACGGAAGTGATGGACCTGCTGGGCAAGGTGAACAAGGACCTGGGCATGACGCTTGTGATCGTAACCCATGAACCGAAGGTTGCCCGGCTCACCCAGCGCGTGATCCGCCTGAAGGACGGGGAAATTGAGAGCCACGACGGGGAGCCCCTGATGGAACAAGCCCATGTTCGACCGTGAAAAGTGGGCGGAGATCTTCGACACCATCGGCAAGAACAAATTGCGGACGGTGCTCACCGGCTTCAGCGTGTTCTGGGGCATCTTCATGCTCATCATCCTGCTGGGCACCGGCCAAGGATTGAGCAACGGCTTCAGCTACAACTTCAGGAACACCGCCAAAAACACAATCGACATCTGGGGCGGGCAGACCACCAAGCCCTGGCAGGGCCTGGCCGTGGACCGGGAGATCCAACTGGACATCCATGACGTGGATGCCTTGCGCACGGCCATTCCCGGGCTGCAGCACATCACGGGCAACCTCCGTGTTTGGCGGGGTGAAAGCCAGCTGAGCCGGGGAAAGAACTACGGCAACTTCACCATCAGCGGGGTGACGCCGGAGTTCACGCACCTCCAGGACCAGCAGATCATCGAGGGCCGTTTCATCAACCAGATGGACCAGCTGCGCACCCGCAAGGTGATCGTGCTCGCCGAGGACTCGCGCGATGCCCTCTTCAAGGGCGAGGACCCCATTGACAAGTGGGTGCAGGTGAACAACATCCCGTTCCAGGTGGTGGGCGTGTACCGCTTTGAAAGCAGCGGGCGGGGCATGAACCAGAACAGCCAGGTGTTCATCCCGCTGAGCGTGGTGCAGCGCGTGTTCAACGCGCAGCAAAACGTGGACAAGATCACGTTCAGTTTTGCCGATGGCTCGCTGGCCGGTGCGGAACAAGCTGCCAAACGCGCAACGGCCGTGCTGGCGGCCCGCCACCGCTTCGACCCGACGGATGACCGCGCCATCTACCTGAACAACAACGTGGAGAACGCCGAGACCTTCGGGAAGGTTTTCGCCGGTATCAACGCCTTCCTGTGGATCATCGGCATCGGCACCATCGTGGCGGGCATCGTGGGCGTAAGCAACATCATGCTGATCGTGGTGAAGGAGCGCACCAAGGAGATCGGCATCCGCAAGGCCCTCGGCGCCACACCCGCCAATGTCACCGGCCAGGTGATCATGGAGGCCGTGTTCGTCAGCGCCATGGCCGGCTACTTCGGGCTGGTCTGCGGCGTGGGCCTGCTGGAATTCATTGCCGGGCACGTGCCTGGCAGCGATATGTTCCGCAACCCCACGGTGAACTTGGGCACGGCGCTCACCGCCACCGCGGTGCTGGTAGTGGCCGGAGCCATGGCGGGCCTGATCCCCGCGCGGCGGGCCGCAGCCATCCGCCCCATTGAAGCGTTGCGCGACGAATGACCATAGCACGCCATGTTCGACAGTGAGCGCTGGAACGAGATCTGGATGACGCTGAGCCGCAACAAGCTGCGCAGCGGGCTCACCATGTTCGGCGTGTTCTGGGGCATCTTCATGCTGGTGATCATGCTGGGCATGGGCAAGGGCCTGAGCAATGGCGTGCTGGGCGGCTTCAGCGGCTGGGCCACCAACAGCTTCTTCATGTGGACCCAGAGCACTTCCATGCCTTACGCAGGCTTCAAGCGGGGCCGCCACTTCAACTTTGACAACAGCGACATAGCGGCCATCAAGGCCGTGGAAGGCGTGGACAAAGTGGCTCCCCGCCTGCAACTGGGCGGCTACCGCGGCGCCAACAACGTGAACTACAAGGACAAGTACGGCGGCTTCAGCGTGAACGGCGACATGCCGGACGTGCAATACTTCAAGCCGTCCACCATGGCCAGCGGGCGCTTCATCAACCCGAAGGACATCCGCGATGAGCGCAAGGTGTGCGTGATCGGACCGGACGTAGTGAAAGCCTTGTTCGGCACCGAGGACCCCATGGGCAAATACATCCGGATCCAGGGGGTTTACTTCCAAGTGGTGGGGCTGTTCACGCCAAAGGCAAATGCCATGCACGACGACGGCGAAGGCAGCACCATTTACATCCCCTTCAGCACGTTCCAGAAGGCATTCAACAGCATGAACATCGTGCACTGGTTCAGCATCAGCGCAGAGCCCGGCATCAAGGCCTCGGTGGTGCAGGAACGCGTGAAGAAGCTCATGGCCAAGCGCCACAAGGTGGACCCGAACGACCCGCTGGCCTTCGGGGGCTTCAACCTGGAGGAGATGTTCGACCAGATGAGCATGCTCTTCATCGCCATCGCGGCGCTGAGCTGGTTCGTGGGCACGCTCACCCTGGTGGCCGGCGTGATCGGCATCAGCAACATCATGCTGGTGATCGTAAAGGAGCGCACCAAGGAGATCGGCATCCGGCGCAGCCTCGGCGCGCGGCCGGGCAACATCACCGGGCAGATCATGCAGGAAGCCCTCACGCTCACCTTCATCGCCGGTTACTTCGGGCTGGTGGCGGGCGTGGGCCTGCTCCAGTTGATCAATGGGATGAACCTCAGCTCCGGCTTCTTCACCAACCCGGAAGTAAGCCTCAACGTGGCGCTCACCGCCCTGGCGATCTTGATCACCTGCGGCCTCATTGCCGGCTGGATCCCCGCCCGCCGCGCATTGGCCATCAAACCCGTGGACGCCCTGCGCGCCGAATGACCCCAACGAACACCATCGCAAGCAACGCCCTCCGCATGAAACGCATCCTGAAATTCACCGTCCTGGCCCTGCTCGGCCTGTTATTCGCCTGGACGCTTTGGTTCCTCTACCAGAAGAACAGGACCAAGCCCCCGGCGTTCGACATTGTAAAGCCCAAAACGGCAACGATCGTCAAGAAAACGGTAGCCAACGGCACCATCGTGCCCAGGCAGGAAATTGACATCAAGCCCGTGGTAAGCGGGGTGATCCGTGAACTCTACGTGGTGGCCGGGCAAAAGGTGAAGCAAGGCGACAAGCTGGCCACCATCCAGATCGTTCCGGACATGCTCTCGCTGAGCCAGGCGGAAAGCCGCGTGAGCAGCGCCGCCATTGGCGTGAGCAATGCACAGATGAACTATGACCGCAACAAGCCTTTGGCGGACAAAGGCGTGATCGCCGCCAGCGAAATGCAGACCTATGACATTGCCTTGCGCAATGCCAAGCAGGAACAGGCTGCCGCACAGGACGCGCTGCAACTGGTGCGCGACGGCATCAGCAAAAGCAGCGGCAGCGCCACCAATACCATTGTGCGCAGCACCATCGAAGGCATGGTGCTGGACGTGCCCATCAAGGTGGGCAGCAGCGTGATCGAGCGCAACAACTTCAACGAGGGCACCACCATTGCCACCGTGGCCGACATGAACGACCTGATCTTCAAAGGCAACGTGGACGAGAGCGAGATCGGCAAAGTGCGCCTGGGAATGCCCGTGGTGATCACCGTGGGCGCCATCGACAGCGCCACTTGGGATGCCAAGTTGGAATACATCGCGCCGAAGGGCGTGGAGACCAACGGTGCCATCCAGTTCGAGATCCGGGCCGCAGTGAAGGTGAAGGAAGGCCAGACCCTGCGATCCGGCTACAGCGCCAATGCAGACATCGTACTGGCGCGCCGCGACAGCGTGGAAACAGTTCCGGAAAGCGTGATCACATACAACGACAAAGGCGACAGTGCCTTCGTGGATGTGAAGAACGGCAACGGCTGGAAGAAGACCTATGTAAAAACGGGCCTCAGCGACGGCGTGAACATCGAGGTGCTTGGCGGCATCGGGGACACCACCTCGTTGAAGGGAGCCAAGAAGATGGCGGAAATGGAGGAGCACCACGGTCCGCCGATGTGATCAACGGCCATTGCCATGCACCTTTTCCACTGCCCCGGCCTGCGTAATGGGCTGATCGATCTTCCGGAGGAAGAAGCGCACCATGCCCTCCATGTGCTGCGGTTGCCCGTGGGCAGCGTGATCGGCTTATTGGATGGCCGCGGCCTTTTTGCGGAGGCGGTGATCACAACTGCAAGCAAGCGTGGCTGCACCGTGCAGGTCCGGCACAAGGAGCAAGTTCCGCCGGAAAGAAAAGCCAAGGTCCACTTGGCCGTGGCTCCCACCAAGCAAATGGAACGCTTCGAGTGGTTCCTGGAAAAGGCCACGGAAATCGGCGTGGACCGCATCACACCCCTGCACACGCAGCGCACCGAACGCACCAAACTGCGGCACGACCGCATGGAGCGCGTACTTGCAGGGGCCATGAAGCAGAGCCAACGCCGGTGGCTGCCGCAACTGGACGGATTGACAAGCTTGGCGGATGTGGCAAAGGAACCTTTGCCGCAGCGCTTCTTCGGCTGGTGCGACGGCAAGCAGACTGAACTTTCCAAGGCTTATCAACCAAACCAGGGCGTGCTGCTCCTCATCGGTCCTGAGGGTGACTTCACCCCGGAGGAAGCCAACCTCCTGACCGCAGCGGGTTTCCTGCCCGTGGCTTTGGGCGAAGCCCGCCTGCGCACGGAAACTGCGGCCATCGCCGCTTGTGCCTGGATGAATTTCGCGCAGGCGGCACGGTAACTTTGCACCATGTTGCGCCGTGCAATTCTCATGCTTCTTGCCGCAGGTTCATTCCTCGCGGCCAAGGCCCAGGGCACCTACCAGATCGCCGTGCTTAAATACAACGGTGGCGGTGATTGGTATGCCAACCCCACCGCCGTTCCGAACCTGGTGAAGTTCTGCAACGGGCAATTGGGGATGAACATCAACACGGACGTGCCCACGGTGGAGGTGGGCAGTCCGGACATCTTCACCTACCCTTGGCTCGATGTCACCGGCCACGGCAACATCACCTTCAGCCCGCAGGAAGCGGAGAACCTCCGGAATTACTTGATCGGCGGTGGCTTCCTGCACGTGAGCGACAACTACGGCATCGACAAATTCCTGCGGCCGGCCATGAAAATGGTATTCCCCGAGCTGGACTTCGTGGAACTGCCCTTCTCCCATCCGGTGTACCACCAGAAATTCGATTTTCCGCACGGCTTGCCGAAGATCCACGAGCACGACGGCCTGCCCGCCCAAGGTTTTGGATTGATCTGGAAAGGCCGCCTGGTCTGCTTCTATGATTACCAGTGCGACCTGGGCGACGGCTGGGAAGACCACGACGTGCACAACGACCCGCCGGAAAAGCACATTGCCGCACTGCGCATGGGAGCGAACCTGGTGCAGTACGTGTTTAGCGGGGTGGAGTGAACAGGTTGTAGGTTGTAGGTTGTAGGTTGTAGGTTGTAGGGCGTGCGCACGTCCTGCCCTACGGACCACGAACTACAATTCCCAACCTACTTGTTCAGCTTCACCACCTGCTTCCTCCGGGCACGCATGTTCAGCAGTTCCACACCGAAGCTGAACGCCATGGCCACGTAGGCATAGCCCTTCGGGATCTCGCTTCCGTGGAAAGGATGCAGCCCCTCGAAGAAGAGCATGAAGCCCACCATCACCAGGAAGGACAGCGCGAGCATTTTGAGCGCCGGATGCTTCTCGATGAAGCTGCTGATGGCCTCGGCGAAGAAGAACATCACCACCATGGCGATGATCACCGCCGCGATCATCACTTCCACATGCTGGGCCAAGCCGATGGCGGTAACCACGCTGTCGAAGGAAAACACCGCGTCCACCACGATGATCTGCGCCATCAATGCGCCGAAGCTGCTCTTGGCCGCGGATGCAGCCGATCCCTCCTCCTCTCCTTCCAACTTGTGGTGGATCTCCTTCACGGCCTTGTACAGCAGGAACAAACCGCCGAAGAACATGATGCAGTCGCGCAGACTGATCGGGTGTTCCGCAATGGTAAAGAGGGCGCTGTGGCCATGCTGCACCAGCCAACCCAGGCCCACCAGCAAGGCGCTGCGCACCAGGATGCCCAGCACCATCCACATCCTCCTCGCCTTCACGCGGTCCTTGGCCTCCATGCGGCCCAGGATGATGCTGACGAAGATGACGTTGTCAATGCCGAGCACCACCTCCAAGAGGCCGAGTGTTACGAGGCTGATGAGGGCCTGAAGGGTGAAGATGTCTTCCATCGGGCCGCAAATATCGCGTTAGCCGGCTGCTTCAGCGCGGAGGATGGCTGAAACTTCGGCTGCACGGACCAAGACCATGATGTGTGGTCCGCCCTGTACAACATGCTCCACCGGAAAGCGCATCGGGATGACGTGATCCCCATCGCCATGGACGCGCACCACAGCGCCCTTCCAATTTGCGCCGTTCCAGCGCAGCACCGCTTGCACGCCATGCCGGATCTTGGCCCCGCCCTGCTTCACCGCCATGTCGAACAGCAACCGGTCCGTGGTCTTGTCGCGCCTGCCAAGGATAGCCTTCACCGGCCAGGTAAGCCTCATGGAGGCATCCGTAATGAGCTTTGGCAAGTTCATTGTTTTGGCCAAGCGCACATACAGTGGCCACTCCTGCGGCCCCGTCCAGGTGGAAATGAGGATCACCTTTCGGGGTTGGGTAAGCAGGGCCAACTCCTGCGCCACCATGCCGCCCATGCTCACTCCGGCCAGCACATGCGGGCGTGAGGCATCGACCTTGGGTTGCATTTGTGCAGCCAATTGCGCCAAGGTGCATCCCTTGGGGAATGCCGGCCACTCCAACACCTTCACCTCAAGCCCGCCCAGGTCCAGGCGCGAAAAGAGCCGGGCATCGCAGCCCACGCCGGGCAGCAGGTACAACGTCATGTTCACAAAAATGCACCTCTCCGATGAACAGGAGAATGGGGCGCCATCCCGATGTCACAATTATCCGTGAGGAACGTATCAAGCCCGTGCAAGTTATACGCCAGTTGAACCCATGCAGTACTTGCTTCGCTCCGTAAATATCCTCCCGTGTTGCTTCATCCTTGGTTCCTCCGTGCTCTTGGGCCAGTCGGAGCTGAGCGTGTTCACCGCCACGGGCCGTGCGGCTTCCACCACCTTTGTGGAGGATTATCAGGCCATCGGCATTAACCCGGCCAACCTGGGCTGGAAATGGCGGCACGAGGGCAAACACGTGGCTTTCGGCCTCCTGGAGGGAAGTTACAGCGTGCATTCCGACGCCATTGGCCGCAGCGACATCCGCGGGCGCATCCTGAACTCCGCCTACAGCTTCACCGAAGCCCAGAAGGAAGAGGCTGGCCGCCAGTTCGCGGATGCAGGCGCCATTGCCAACGTGGACCTGATGCTCTTCGGCGCAGCCGTGACTTCCGACAAACTGGGCGGCTTCGGGTTCCAAGTGCGCGACCGCATGCAAGTCTCTTCACGCTTTGGGCCGATGGCCTCCGAGATTGCCTTCATGGGCTACCGTTCAGACTATTTCAACCTGTTGGTACTTGCTACCGGTGACACCATCAGCAACTATGCAAACATGTCGCCCGATTCCATCGCGTTGATCGCCTTGGGCATCGCCACGCAGCCACAATTGCTTTCCAAAGTGCTGGACGGCTCCCACCTGCGTGCCAGCTGGTACCGGGAATTCAACTTCTCGTACGGGCGACACTTGGTGCGCAACGATGACCTGGAGATCGACCTCGGCATCGGCTTGAAATACCTGCTGGGCATCGGCATTGTGGACATCTCATCCGCCAACGGCCAAGCCTCGGGGTTCACGGCCATCACCTCCAGCCTCGGGTTCGACGTGGAAAGCGGCGAACGCCAACCGGATGCGCCGCCCGTCAGCAGCGCCATCCTTTCCCCCAAGCCAGCCGGCACCGGATTTGGCGTGGACCTGGGTTTGGCGATGCTCATTGGAGGGAAATTGAAGGTCGGCGCCTCCGTGTGCAACCTCGGTTCCATCACCTGGAAAGGCAATGTGTACACTGCCGGTGATGGAAGTCTGATCGACCTGGCCACCAACGGCCTGGAGAACTATGACCTCATCAACGGACTGGAGGATTTCGTGACCAATACCGGCTTCCTGAAGTGGGAAACCGGGATGCGTACCAAGCGTCCGTTGCCCTCTTCCGCCCGCTTCGGTGTAGGTCTGCTCGCCGGTGAACGCATTGAAGTAGGCGCGGAAGTGGTGGCTCCGCTGAACCAGGAGCCGGGGAACCTGGAGCGTGCAGCCTTCGGGATCGGAGGCGACATCCGGCCAGTGCCGTGGATCCAACTCAGCACGGGCATCAGCGCTGGTGGCGGCTACGCCATGAAAGTGCCCGTGGGCCTCACCTTCATCGTGGGTGGTGGCACATGGGAAGCCGGCTTTGCCTCGCGCGATGTGGTCACCTTCTTCACGCAGCGCAATCCAACGCTCTCGCTGAGCATGGGCTTTTTGCGGTTCCGGATCTGATCCCTGAAGCCGCAGCACCGACCGCGTGCGTTGCATCCAATAGCCGGTTCAACGCCACTGGAACCGGCTTGCAACCAAGGGAACAAGCATTCGGCCACTTCCTGGACGGCCCGTAGGCACATCAAAGAGGCGATCACCGCCGAGACGGTGATGAAGAAGCGGCGCCGGGATGGTCATTGTGTTGCAGGCTGAAGGAGTGCGGGGGCGTGGGGATGCGGAACCCGCCTGGCACCCTTGCACAGACCGCTTCCTGGTGGCAGGGCCATCGGACCTGGAGTCCGCAATTGGCGGATGAATTTGAAGTTTCGACTGGTTGTGAGATGAAAGTTGTTAGTTGTCAGGACCGTTCCAGTACGTTCTGAAGGCACCAAACAGTTCAGCGGTGGCAATCCTAATACCATCTTGAATTACAAATCAGGCCAAAAGATGCGCCGCTGTTTTCCCGCAGGACAAGCCGAAGAGGCCGCCGCGTAGCCATAGCTACGGGGCGAACTCTTCGGTGAAGTAATGCGGAAAAAGAGCAAGTAGATCGGACTGATCTGTGGTTCATGAT
>JAFDZG010000301.1 GCA_018267065.1 Bacteroidota bacterium
CCTTCGTCCTGGTCGCTGCCGTGTTCAGCAGGCAGGGCCTGAAGTTCGAAGCCCCCCTGCCCGAGCTGCACGCCAGCACGGACAGCGCCGTGATCGCCCATGGCGAATACCTGGTGAACGGCCCCGCGCACTGCTCGGGCTGCCACACGGACAACGCGCATGAGGCCGCCTACCTGCGCGGCGAAACGGTCCCGATGCACGGCGGATATGCGTTCAAACTGCCGGTGGGCACGGTGTTCTCGAAGAACATCACCAACGATCAAGAGCACGGCATCGGTCGGCTTACGGACCCGGAGATCGCCCGCACCCTGCGCTACGGCGTGGGCAGTGATGGCCGCGCCATCCTGGACTTCATGCCGTACTACATGCTCAGCGACGAGGACCTCACCGCCGTGATCAGCTACCTGCGCACGCTGCCCGGTGATGCGAACGCGGTGCCCGCCGATGACCTCAACTTCATCGGCAAAGCGGTGAAGGCCTTCCTGATCAAGCCCGCGGGTCCCTTGGGAACGGAGCGTCCGAAGGGAATGAGACCGGACACCACTGCGGCATACGGGGAGTACCTGGCGAACAGCGTGGCGAACTGCGTGGGTTGCCACACCGAACGTGACCTGATGACCGGCGCGTTCACCGGCAAGCCCTTCGCCGGTTGGATGAACATGGAAGGGAACGTGCCCGGCACCTTCTTCAACACGCCCAACCTGACGCCCGAGCCCACCACGGGCCACCTGGCCAACTGGACCTTCGAGGTCTTCCAGGCGCGCTTCCACAGCGGTCCAGTATTCCCGGAAAGTCCCATGCCGTGGGCCAGCTTCCGCCGCATGCGCGATGCCGACCTGAAGGCGATCTGGAACTACCTGCAGACGCTGCCTCCGGTGGTGCAGGAGACCGGTCCGCTGAAAGCACCAAAGGAGCACGGATGAACGCACGCTGCGCCGCACGCTCACGCTCCCGCATGCTCCACCTGCTCTTCATCTACCGAATGATCGGGATCACGTCCTCCGTGATCCATGAACCCACCTCCCACACACATCCATCAACACCACCGACCACCCCATGAAACGTTCAACCACCCTTGCCTTCTTCATCGCGATCGCATCCTTCGCACACGCCCAACCGGTGCTCACATTCACTGGCAACGCGCCCGCACCGGGCAGCACCCGCACGCTGCACTACGGCCCATACGTTTCGCCCGGCGGTTCCGGCGCCATCCAGAACTGGGATCTCAGTGCGCTCACGACCGACAGCACGATCCTCATTCAACATGTGCAACCCGGCACCACGCCCAATGGAGCTTCCTTCCCCGGCTCCACCGTGGCGGAAACGGGTGCCGCTGCAACCATGTTCTTCCGCAGCGCCAGTGATGGCGTCTATCTCGTGGGTTCCGATGCCGACCTGGTGATCCCCTACACGGACCAAGCCCGGTACCTGCCCTTCCCTTGCACCTACCAGACCAACTGGACGGACGACTTCGCCTCGGTGTTCGACTCGGACGGTTTCAACGTGTTCCGCAGCGGAACCGTGGATGGAACGGCGGATGGATACGGCACGGTAACCATGCCGTTCGGTACCGTGGACGACGTATTGCGCGTCCACTGGCACGAAGAGACCACCGACTCCACCCTGTTGTTCACCATGCAACACACCTACGACGGCTATTTGTACTACGTGGCGGGATCCTCGCACCCGCTGGCCCAACTGGTCAGCGAATCGGTCACCTTCATGGGCCAGACCACCACCCACAACCACGCCCAGTGGGTGGCTGATGTGAGCACTCAAGTGCCCAATGATGCGGTGCTGCCTGTGGCGAGCTTGTATCCCGTTCCCACCTACGACATCCTCAACTTCAACCTTCCTGCGTCGTTCAGCGGGCTGCCGTTGATCAGCATCACCGATGCCCAGGGACGATCGGTGCTCGAACGGTCGATGGTGCAGGTGGATGGTCGGTCCGGCCGTGCGGATGTCTCCTCGCTCGCACCTGGGACCTACCACCTGACTTCCACGGATGAACTGGGGCAACGCGCGGCGCGATCCTTCCTGGTGGAGTGATCCATTGTGCCGTTGGCGAATGGCAGCCACCAGAGCGGTGGCTGCCGTTCGTCATTCCACGCTGGCCTGCCCACCGTACTTTCATATTCAGCGTTCGGTCTGGCCCGCGCTCGGTCGGTAACATCAACCTCCTTCATCCGTCCTACGAACATGAAGAATGCCTGCCTCTTCCTCTTCATGCTGTTCGTCGGGAGCTTGCCCGCGCAGGAGCACCGCCCCCAAGTGCTCACCCTCGGCACATTCCATTTCGCCTTTCCCAACCTCGACGCGCAGCAGGTGGCCGACAGTGACCGCATCGATGTGCTTCAGCCACGCTACCAGACGGAGATCGAGGACATCGTGGAGCGCATGGCGCGTTTCGCGCCCACGGTGATCGTGATCGAACGGCAACCCGGCGAGCAGCACACGATCGATTCGTTGTATGCCGCCTACCTGGCCGGACGGCATGCGCTGGGGCGTGGGGAGGAGGAACAACTGGGCTTCCGGATGGCGAAGCGCTTCGGCCTGCGGAGGCTCCACTGCGTGGATGAATGGGGGCGCTTCACGCCGAACATCGACTCCCTGTTCAACGGTACGGACAGTTTGGGTGCGCTGCGGTTCGAAGCCTACTTCACCGCCGATCCGGACAGTGCGTTGCGCAGGCGCTCAACCTCGCAGGTGGACCGCACGGGCATCCTGGGCGCCTTGCGGGAGGCCAACGACCCCGCGCACATCGAACGCGACCTCGGCAACTACCTCATCGGCCTCTTCAAGTACGAG
>JAFDZG010000302.1 GCA_018267065.1 Bacteroidota bacterium
GAGCACATCGACGTGAAGGCCGGCCCCAACTGGGACGATGACCTGGGCGGCTCGCCGGATTACGCCCGCAAGGACGTCAACTTCAAGGCCCTCACGCCCAGCGAGCAGGAAAGCCTGTTCCAGCTGGAGCAGATGACCATGTTCTACCTGCCGCGCATCTGCAACCACTGCCTCAACCCGGCGTGCGTGGCCTCCTGTCCCTCGGGCGCCATCTACAAGCGTGGCGAGGACGGCATCGTGCTCATCAACCAGGAGCGCTGCCGCGCCTGGCGCATGTGCGTCACCGCCTGCCCCTACAAGAAGTCGTACTACAACTGGCACACGGGCAAGAGCGAGAAATGCATCCTGTGCTACCCGCGCTTGGAGAGCGGCCAGGCACCCGCGTGCATGCACAGCTGCGTGGGGCGCATCCGCTACCTCGGCGTGATGCTCTACGACGCCGACAAGATCGAACAGGTGGCCTCCGCTCCCGAACGCGATCTGGTCGATGCCCAGCTCGGCATCTACGTGGATCCGTTTGATGAGAACGTGATCAAGGCCGCCAAGGCCAATGGCATCGCCGACAGCACCATCCGCGCCGCCCAGCTCTCGCCCGTGTGGAAGTTCGTGAAGCAGTGGGGCATCGCGCTGCCGCTGCACCCCGAGTTCCGCACCATCCCCAACCTCTTCTACGTACCGCCCATGCTGCCCGCCATGGCCAGTGTGGACGCCGACGGCGTGTACGATTCGCACACCGAATCCCTCTGGGCCGGCATCGAGAAGAGCCGCCTGCCCATGCAGTACCTCGCTTCGCTGTTCACCGCAGGCGATACCGAGCGCATGAAGCTGGTGCTGAAGAAGCTGCTCGCCGTGAAGATCAGCCGCAGGAACACCACCGTGGGCGACCTCAGCGAGAAGGAAGTGGCCGATGCCCTGGAAGGCGGCCGCACCAACGCCAAGGAGGCCGATGCCATCTTCCGCCTCACCTCGCTGGCCACCTTCGAGGAGCGCTTCGTGATCCCGCCCGCGCACCGCGAGGAAAGCATCGAGATGCTGGAGGACACCGGCGACGTGAAGGGCAACACCGGCTTCGGCTTCAAGCTCAAACCCGCACGCGGCTTGTAATGGGCATGCCACGGCCATACGGACAATACGCCCTGGCGGCGGAGCTGTTCCGCTACCCGGGCGCCGACCACCGCCATCGCGTGGCGGCCGTGCAGGGCATGCTCATTGCGCAATATCCCGATGCATCGGAAACCCTGACGCCGTTCACGGACTGGGTGACGTCCACCCCTGCGTACCAGGTGGAAGAGGTCTTCAGCCGTACGTTCCATGTACAGGCCATCTGCTACCTGGACATCGGCTTCGTGATCTTCGGCGAGGACTACAAGCGCGGCGAGTTCCTGGTGAACATGAAGCAGGAACAATCCTTGGCCGGCAACGATTGCGGCGAGGAATTGCCGGACAACCTGGTGAACATGCTCACCCTGCTTCCCCTGCTGAAGGACGATGCGTTCCGCGCGGAACTGGCCGGCCGCGTGCTGATGCCCGCCCTGCGCAAGATGATGGCGGAATTCGGTCCGGAGAAAAGCAGGCTGCGCACCAACATGCTCCGCCGCAAGCACAAGGCCCTCATCATGCCGGAGGAAACGAACATCAACGTGTACCACCACGCGTTGCTGGCCGTCTTCCAGATGCTCGCCAAGGACTTCGAGGAGGTCGCCTTGATGGAGTACAAGCCCAACGGCCTCGATCCGCTGCAAGCCGCCGCCCCGGCCGCGGATTGCGGCACCTGCACCATTCCCCATTCACCCTTGATCAAAACCAACAAGCCATGATCCTGCTTGAGGCTAACGCGTTGTTCAGTGCCGGTTCCGTTCTCACATGGCTCATTTTGCTCACACTGGTGTTACTGGTGGTGGCCATCTACATGGCCTCCCGGGCCAAGATGCTCATACGCGAGCTGCACAGCGTGCAGCGGCCTTCGCCCGTCAACTTCTCCTTGGTGCTGCTGATGATGCTCGTGGCGGCAGGTGCCTTGGTATACCTGCTGAAATTGGGGTTGGAGGCCCAATGGGGCATGCTGAATACGCTGATGTTCGTCGCCCTGCCTTATGTGGCCCTGGCCATCTTCCTCATCGGGTCCGTGTATCGCTACCGCAACCGGGGCTTCCAGGTGAGTTCGCTCTCCTCGGAGTTCCTGGAGCGCAAGAAGCTCTTCTGGGGAAGCCAGCCGTTCCACTGGGGGCTGCTGGTGCTCTTCTTCGGCCACCTCATCGCCTTCCTCTTCCCACGCACCGTGCTGGCCTGGAACGGTACCCCGGTGCGGCTGCTCATCCTGGAGTACAGCTCCTTCGCCTTCGCCTTGGGCACCTTGCTGGGGCTGCTGTTGCTGATCCGCCGCAGGCTCGGCAACAAGCGCGTGCTGGTGGTGAGCAACCGCATGGACATGGTGGTGTACACGGTGCTCATCACCCAGATCGTCAGCGGGCTGGGCGTGGCCTTCTTCGCGCGCTGGGGCTCCTCCTGGTTCGCATCCAGCGTTACACCCTACCTGCGCTCGCTCTTCGCCTTGAACCCCGACATCGCCGCCGTGAGCGCCATGCCGTGGATCATCCAGGTCCACATCATCTCGGCCTTCTCCATCATCGCCATCATCCCCTTCACGCGTTTCATGCACTTCTTAGTGGCGCCCATCGACTATCTCTGGCGCGGCTACCAGTTGGTGATCTGGAACTGGGGTCGCAGGGCCATCCGGAGCTCCGGCAGCTATTACCCTGGAGTGAGGTCCAAGAACAACTGAAGCACGTTGTCGGCAGTCGCAGTGTGCGCCATGCCCTGAACAGTAAAGCATCAAGCCATGAAGATCATCGATACCAAGACCGGCAAACGGGTAGGGCAGGAAGAGCGGGCCTTCCGGACCAAGCTCAAGGATGAGGACCCGATCACGCGGAACGTGGAGAAGGAGACCGGTGTGGCCGAGCTCTCGCCCATGGAGCCGCCCGGGGCGTACGAGGCCAACGTGCCCGAAGCGAAGGAGGTGCGTGTGGAGCACCCCTTGCTGGTGCGGTACATGGAGGAGCATGAAATGGGGCGGGAGGTGCTGGACCGCTTCGAGAAGGCCATGGTGGATTACCGCGAACGGAATTTCCAATTGAACGATGCGGTGAACGACAGCCTGCGGGAGTTCTTCACCTGGTACGAGGAGAAGCTCTTCGACCACAA
>JAFDZG010000303.1 GCA_018267065.1 Bacteroidota bacterium
CCCACACTGGCGCGAGCGTCCACGCTCGTGCCGCATTCCCACTATGCCACATCGCACTCAAAGCCCAATTGCGGATTCGCACTGCTCCATTGGTAAGCCGTTTCATCATTGACCAATCCTGCCCGTAACGGGTTCTCGCGAAGGTAGCGTCGCCTTTGCTTGTAGAGCTCCGGCTTGTCCAGGATGATCGGGCGATTGCTCTGTTGCCAGAACTGATGGTGTACGTTCAATGGATTCGCCGCGCCGTGCTCTCGGAACACCCCCAACATCCATTCCTTCCGACTTTCACGCGGGTTCGCCGCGATAAGCTTCACCAGTTCCTTGCTCGTGAATGTTTTGAAGTCACGCATGATCTCCCCCAAACTGCCATTCACTGCCGCCGCGATCAAATGCAGATGGTTGGGCATGATCACGAACTCGTACAGCCGCAGGCCCTTGTTCTTCCGGCAATACGCCAAGTTTTCCAACAGGAACTCGGCATATTCTCTACGTGTGAACACATCCACCCAACCCACTACCGCGAACGTAATGAAGTGTGCATGGCCTTCCACGAACTTGTAGCGTTCGCTCATGGTGGTGAAGGTAAGAGACTTGGGAGGGCGTGCGAAGAAGGGCACGAGCGCGGACGCTCGCGCCAGAGACAGGCGTGGACGCTCGCGCCAAAGTAGGGACAGATGCTCCGGCGCTGGCAACCGGGTACGCCAAGTTTCCAACTGTCCGTTGCGGACCTGCCTCCCGGCATTTACATCGTGAGGCTGCTGAAGGGGGATCACACAGCGGTTGCCCGGCTCGCAGTTGGCACACACTGATGCACGCCCTTGGCCACATTTCCTGCGGCACCTGTTACATTTACATCAACCAAACGTGGATCCATGATGAAACGCGTACCTGTTTTTGGAATTTCCCTGCTGGCTGCAGTGATTGCAGTTGCCCAGGCCCCGGTGGGCAATGAGGACTATCAAGCATGGAAGCAGGCCCAGGCGCTGCCTGTAACAGCACCGGTGCATCCCCAAGTGCATCCGGAGCATCAGGGCCATCCTCCCGGCACTTTCCGCGATGATGATGATTGTGCTTGCTGGATCACCCCGGACCCTACGTACACTACCATCAATAATGATTCAGCGTGGAATGCCTCGGGCTGGGGCAATGGTGATGATGGATCATTCGGCCCGGTGACTTTGCCATTCAGCTTCATGCTCTATGGCCAAGCTTATGATCAAGTTTACATCAACATTAATGGCAACATTTCGTTCGGTAACTATGTCTACACGTTTACTGCCAGTGGCTTCCCTATGACCGGGCCTGCCATGATAGCGCCCTTCTGGGGTGATGTGGACCTGCGCGGCAATGGCACAGGCACCAACATCGTGCAGTACAAGGTGACGCCCACGGCCTTGTTCGTGAATTGGACAAACGTGGGCTACTATAGCCAGCATACGGACAAAACCAATTCCTTCCAAGTGATCATTTCCGACGGAACGGATCCGGCCATCCCGGGTGGAAACAATGTTTCTTTTTGCTTTGGAGGGATGCAGTGGACCACCGGGGATGCATCCGGTGGGTCAAGTGGCTTTGGAGGGGCCCCGGCCACGGTGGGAGCAAACATGGGTGATGGCCTGAATTACCTGCAGCTCGGTCGGTTTGACCACGACAGCACGGATTGGGACGGACCGTATGATGCCGCAGACGGTGTTGCTTGGTTGAGCGACCGGCACTTCTCCTTCAGCACGGCCAGCGAGGACATTTCGCCCATCTTCACCAGCATCGGCTGCGACACGTTGGAAATAGAAGCCGGCACATCAATGGACTATCCCATGATGATCATTGCGGGCGGCCCTGGGCAAGTGATCACCGGAACTTCGCAATGTTCGGGCATTGCCAATTATGTGGAAACGGTGAACACCCCCGGACCGGTGGTGGACATTCTTTCCACCCTGGCGCCCACGGCAAGTGAAGTGGGCCTGCACACCATCAACTACACCGCAGTGAACGATGCCCTCCCGCAAGTGTCATCCACTTACATCATTTACGTGAAGGTGCTGCCTAGTACCGCAGGCGTGGGGGAAGCAGTTCAAGGTGATAAGTTGAGCCTCCGGCCGAACCCGGCCACGGACAAGGTTTCCTTATCCTGGCCCGAAGGCAAACGGCCTGCGCTGGTGCAGGTGATCGCAGTGGATGGTTCGGTGATGTTGTCCCAGATTCCATCGCCAGGAAAGGTGCAGATGGAACTGAACGTGGAACAGCTTGCAACCGGCCTATATACCGTTAGGGCCATCGGCAACACTGGAGCCAGCACGATAAAGCTGGTGCGCGCTGCGGATCGATAGCCTCCGGGCCATCATGGTCTCGCGAAGCGGACCTTGATGGATGAATAGGCTATTGCCTCTTGCGCGCCCACACTGGCGCGAGCGTCCACGCTCGTGCCGCATTCCCACTATACCACGTCGCACTCAAAGCCCAATTGCGGATTCGCACTGCTCCATTGGTAAGCCGTTTCATCATTGACCAAGCCCGCGCGTAACGGGTTCTCGCGAAGGTAGCGTCGCCTTTGCTCGAAGAGCTCCGGCTTGTCCAGGATGATCGGGCGATTGCTCTGTTGCCAGAACTGATGGTGTACGTTCAATGGATTCGCCGCGCCGTGCTCTCGGAACACCCGCAACATCCATTCCTTCCGACTTTCACGCGGGTTCGCCGCGATAAGCTTCACCAGTTCCTTGCTCGTGAATGTTTTGAAGTCACGCATGATCTTCCCCCAAACTGCCATTCGCTGCCGCCGCGATCAAATGCAGATGGTTGGGCATGATCACGAACTCATACAGCCGCAAGCCCTTGTTCTTTCGGCAATACGCCAAGTTTTCCAACAGGAACTCGGCATATTCTCTACGTGTGAACACATCCACCCAACCCACTACCGCGAATGTAATGAAGTGTGCATGGCCTTCCACGAACTTGTAGCGTTCGCTCATGGTGGTGAAGGTAAGGGACTTGGGAGGGCGTGCGAAGAAGGGCACGAGCGTGGACGCTCGCGCCAGAGTAGTGAGGGCGTGCGAAGAAGGGCACGAGCGCGGACACTCGCGCCAGAGACAGGGGAACAAGTTTCACCTCGCGGCGATCGGCAGGAATTCCGGCAGGCATGCCAGCACAAAATAGGCAGGAATGCATGCGGTGGCACCGTGGTCCTGATCCCAGCGCTTTCAAGATCACCCGCAGCGGACGTTGGCGCTTGAAGGATGCTCCACTTCCCCGCCCTAATTTCGCGGCCTCTGCAAGGCCAATGCCGTCCAGTTGGGCGTGTTGACCATCGCCCACTGCATGAAAGCCCCCGTCCGCACCACCGTCACCGCCGCATTGCCCTACGCCAACGGCCCGCTGCACATCGGCCACATCGCCGGGGCCTACCTGCCGGCGGACATCTACGTGCGCAACCTGCGCGCCCGCGGCAAGGAGGTGCTGTTTATCTGCGGAAGCGACGAGCACGGCGCGGCCATCACCCTGCGGGCCCTCAAGGAAGGCACCACGCCACAGGCCATCGTGGACAAGTACCACGCGCTGATGGGCAAGGCCTTTGAAGACTTCGGCATCACCTTCGACATCTACCACCGCACCAGCAGTGAGCTGCACAAGAAGACCTCCCAGGAGTTCTTCCTGCAGCTCAACGCCAACGGCGCCTTCACGGAGAACACCGAAGAGCAGTACTACGACACCGAAGCCAAGCAATTCCTCGCGGACCGCTACATCATGGGCACCTGCCCGCACTGCGGAAA
>JAFDZG010000304.1 GCA_018267065.1 Bacteroidota bacterium
GCGGCCTCCTTCACCATCAACGGCAAGATCTATGTGGGCACCGGCATGGAGGTGGGCTGGGGCCTTACCAACGACTGGTGGTGTTTCGACACGCAGACGGACACCTGGAGCGCCATCGCTGCCATGCCCGCCACGCCTCGGCAGTACTGCTCCGCATTCACCGTGAACGACACCGGATACGTATTTGGCGGCGTGGACGGCAATGGCGCATTGAATGAGCTTTGGGCCTATTACCCGGCCAGCAACCAATGGGCGCAGAAGAGCCCCATGCCCGCCGAAGCCCGCTACGCCTGCGCCGCCGTGGAAGGCTGGAACTACGGCATTGTGGCCACCGGCATGCTGTTCAGTGGCGTGCCCACCAAGGAAGCCTGGAAGTACTTCCCCGCTTCGGACAGTTGGCAAGCCATGACACCGGTGCCTGGCCCTTCACGGCACCGCGCCGTGGCCTTTCTGGACGGCGGCGGCATGCTCATCGTCGGCGGGGCCGATTCCACGGGAACGGCATTGAGCGATGCATGGAGCTATCCCATCTGGTTCGAAACGGAAACGTACTATCCGCGCACGGCGCTGCCGGCCGGGCGCATCGATGCCAAGAGCGGCGCCCCCTACGTGATGGTGGTGGCCGGCGGGGCCTCCGATGCGACCACGTTCCATGATGACGTGTGGGACGGAACGTCCTTGACCTGGAATGCGCTTCCCTCCTTCCCGGCCGGACCGCGCCGCGGAGCAGTGGGCGCGGGCATCCCGCACACGTGGAGCAACGCGTTCTACTTCGGCCTTGGGCTGGACAGCGGGCTGGTGCGCCACAACGATTGGTGGAAACTGGATTATGCCACGGGCATTACGGAGAAAACGACACAGCGGATCATCCTCTATCCCAATCCGACTTCGAATACGGTTTCCGTGCGTTGGCCGGAGACCTGGTCGGAGGCACGGGTCCGCATTTTCGATGCCTTGGGCCGCAAGGTGATTGACCGCCTGTTGAACCAAGGCACCGCCGTGGACATTGGTCCCTTGTCCGGTGGCCGCTACATGGTGGAAGTGCAACATGGCACGTACCAACTTCGCGGCTTCATCACCAAACTTCCCTGATGCAATTCCTTGACCCCGCCCTGGACGCCTACTGTGAAGAGCACAGTGGCACCGAACCTGCGTACTTGCAGGAACTCGCGGCGGAAACGCGCGAAAAAGTCCACATGCCGCAAATGATCAGCGGCCACCTGCAAGGGCGCTTTCTCTCCCTGCTCAGCCACCTGCTGAAACCGAAGACCATCGTGGAGATCGGCACCTTCACCGGCTACAGTGCGCTGTGCTTGGCGGAAGGGTTGGCGGAAGGCGGCATGCTGCACACCATCGACATCGATCCGTACCTGCCCGAAATGGTACACCGCTACATTGAAAAAGCCGGCGTGCAGGACCGGATCACCATGCACCACCGGCCGGCGCTGGAGGTCATTCCCACATTGCCCGAGCCGTTCGACCTGGTGTTCATCGATGCCGACAAGCAGAACTACCCGAACTATTATGATGCCGTGATCGGCCGCATGCGCCCCGGCGGGCTGATCATCGCGGACAATGTGCTGTGGAGCGGCGATGCGCTGCGGCCTGTTAAGGAACACGACGATCAAACGCGCGCATTGGTGGAATACGCCAATCTTGTGCACAATGACCCGCGCGTGGAGCCGGTGATCGTACCGCTGCGGGACGGATTGATGCTGGCCCGCGTGAAATGAACGCCATACGCAACGACCTCGTGCCGGTCCGCTTCTACGATGATCCGTTGGAAGCGCACCTGGGCCGTTGCCTGTTGCAGAATGAAGGCATTGAGGCATACGTGAACGACGAGCACATCATCGGTCTGAACCGCGCACTGGGCGTGGCCTTTGGCGGCGTGAAGCTGAAAGTGGCGCTCACCGACAAGGAGCGGGCTTTGGCGATCCTGGAGGAAACGGAACAGCGGCCTTATTTGGACGAAGAGAGCAAACCGGTGCATTGCCCGCAATGCGGTTCGGTTCACCTGCGGAGCGGCATTTCGAAGCCGCGCACCTGGAGCGGGGCATTGCACCTGGCCATAGGCTTCCTGCTCAGTGTTTATCCCTTGTCCACGGAACGCGGCATGCTTTGCGACAATTGCAGCCACTTCTTCCTGCCACCGCACTGAACGGTGCCCCATGGGCGCGCGGCCTTCCCTAAATTGGCCCGCCCATGCCCATTGACCTGCGTTCCGATACGGTGACCAAACCAACCGCCGCCATGCGAGCAGCCATGGCCGCTGCGCCAGTGGGCGATGACGTGTTCGGTGAGGACCCATCGGTAAATGCGCTGGAAGAACGGATGGCCGCCCTTTTCGGCAAAGAGGCCGGATTGTTCTGCGCCAGTGGCACCATGGCCAACCAGATCGCCATTAACGCGCACACCGGGCCGGGGGATGAAGTGATCTGCGACGAGGGCGCACACATTTACCGCTACGAAGGCGGAGGCACCATGGCCACCAGCGGTTGCAGCGTAAAGCTGCTGCATGGCGACCGCGGGCGCTTCACCGCGGACCAGGTAGCGGAGGCCGTGAACGATCCGGGCAATCCGCATTTCCCCGTTTCCCGGCTGGTGGTGGTGGAAAACACCTCGAACCGGGGCGGCGGCAGCATTTGGGACCTTCAGCAGGTGCGCGGGATCCGCGCAGCGTGCGATGCACACGGCCTGAAACTGCACCTGGACGGAGCCCGCATCTACAATGCCATGGCAGTGGACGGTAACGATGCTTTGGCTTGGGGTGCACCGTTCCACTCGGCATCAATCTGCCTCAGCAAAGGCCTGGGCGCACCGGTGGGCAGCGTGCTGGTTGGTTCCAATGCCTTCATTATGCAAGCACGGCGCGTGCGCAAGCGCTTGGGCGGCGGCATGCGCCAAGCGGGGATCCTTGCAGCAGCAGGGTCATTCGCATTGGACCACCATATCTCCCGCCTTCAGGATGATCACGCACGGGCGAAACGGTTGGAAAGCGCGTTGTCCGGATTGCCGGCCGTGGAACAGGTTCTGCCCGTGGAGACCAACATTGTGGTCGTGGTCCTGCGTTCCGGCAGGACTGCCAAGGCCATGTTGCACAAGCTGCGGGATCAGGCCGTTCTCGCATCGGAGTTCGGCCCGAACATGGTGCGGATGGTGACCCACTTGGACATTGATGATGCGGCCACCGAACAAGCCATCGCCGCCTGGCGTTCGATCGCATGATGAAACCACATGCCCTCCTCCTGGCCATGCTTGCGCTGCCCGCATGCAAGATGCCGCAATACGTGCAAGCAGGAACGAAGAACGATGTTGCCGTGGATTACCGGTGGAACGTTCCCCCGGACAAACCGGCGGAACTTTTGCTGAGGTTGAAGAACAGCGGAACTTCGGCCCAGCGCATCCACATCGGCCTCGACCTGTACTACCAAGGCTTCACAGTGGAAGAGTTGACGGCGGACACCTGCATACCGGCCGGCCGCACCTTCAATGGAAAGCTCAACGGGATCTATTTCATCCCCAAGCGGATCACCCCGGAGCAGGCAACCAGCCCGGACACCAAAGTAGCCCTCACGGACTTCACGGCCGTGCCCGTGGGAGCATGCCCGTGAACAGGACCAAAAAACAACAACCTTGAAGCTTCGCGGAATTTCAGAAAGATGGACCATCGTCACGGTATCCGTGCTGATGGTGCTTGCGCTCGGCCTGCTGGCACGCAACCTGCTCCTCAACAGCAGGAAATCGCTGCAGCTGAGCGAAGTTGCATTGGAACATTCCATGAACAGCCAGCGCTGGCAACTGAAGCTTCAAATGAAGTCCTGCAGCCAAAGCTTGAACCAGCAGGCGGAGTATATTTCCCTGGAGGACAGTGCAAACGGCACCACATTGATCGATCGCTGGCTGCCGTTGCTGCGCAGCCGGTTCGCCATCATGGCGGTGAGCATTACCGATGAGCGGGGTGATGAGCAGAAGCTGGAACGCGCGGACAGTATTTGGCGGTTCACCTCCACGGTCCGCACCTCTTCACCGGCGGAAACATTCGTTCAGGAATGGCCGATCCGCAGTTCCGTGATCCCCCGTCCCGTGGTAAGGCCTCCTTCCCCCGATCCACGTGTATCCAACTGGTACAGCCAGGCCCTGGAAAACAGGCAGGATGAGCCCGTGTGGACGGAAAGCCGGACCAAGGCGGGGAAGGCCTTGTTCCAAGCTTCCCTGCTTGTGCGAAGCCGCAATTCCGACGCTTTCTTCCATGTGGTGCATTTCGATATCGATGCCGCAGCGTTGTTGGAAGGGCAGGCACCATGGAGCCCCGAACTCTCCAACATCACCCTTTCCCCCAACGGGAACCTGTACACGACATTGGACACCTCCCCATCCGGAAAGGCTTGGCATATCCTGCTTGCAAATTGGCGGAATGAACATTCCACCGCCCTGCTCCATGAATTCATTGACGGCCAGGAATGGGTAGGCCGCATCCTGCCCATGGAACTGAACGGAACTACCCTGTACACCGGCGCATTGATCCGGGAGGGGTCGGTGGCCCAATGGACCGGGCAAGGCCGCTTGGCGATATGGACCGTTCTGGTGCTACTGGTGCTGTTGGCCACGCTGCTGATCACCGTTTTCACCCAAAGCCGCGGCACTGAGCGCCAATTGCGCAAGCATGAACGCCGCTCAAACCTTCAGGCGCGCCACCTGGCCAAGGTGCGTGAAGAGCGCGAAGTGCTGGACCGCGAGGTGCACCACCGCGTAAAGAACAACCTGCAAGTGGTAAGCAGCCTGCTGAACTTGCAAGCCCAGCGGGTGCCAGGCGAAGAAGCCCGCAATGAGTTCATGCGCGGCAAGCGCCGCATCGATTCCATGGCATTGGTCCACCATAAGCTGTACAAGCAAAGCGACCTCTCGGCCGTGGACCTGGCGGTTTTCCTGGACGATCTTGCCAAGGCTGTTTCAGCCATGTTCGAGCCGGACAGCCGCACCGTGAGCCACAGCGTGGACACCAAGGGGATCTGCTGCGACGCGGACACCAGCATCCAATTGGGCCTGATCACCTGTGAACTGCTCGCCAATTGCCATCAGCATGCATTCCCGTATGCCACCGGCGGCCATATCCACATTGCGGTGCGCGATGCGGGGAACGGCAACTTCACGCTCTCCGTGAAGGACAACGGAAGGGGCTTTGACCCAGCAAACGTTGATCCTTCACACTTGGGCCTGGATGTGGTGGAGGCGTTGGCCGATCAACTGGACGGTACGGTGCACACCGAAATGGATGCAGGAACCACGGTGGAGGTGACTTTCAAGCCGGTGCACCCGGGCAGCGCCTGAACGTTTACCGCACCCACTCAAGCTCCACGCGGCGCTCGGCGGCATTCACGCCGGTGCTGTTGCGCGCCCCGAAATAGTTGAGCAGCACCCGCTCCGGCCCAATGCCGCGTGCCAGCAGGTAACTGCGCACGGCTTTTGCGCGGCGCTCGCTCAGCAGCAGGTTCAGCGAGGCATCACCGCTCTGGTCCGCGAAACCGGTTACCAGCAACCTGCTTTCCGGTGTTTGCCCCATTACGCGCACCACCTCGTCCAAAAGCTTGCGGCCATCACCCCCCACTTCCGCCGACCCCGCCGCAAACTGTACCGATAGGTCTTTGCCGGTCAGCATGCTCAAGTTGGCAAGGGGATTCTCCGTTACCCGCCCTGATCCCCGGCCCGCCTTCAGTTCATCCACCTGCATCCCGATGTCGGAGATACGGTCATCCATATCATCCATGCGGTCGCGCAGCGCCCAGAGTTCCTTGCGCTGGTCCATTTGATCGATCCGCTTGTTGATGGCGTCCAGCTCGGCTTTCAACCAACGGTCCCGCTTGCGCAGCTTGGGTTCCGGTAAAGCTGGCGCAGCTGCGCTTTCAGCCTTTGCGGCTATGTCCGCAAGCATGGCATCGGTGAGGTGCACGTCCTGCAGCGGCAGCGCTTCACCTACCGTGAGGTCCAGCGCACAGAGGTAGTTCTGGTCATCAAAAACGGTGCTGCACACCGTGGGCACGGTGTCGTTCTTCCCTGCGTCCGCCCGCACCTCAGGCTCCCGCGCCAACACTTGAATTCCCGCAAGGCTGATCAGGTCATTCCGCATCTGCCGTTCCAACTCCTGGCGTTGCGCCCGCACATAGTAGTAGATGGCAAGGTACTTCTCCTGGTCTTCCCCGCCGTCCACGCCGAAGCTTGCCTTGCTCCAATCGATCCGTGACACGCGCCCCATTTGTTCGCGGGTGGCGGGGGAAAGTGCCGGTACGGGCGCCCCGAAGCGCGATGCGGCAAGCGCGATCATCTTATCAATGCCTGAGCATAGCAGGGGCACGGGCAAGTCCACGCGCACCCCCTCGCGGGTAAAGTGCACGCGCTGGTCCAGGTACTGTTCGGCGCCTGCAATTATCAGGTCGTTCAGCGCTGCATCCCCCCCGGCGCCAGCCGCGGGCCGAAGGTCAA
Organism: Bacteroidota bacterium; assembly: GCA_018267065.1. Taxonomy (GTDB): domain Bacteria; phylum Bacteroidota; class Bacteroidia; order Flavobacteriales_F; family PHOS-HE28; genus PHOS-HE28. Next base: position 6,481 of record JAFDZG010000304.1, read on the forward strand.
AGCGTGCCGAAGGCCCGTCCACACCGGTCCAAAACGCCGTGAACGCGGCAGGGCCGGCACCAGTTCCCTCACTGGCCGACACGATGATGGAATCCTTGGTGCCCTGCGCCAACAACGTCAAGGGCACTTGGGCCGGCAGCAGGAAGGGGATCCCCAGTACCAGCACAAGCAGGCTGCACCGGGTGGAAAAGTGCTTCGGCATTGGCGGAGCTAACTTAGAGCACCACACCATGCCGCGCCAGTGGTCCCGGCGGGAAAGAATCAACCGGTTAAGCAACGTTCACCGGCGTTGCAGGGCTTCAGGCACCACTTGCCCGTCCGCGGCGTTGGGCAGGGCCATGCCAAGGATGGCGCAAACCGTGGGGGCGATGTCGGTAATGCTGGTGCGGCGCAGCACTTCACCCGGGGCCACGCCTTTGCCGAAGAAGATCACGGGCACTTGGGTGTCATAGTTCCACGCGGTGGCATGGTCGGCGCCTTGCTCTTTCCAGTCCCGTTGGCCGCGGAAAAACCCGGGGCGGAGCGCAAACACCACATCGCCGCTGCGCTGCGGCATGTAGCCGTTAGTCATGGTGCGGGCAAGGCCCGAACCGTTCGTGGTTTCCAGCAGTTGGTTCCCGCTGGCCGCGTAGGCAATGGCGGGATCGTGGTTCAGCGCCTTGGCCACGGCTTCAGCAGTTCCTGCCGGGGCATCCTTCACCAGGAACACTTGATCGTTGCGGATGGTGTCCACCCACTCGCCGAAGCCTTGCTTTGCCAACCGTTCCTGCAGGTCGGACATGTACACATATCCGGCGCTTCCCTTGAGGTCGCGGAGGTAGGCGGGCACATCGCCCCCACCATGGTCCGCAGCAAGGAACACGGTGTATTGCCCCGCGCCAACATGCTTGTCCAAATAGGTGAGCAGGCGGGCAATGTCGCCGTCCAGGCGGAGGTACATATCCTCCACTTCCAATGCGCGCGGCCCCATGGCATGCTGCAATTCGTCCGTGCTGCCGTAGCTCACCGAGAGCAGGTCCGGCACTGCGTCCATGCCGAGCGAATCCCCTTCGATCGCGGCTATTGCGAGGTCCGTGGTGAGCGTGTTGCCCCATGGTGTCTGCTTCACGGCATCCAAGTTGGCGCCTCCCTTGCCAAGGACACGCAGGTCCAAGGGCAGCGTGGCGGGGATCCCTTCCGCAGGCATTTCCTCGTAGGGGTTGTTGTCCGGAAGCGGCGTGTGGTAGCGGTCGCGGGGAAGCAGCAGGTTCCAGGTCCTGTCCAAGTATGCCGCCGGGAGCTTCCGCGCATTGAACTGGTCAAGCCAGGCCGGCAAGGCTTGCCGGTACCACGTGCTGGTGATGAAGTTGCCTTCGCTTCCACCCACGAACCAATAGGCCTCGTCGCCGGTGCGGCCGATGGGCATCATGGCGGAGCGGTCCTTCAAGGCCACGCCCACGGTGCGTGCGCGCCGGTCCGTGCGAAGTTCAAGTTCATCCGCCAGCGTGGAGGCCAGCAGGTTGGCGGGTGAACGGCGGGCGCCGGTGCTCTTGGTACCAACCGGTGCCACGGTGGTATCCAAGCCGATGTAGTAGGAATGGCGCGTGGCCCGGTTGTACGGCCAGTTGGTAATGATGCCGTGGCGCGAAGGCGTGGTGCCCGTATAAATGCTGGCGTGCCCCGGCGCGGTTTGCGTGGGCACATAGTTGTAGTGCGCATCGCGCTGAAAGGAACCTTCGCGCACCAAGCGCCGGAAGCCGCCGTCGCCGAAGTTGTCCCAATAGCGGTAAATGAAATCCACCCGCATTTGGTCCACTACGATGCCCACCACCAGTTTGGGCGGGTTTGCCCATTGCGGTTCCTGTGCCTGTGCGGCTGCACACCAGGCTGCGGCGATGATGAAAGCGGTTCTTTTCATGAGGAGCGTGCAACCAACCAGAACACGGCCAAGCAGGCCAGTACGTTCACCAGGATGTTTGCCAAGGCCATGCCCGGCGCACCTTCCCGGATGAGCAGGAAGTTCTCATAGCTGAAGGTGCTGAACGTGCTGAAGCCGCCACAGATGCCAACGGCCACGAATGCCGCCAAGGCCGGCCGTTGCTGGAAGTGCGCCTGCATGCGCAGCACCATCCACGCAAGGATGAACACGCTGAGCACGTTGGCCAGCAAGGTGGCGTACGGAAAGGCACCGCGCAGGTCCATGGCAAGCAGGAGCCGGGTGATGCCGTAGCGCATCAGGCTGCCAATGCCGCCCCCAATGAAAATTGCCGCCCAAATGTTCATCGCTCCCCAATGCGTTGGTGAATGCTTCTGAAAAGTACGTAGGCCAACCCGCCAACCAGTGCACCATAAAGCGCACCGACGATCACATCGCCGGGGTAGTGCGCACCGAGGTACACACGGCTGTAGGAGATCAACGCGGCCCACAACAGCAACAGCGGCAGCGCCCACCACGGTTGGCGGCGCAGCATGCCGCCCATGAACACCGCCAACGCAAAATGGTTGGCCGCATGCGAGGAGATGAAACCGTACTGGCCGCCGCAGTGGTTGCCCACCAAATGCACCAAGCCTTGCAGGTCCGCGGCATGGCAGGGACGCAGGCGTTGCACGGTGTTCTTGAAGAGCACCACGGAGCCGGTGTCGCTGCACAGGATCATCAGCGCCACCACGGGCAGCGACCACCACAGGCCGCGCCAGCCCCAGCGCAGCTTGATGAGCACCAGGAACAGTGCGTAGAGCGGCACCCACATCTCGGGGCGGCTCAAATACGCCATCCAGATGTCGGTGGCCGGGGAGTGCGCGCCGTTCACCGCCAGGAACGCGGTGCGATCAGCGGCTAATATGGCATCGGTCCAGGCCATCAGAAGACGGGTGGTGGCGGCGGTGTTTCCACGGGCGCTTGGATGCGCGCCCAGATCAGGTCCTTCAACTCCTCCAGCCCTTTGCCGGCCACGGAGCTGATCATCACGCACTTTACGTCCTTCGGCAATTCCTTCCGGAGCGCGGCGGCGAGCTCATCGTCCAGCAGGTCGCATTTGGTAACGGCGAGCAGGCGTTCCTTGTCCAGCAGTTCCGGTGAATACTGCCCCAGTTCGTTGAGCAGCACGTTGTACTCCGCCTTGATGTCCGGGCTGTCCGCGGCCACCATGAACAGCAGCACGCTGTTGCGCTCGATGTGGCGCAGGAAGCGCAGGCCGATGCCCTTGCCCTCGCTGGCGCCCTCAATGATGCCGGGGATGTCGGCCATTACGAAGCTCTTCCCATCGCGGTATTGCACGATGCCGAGGTTGGGCGTGAGCGTGGTGAAGGGATAGTCCGCGATCTTCGGCTTGGCCGCGCTGAGCACGGAAAGCAGTGTGCTCTTGCCCGCATTGGGGTGGCCCACCAGGCCCACGTCCGCCAGCACTTTCAACTCCAGCACGACCCATTGCTCCCGCCCCGGCTCGCCGGGTTGTGCAAAGCGCGGCGTTTGGAACGTGGAGCTGTGGAAGTGCTGGTTGCCCAAGCCGCCTCGCCCGCCCTGCAACAACACCACTTCCTGGCCGGGTTCGGTGATCTCGCAGATCACTTCCTCCGTTTCCATGTCCTTGGCCACGGTGCCCAGCGGCACTTCAATGATGCGGTCCTCCCCCATCCTGCCGCTGCGCTGATTGTCGCCGCCGCCTTCGCCGTCCTTGGCAATGACGTGCTTGGTGTAGCGCAAGTGCAGCAGTGTCCACAACTGGGCATTGCCGCGCAGGATGATGTGGCCGCCGCGCCCGCCGTCGCCGCCGTCCGGCCCGCCCTTGGGCACGTATTTCTCGCGCCGCAAATGGCGGCTGCCCGCGCCACCTTTGCCCGAGCGGCACTCGATGCGGATCTGGTCGATGAAGTTGGCGGAGGACATGCGGGAGGAGGAGGAGAAGAGGAGAGGAAGAGAAGTAGAGAGGGTGAGAGGGTGAGAGGGTGTGTGGGTGTGCCCTTCCGCCCTGCCTACCGGACAGGCAGGTACACGCAAGGGGGAACTAGCTACAATTGCTCAATCACCAATTGCATCGGTGAGCCTCGCGGTGATTTCGGCTATGCTGCCCATGCCTTGGATGCGCCGCAGCTTGCCTTGGGCTTTGTAATAGTCCTTCAGCGGCGCGGTCTTGGTCTCGTATTCGCGGATGCGCTTGCGCACCACTTCCTCGCTCTGGTCGTCCGGGCGGCCGCTGGTGGCACCACGCCCCAGCAGGCGTTTCACCAACTCCTCCTCCTCCACTTCCAGCGCCAGCATCAGGGTGATGCCGCTGCCGATGGCGTCCAACGTTGCGTCCAGCGCTTCCGCCTGTGCCCTCGTGCGCGGGAATCCGTCAAAGATGAAGCCCTTGGCGCCGGGGCTGTCCTCCAAGCGGTTGCGGATCATGCCCACCACCACCTCATCCGGCACCAGCTCGCCCGCGCTCATCAGCTCCTGGGCTTGCAGGCCCAGCGGCGTTTCAGCCTTGATCTCCGCACGCAGCAGGTCGCCCGTGCTGAGGTGCCCCAGGCCGTAGCGCTCCATGAGGAATTTGCTTTGGGTGCCCTTGCCTGCTCCCGGCGGGCCGAAGAGCACGATGTTCAATTTGTTCATCACAATGCGCCAATGCGCAGGTTTAGATCAGGAGTTCACGATCCGGTAGATGCCCGGCAGGTTGCGCCCCAGGCCGTCGTGGTCCAGGCCGGAACCCACCACGAACACGTTGGGGATCTCCATGGCCACGAAGTCGATGGGAATGTCCTTCTTGTACACGTCCGGCTTGATCAGCAGGCTGGCAATGGCGATGCTCGCCGGTTGCTGCACTTTCAGCGCCTCCACAATGTGGCTGATGGTGTTGCCGGTGTCCACGATGTCTTCCAGCACCACCACGTGGCGGCCCTCCACGCGCTCGTTGAGGCCGATGAGCTGGCTCACCGTGCCGGAACTCACCGTGCCATGGTAGCTGGCCACCTTCACAAAGGAAATTTCGCAGGCGATGGGCAGCCGCTTCACCAGTTCCGAAGCAAAGAAGAAGCTGCCGTTGAGCACGCCCAGGAACAGCGGCACGCTGTCCTTGTAGCGGGCCGTGACCCTTGCGGCAACGCCGTCGATGGCGGTGCCGAGCTCCGGCGCGCCGATGAAGGGCTCGAATTCTTTTCCGTGGAGAGTGACCTTGGCCATGTTGCGGGGGCCGAAGGTAGGGAACGGCGGGAGGCCGAAAACCAAGCGTTGGCTGCCGCCCGGTTGCCGGGCTGCTTGGACATGTTCCGCCGTTGCCTACATTCGGACCGATGCGCGCAGCTTCCCTTCTCCTTTCCATGGCCTTGGCACCGGCCGTGGCGCTCGCCGGCGGTGAGCACCTCCCCACCAGCGCCCGCTTTGCAGGCATGGGCAACGCGGGCATCACCTTGGTGGACCTTTGGTGTACCGGTGGCAACCAGGCGGGCCTCGCAGGATTGGAGAAACCGATGGCGGGGGCCTACTATCAGCAGCACTGGCTCGCCCCGGACCTGGCCATGCAGGGCCTGGCATTTGCACTGCCCTACAAGAAGGGCACTTTCGCCATCAGCGCGAATTCCTTCGGGAACACGCTGTACGCGCAGCGCACGTTCGGGCTGGCCTACGCCATGAAACTGGACGAGGGCTTGCGCGTGGGCGTCCAGCTCGATTACCTGAACCTGCGGCTGGGCGAGGGCTACGGCAGCACCAGCGCCATTACCGCGGAGTTGGGCGTGCAGGCCAGGCTGACTGAAAAGCTGTGGATCGGCGCACACTTGTACAATCCCAACCGCGCCAAGCTCGGCGGGCCCTACGATGAAAAAGCCCCGACCATCATCAGCGCCGGGCTTGCCTACACCTTCAACAAGCAGGTGACCCTGGCCGCGGAGGCCGGCAAGGACATCGACCGGCAGGAGCAATACCGCGCGGGCATCGAATACCGGCCCACGGACGTGCTGTTCCTGCGCACCGGCGTAAGCACCGGGCCCACCAGGGCGCACTTCGGCGCAGGCTTCCGCGTGAAGCAGCTTGAACTGGACCTGGCCGTGGTGATGCGTTCCCAACTGGGCCTCACCCCCATGGTGAACCTGAACTACCGCTTCAAATGAAGCGGCTTGCCGCCTTGGCCGCCCTGTGCTGCCTGCTGGGCAGCTCCCTGCTCCATGCACAGCGGGAAATATCGCCCGAGCTCCGCGATATGATCGAGGCGCGCATCGCCGCCGTGGCCGAGCAGCTCGGCGAGAACAGCGACGTGGACCTCAGTGCCCTGGCGGACCAGCTCACCGAGCGGCTCGGCGACCCGGTGGACCTGAACAACACCAATGCCGAGGAACTGGGTTCGCTGCACCTGCTCTCCGACCTGCAGATCAACGCCATCCTGGACCACATCCGCGTTTATGGCAAGTACATCAGCATCTACGAACTGCAAACGGTGGACGGCATGGACCTCTCCACGCTGGAACTGATCCGGCCCTTTGTCACCGTTGGCGGCGAAGGCAGCTCCCGCACCTCGCTCAAGGAAATGCTTGCCAACGGCAAGAGCGAAGTGCTGCTGCGCACGCAGGTCACCATTCAACAGCGCAAAGGGTTCATCGGCGGCGGCGATCCCTTCCACCAACCCTACTACAATGCGGACGGCGGCCCGCTGCCCGACGTGGACGATCCGCACGTGCTGGACTCGCTGCGCGCCACCAGCAAAGTGTACCTCGGAAGCCCCTGGAAAATGTACGCGCGCTACCGCTTCAAGTATCGGCGCAACCTGGATTTCGGCTTCACGGCGGAAAAGGACGAAGGCGAGGAATTTTTCAAGGGCACGCAGAAGGATGGCTTCGACTTCTATTCGGCGCACCTCTTCCTGCGCAACATCGGCCCGCTCAAGGCACTTGCCCTGGGGGACTACCAGGCGCAATTCGGGCAGGGCCTGGTGTTCTCCAGCGGGCTCTCCTTCGCGCGCAAATCCGCGTACACCATGAACATCACGCGGAATTCACCCGGCCTGTCGCCGTACGCCAGCGTGAACGAGAACCAATTCCTGCGCGGCGCCGGGGCCACCATGGACATCGGCAAGCACTTCGAGGGAACCGCCTTCATCAGCAAAAAGAAATACGACGCCAACATCCAGGCCGGTGACACCAGCGGCACCGGCTTCGACAATGACCTGTCCACGTTCAGCTCCTTCCTGGAGGACGGTTACCACCGCACCATGAACGAGGTGGCCAACAAGAACACGCTGGACGAATTCATTTACGGTGGCCACCTGAAATACCGCCGGAACGGCGCGGAGATCGGTGCCACCGCCGCACAGGTGAGCTTTGGGAACAGCCTGCAAAAAACCCGCACCTATCCGTACAACCAGTTCGAATTCCAGGGGAAAACGAACACCACGTACGGGCTGAACTGGAACGTGCCCTACCACAACATCATCTGGTTCGGCGAAGGTGCGCGCAGCTCCAACGGCGGCATGGCCGGGATCACAGGCTTGTTGGCCGCGCTGGACAAACGCTTCTCCGTGGCCTTGCTCTACCGTGACCTGCAGCGCGACTTCAACGGACTTTACAGCAATGCCTTCGCCGAAAGCACCAACCCGTGGAATGAGCGAGGGCTGTACACCGGCATTGAAGTGCGGCCCAACCGCCAATGGGTGTTCAACGCCTACTTCGACCAGTTCACCTTCCCCTGGCTGCGCTACCAGACCAACGCCCCCAGCGATGGCTACGAGGCACTGGGCCAGCTTACGTGGACGCCCAGCCGCAGCGTGCAGCTATACGTGAAGGCCCGCACCCAGGTGAAGGCCATGAACACGGAAGAGGCGGCGGTCGGCGTGCTGCCGCTGGTGGACACGCGCCAGAACAACTTCCGCTTCAATGCGAGCTACAAGGTGAGCTCCGGCGTAACCCTGCGCACCCGCGTGGAAAGCGTGGACTACCAGCGCGGTGAAACGCCCGTGGAGCACGGTTTCCTGATCTACCAGGACGTGGTGCACCGCCCCAAGCGCGGGGCGGTGGAATTCACGGGGCGCATCATGCTCTTCGCCACGGACAGCTACGATGCACGGCTCTACGCGTTCGAATCGGACATCCCGGGCGTGTTCAGCCTGCCGCCCATCTATGGGCGCGGCATGAAGTGGTACGGCATGCTGCGCTGGACGGTGGTGCGCCACCTGGACATCTGGGCGCGGTACGGCATCACCATGTACACCGACCGGGACGTGATCAGCTCGGGCCTGCAGCAGATCGCCGGGCCGAACCAGAGCGACCTGAAGATGGAGCTGCGCTATACCTTCTGAACACGCCGACCGGCCGTGGTTGAAAAGCTTCCACGCACAGTTCCCGCCACCGTTTGTTGCCTTGGAAAGCGGCTCGCCAACACGTACAGCCGCCGGTCCGAACGCAGGTCCATCTGCGCGGGCCTGATGTGGGCATGCACAGAAACGAAAAATGGACTTGGGGCGGAACCCGCGCTGAACTGGAGGGAGCACTGCTGCGCAACTTCATGCACACGGAACGGCCGGTGCCGCAGCATCCCCACTGGTCGCGCACAACCACCGTGGTGATCCGGAAACAGGTGCTGCCCTACTACTACGCCATCTACGATCACGAACTGCACCGGTACGTGGAACTGCAATACCGCGTAGGCAGGGATGCGCCGCTCTGCCACATGGACGTGCCGGCGGAAGCCCAGCCGCCTACGATCGGCGCACAATGAAGCCAATGGCTACTTCTTGGCGGCAGCCGTGGAATCCTTCGCAGCCGGCACAGTTGCAGCGGCCTTTGAGCGATCCACGTTGTCGTCCTGGGCTGCACCGTTGCTGCCGGTGCCAAACCCGCCTGCCTGGTCGTCCACGTCCGTGTTGGTATGGTCGCTCTCACTGGGGGCACCGCCCATCGCCGGGTTCAAAGGGGCATGCGGGGTTTTGTGGTTGCTGCCGTAGTTGCATGCCACTACCATGGACAACGCCACCATGGCCAATGCCAACCGCAGGTGTTTCCGGACCGGTGAAGACAGGCTGTTTACCATCTCGCTCATGATCGTTGAAGGGATTACACCGCGCGCCCGTGCTGTGCGCCGGCGGGGCCAAATTAAATCCGCGGCGCGCAAATGCCCCAAGCCGGGGCAGGGCATGCATGCTAACTTTACTGAACCATCCGGGAAATGCAATGGACCCGGACCGAAGGTGAAGAAGCCGGGAAGCGGAGGAGTTGCCCACCCACACTTCTTCTTCGCTTCTTCAACCCCATCGCTCTTGCAAGCACCCCAACCGGACCTTTTCCTGCCAGCCCATTCGCCCAACACATCACCAACCATGTCCAACATCGGCTTGATCATTGAGGAGCGACCGCGCCAAGTGGGCAATTTCTTGGTGGGGCGCCTGTTGCCCTTCCACGGCAAACGCATGGTAGGCCCCTTCATCTTCATAGACCACATGGGGCCGGTGCGCATGGACGACCACGAAAACGTGGACATCGGCCCGCACCCGCACATCGGGCTCAGCACGCTAACCTACCTGTTTGAGGGCAGCATGATGCACCGTGACAGCTTGGGCACCGCCGTGGAGATCACGCCCGGCGCGGTGAACTGGATGACCGCCGGCAAGGGCATCGTACACAGCGAGCACACGCCCGAACGGTTGCGCAAGGTGGACAAGCACCCCGGCTTACGTCCGGGGCAGGCCATGCACGGGCTGCAGATCTGGGTGGCACTGCCCAAGGAAAAAGAGGAAATGGATCCCTCCTTCCACCATGTGGAGGCACAAGCCCTGCCCCATTGGGAAGCGGAAGGTGCGCGTTACAAGCTGATCGCCGGCGAAGTGATGGGGCACCGCTCGCCCGTGCCGGTGCACAGCCGGTTGTTCCTGCTGGAGATCACGGCAATGGACGACCACGAAGTGCGCTTTGCCGAAGGGCTGTACGGTGAAGCCGGGTTGTACATCCTCAGCGGTGAAGTACTCACCGAAGGAGAAGCCTTCGGCCCCAGGCAGATCTTAGTGGCCAAGGATGCAAGGCAGTGCGGATTCCGCATGGCGGCGGGCACCACCGTGTACCTCTTCGGCGGCGAGCCTTTCCCGGAAGAACGCTTTATCCATTGGAACTTCGTGGCCACCTCGCAGGAAAAACTGGAAGCCGCCAAGCAGCGCTGGCGCGACCTTGCCTTCCCGATGATCCCCGGCGAACATGACCCTGTTCCCCTTCCCTTGGAACGAAACAAAACCGATCAGCAATGAATTTTTCAGTCCAGACCAATGCACATATCGGCCGGGATGCCTACCGCACCGAGATCCAGGTCCGCCACCACCAATTGATCGCCGATGAGCCGGAGGCCAATGGCGGCAAGGACCTTGGCCCCACGGCCCATGAACTGCTCGCCGCCGCTTTGTGCGCCTGTACCAACGCCACCGTGCGCATGTACGCGGACCGCAAGCAATGGCCGCTGGAGGCCATCGATACCAGCGTGACCGTGGAGCACGGAGCATCCTTTGACGACACGCGCATCACGCGCACCGTGCATTTCACCGGTGACCTGAGCGATGAGCAACGCGCGCGCCTGATGCAGATCGCGGACCGCTGCCCCATCCACCGCACGCTGGGTGGCACCATCCAGATCACAACCAGCGAGATGCGTTGAGCAGTTGCAAGGAACCGGCCGTAAAAACCAGGGGCGGCCCGGTTGGGGCCGCCCCTGTTCACTTCCGAAGGATGCCGGGATCACGCCGTGATCTTGGACTTGTTTTCCTCATTCACCGGCGTTTGGAAGCGCTTTGCCGTGTCGCGCACCAAGCGTCCTGCTTCATCCGCCGTACGGTTCAGCCGCTTGCCGATCCGGTCAAAAGTTTCCTGCTCGCGGCCGGGCTTCAGTTCCAGGTCTTCTTCGGTCAGCTTGCCGAAGTCCTTCTTCAGCGCATCCTTGGTCTTGTGCCAAGTTTCATGGAGCCGCTGGTTGGCCTTGGCGATCTCCGCCGTGGCGCTGCCAGTGATGCTTTGGAAACGCTTGGCCGTGTCGCGCACCAGCCTGTTGGCTTCTTCGGGCGTCTTCTTCAACCGTTGGCTGATCCGGTCGATCATTTCCTGTTCCCTGCCGGGCTTCAGTTCAAGGTCTTCCTCGGTCAATTGGTTGAAGTTCTTCTTCAGCTCCGCCTTCGTTTCGCGCCAGTTCTCGTTCAGGTTCTTGTTCCCATTGGCCATCCCGGGCGATTGTTCATCACGGGCCTGACTGCCTGTTTGATAACGTTCTTGCGTTGCTGTTGCCGTGTTCGCATCCTTCCTTTCCGTTGCCATCACATTGAAAATTTAAGTTCCTGCGATCTTTGCCGTGCTTCGGCCTCCGGTCGCTTGCCGCGGATGATGCGAGAACCATGCCTCCGCCCGGCCCGGTGGGCCCGATTTCCCCGCTGGCCCCGCTTTCAGGCCGAAATGGGGCAGCCGCTGTTCCTTGTGCTCCGGGGAGAATGGTGCCCGATCCAGTTTTCAAACCTTGCACAATTTGCCCCGATCCGGTGCTTTTCTTCCTTCGCCCGGCAGCCGCATCGATCGGGCATGCAATTCCTTCGGCCTCGACCATGCACACAGCGGGGTCGCCACTTTCGCTTCGCAGGTCCATGACGGGTGCGGGATACCGATGCAGCAACATCCGGGATCGCTGCCCGCCGAAAGGGCCTGCATCCCCGCATCATCACCTCTTCACTTTCCAACAAAACCGTTCTGCACGGCAGATGGATCTTTCCCGCTGGCACGTAATCTTGTAACATGAAACTGCTCCGGTTCCTTCCCTTGTTCCCGCTGCTCGTACCTGCGCACGTATTTGCATGGGGCGCCACGGGCCACCGCGTTGTGGGCGCCATTGCCGAACAACACCTCAGCCGCAAGGCGCGCAAGGCCGTGCACCGCATCCTGGGCCCCGGCCCCATGGCCATGTGCGCCACGTGGATGGACGACATCAAGAGCGACCACAGCTACGACTACATGCGCGACTGGCACTGGGTTACCATACCGGACGGCAGCACGTATGCCGCAGCGGAGAAGAACCCGCATGGCGATGCCGTGGAGGCCATCGGCCGCATGGTGGCCGCCTTGAAGAGCGACACGCTCAGCGCGGAGCGGCAGGCCTTTTGCCTCAAGGTGCTGATCCACCTGATCGGCGACCTGCACCAACCGCTGCACGTGGGCCGCGGCGATGACAAGGGCGGCAACGATTTCCAGGTGCGCTGGTTCAAGCAGGGCTCCAACCTGCACCGTGTGTGGGACAGCGGCATGATCGACCACAGCCAACTGAGCTACACCGAGCTGGCATGCAGCCTGGACCATGCCACCCCGGAGCAGATCAAGCAGTGGAGCCAAGGAACCGCAGCAGATTGGGCGCAGGAGAACCTTGCCTTCAGGCCCGCCATCTACGCGGATTCACCGGGTGCCGAGCTGGGCTATGATTACAACTACCGCAATTGGCCCACCGTGCAGGAGCAACTGCTCAAGGCGGGCATCCGCTTGGCAGGCGTGCTGAACGCCGTGTTCAAGTAACCGCAAGCATTCCGGGAGTGTGGCCTGGTGTCCGTGCCCGGTTGCCAACCATCACTTCACAGCCTTGGTGGCGGCACTGTCCGCAACCACGGCTGCGGCCGTATCCGGGGTGGCCGCGGCTTCACCCTTCATTGGCGGGGCGTCCGCGCCTTGGTTCAATTGGTAGTTGTCCTCATCGGTGCCGTCCACGGTGCCGCCGGCACCATCCTGGTTGGAGCATGCGGTGAAGCTGAGGCTTGCAAAGAGGAGCGCCGCCAAGGCGAAGGAAGATCTGCGTTGCATCGCGTGTGGTTTGTCGCCCAAAGGAACGACTTTCAACCTTTCCCCATACTGCCACATGGCGTACACAGCTACTCCGATCCCGCCGGTCCTGGCCTGTCCAGCTTGAACGCCACCGGCAACGTGTACCTGCAATTCACGGCGCGGCCTTCCTTCCGGCCCGGAAGCCAATCAGGCATGCGCGCAACGGCCCGCAACGCCTCCTTGTCCAGGTCCTTGCGAACCCCGCGCATCACTTCCGCATACCGCACCTTGCCGTCGCTGCACACCACGAACCTCACATATACCGTGCCTTCCACCTTTTGTTTCCATGCCCGCTTCGGATACCGCACATGCTTCCGCAACCACGCATGCATGGCCTCCATGCCGCCGGGAAACACGGGAGCATGCAACGTTGTATCCACAGTGGCCTCCATTCGCTGCCCAAACACCCGCTGTGCGGCATCAGAGGCACCGCCCAAGGCATCCTTGCTGGATTGCGCAATCGCCGGGCACCACATCATGCCCATGCACGCCATCAAGATGATCGCCCTTGCTTCCATGTACCGAAGGTAAAATAAACAGTCGGTCCAAGGCTGCACCAGGCACACCAGCTTTCACCCACAGGAGAACCAAGGAACAACGCTTCGCCAAATTCCAATTCCGGATATGGATGTCCGATTACATTTGGCCCACACCATTCCAAAAAAATGAGCAACGTATACTACCCCGACTACCTGCAACTGGAGAAGATCCTGGGCGCGCAGGAACTGGAAAGCGACAAGCTGAACAAGCATGCGCATGATGAAATGCTCTTCATCATCATCCACCAGGCCTACGAGCTTTGGTTCAAGCAGGTGCTGTATGAGGTGGGCAGCGTGATGGAGATCATGGGCAGCGGAAAGGTGAACGACAACGCCGGCGAGATGAACATCGTGGTGCACCGGTTGCACCGCGTGAAAGTGATCCTGGACGTGCTGGTGAAGCAGTGGGAGATCATTGAAACAATGACGCCGCTGGACTTTTTGGATTTCCGCGACATGCTGCGCCCGGCGAGCGGATTCCAGAGCATGCAGTTCAAGATCCTGGAGGCAAAACTGGGGCTGCGCATGGAGGCCCGCTTCGGCAAGATGTACTACACCAGCCAGCTGCGGCCGGACCACAAGGCACAGATCGAGGCGCTGGAAAAGGAACCCACGCTGCTGGAACTGGTGAACGCCTGGCTGGAGCGCATGCCTTTCCTGAAAGCGGAATACTGGCCGGATGAAACCAACTTTTTCGAGAAGTTGGAGAAGCTGTACGTGGGCAGCCTGGTGCAGGGCGAAGAAGGCAACGCCAAGCTGTGGCGGAAGATCTTCGTGGACGGATCGCCGGAGCGCCACTTCTCCCCCGCCGCCGCGCGCAGCGCGCTCTTCATCATGCTTTACCGCGACGAGCCCATCTTCCAGCAGGCGTTCCGCTTCCTGGATGCGCTGCTGGACATCGATACCGTGATGGCCTCCTGGCGCGCCCGCCACATCAGCATGGTACACCGCATGATCGGCCTGCGCGTGGGCACCGGCGGCAGCACCGGCCAGGCCTACCTGCGCGGCGCCATGGACAGCCACCACATCTTCAGCGAGATCGCGGACCTGAGCAGCTTCCTCTTTGAGCGGCGCAAATTGCCACCGTTGCCGGAAGGCTTGAAGAAGGCCGTGGGATTTGCGGGGTGA
>JAFDZG010000305.1 GCA_018267065.1 Bacteroidota bacterium
GAGGTGAAGACCATCGAGGTGAACACCGTGCCGGGCTTTACGCCTGTGAGCATCTACCCGCGGATGCTGAAGGCAGCGGGCATTTCAGTGGCGGAAGCCGTGAACGGACTGGTGGGGCAAATGCTACAGCCCTAACGCCCGGCCAGGAAGCGCACCAACTTCCACACCGCATGCCCCCGGTGGCTGATGGCGTTCTTGCGCACCGCGTCCAGTTCCGCGAAGGTCAGGTCGCTCATTTCAGGAAGAAACACGGGATCATAGCCGAACCCGTTCGTACCCCGCTCTTCCCGGGTGATCGTTCCGCGTACTTCACCTTCAAAGAGGTGCTCGCCTTCAGCCTCCACCAAGGCGATCACCGTGCGAAAGCGGGCGCGGCGATCCTCCGCGCCTTGAAGCGCATGCAGCAGCTTGGCCACGTTGGCCTTGTCATCCTTTTGCGGCCCGGCATAGTAGGCGGTGTCCACGCCCGGTGCCCCGCCCAAAGCCTCCACCTCCAGGCCGGAATCGTCGGCGATGCACGGCAGGCCGGTGCGTTCAAAGGCGAAGCGCGCTTTTTGCAACGCGTTCGCGGCGAAGGTGTGGCCCGTTTCGGGCAGGTCCGCCGGAAGGCCGGCCTCCTTGAGCGAAAGCAGCTCCAGGCTTGCCGGCAGCATGGCGCGCAATTCCGCCACCTTGCCGGGGTTGCCGGTGCAGAGCACATACCGCATCATGGCGCGAAGATGGGGCTTTCTCGCTTGGACCGTCCCGGTGGCCGGTGGTTGGGCCGTTCACTGGACTGCAGGCGCAGCTACCCTTCGGCACCAAAGCCGTTGGAGGCCAAAGCGGTATTCTGCGTCCACCACTTCCAAGCCGGTGCGTTCCAGGAGGGCCTCCAGTTCATTGCGGTCAAACTCGCTCACGTGGTCATCATCGCTGTATACCAAGCTGCTGCCCAAGTCCAACCGGTAATGGTTCAGATAGGTCTTGTCAAAATCCGGCAGCTCGATGTAAAACCAGGTGAAATGGGGACTGAACTGCTTCAGGAACGCTTCAGGCCCATCCAGATGCTCCAGGATGTGCGACAGGACCAGCACATCAAAACGCTCTCCGCGATCCCGCAGGTACTGCAGTGCATCGCCATGCCTGAAGCTGAGGTTGGGGCGCTGGTACCGCCGGGTTGCCAGCGCAATGGCCGCAGCATCATGGTCCACGCCCACCACGCGGCCAACATGCCGCGCAAGCAGGTCGGACATGTCGCCTTTGGCACACCCCAGGTCGAGCACCTGCATGTGCGGGGCCAAATGCCGTAACAGGAACCGGCTGGCAAAGCGGCGGTGCGGGTGTTCTTCCGGCGGATAGTGCTTAAAGGAAGCCTCCATGGCCAAGCGATCGAAGATCCACTCCAGGTCCAGGTACAACTTCAGCTTTTGCCTGTGGCCCATCGGCAGCAAGCGGCTGAGCCGGTAAAGCAGGGTAAGCAACCCCACCCTTCTCTTCTTTCTCGGTATTTGAACGCCCATGGCAGCTACACCTCGGCTGGTGCCTGCAAGGATAAGGCTGGACGGATACACGGAGGTTTCCTTAGCCACTGGCCAATGGCCAGTGGACCGGAACCGGCAACACAAGATGCGGAGTGGATGGCCCAATGGCATTACACAGGGGTGGGCAAGGGTGGACCGCAAAGAATTTTCACACAGCTTGCCTTGGGTATAACAGGCAATTACATTTGCCTTTGCCAACGCACGGCAACCCACTGTCAGTGCACCATGCAATTGCATCACGGCTACAACGGGGAAACCCGTTCCGCACTTTACCTGCAGGGGCTACATGCTGCCCCTGGCAGGTGCTTGTAGCGCTTGGTTAGCAAGAGGCAAGGCCCCCACACAAACATCCCGCCCCCCCAAATGCCGACATCCGCACGGAAGAAGATCTTGTATGTCACAGACCAGCCGCAGCAGGCTGCAGGCCCCATGGCGCAGGCAATTCAAGCGGCCGTCCAGGACCACGATGTGTGTTGTTTCCACATGACAGCCGAAAAGGCATCCGGGATCCCAGGACCGGAAAAAGGTACCGGCCCTGGCAGCGGGCACAGCACGGCCCTTGCCCACTACAGTTTTACATGTCCGGCCGGTTCCCCAAGAAGCTTGGGGACCACGGTGAACAAGGCGTTGGACCATCAGATCCACCAATGGGGCAAAGCCTTTGACCTGGTGCACCTGGACGGCAGTTCACCTGCGATCCAGGCCGTGAACCTGCACGGGAATTTGAAGGAATTGCCGAAAGTGCTTTCCCTGGGCCGGGATCCCGTTGCCGGGAAAGCCCAAGCATCCTCCGCTGGAGCGCAAAATCCGGAAGTGGAACGCATCAAACACTGGTTTCAAGCGGCTGGATTCACCTATTACCTGCCGGCAACGCAACAGCTCAAACAGCAACTATCGGGTGAATACGGGGTCCATGCGGAGAAAATGAGGGTGGTGCCGCAAAACCCCGGCGCTTCGCACTGGCTTGCCGACCTTTACACTGAAACACTGGCCACTTGCGGCAAGCTGCCCGGGGGGCGGCCGTACAGGCAATGCACCAAGTGCGTGCTGGACACAGCGGACGACCCGGCCATTCAATTTGATGATGACGGCGTATGTACATACTGCCACATGTACAAACGAAACGACCCCCGTGCAGTGTTCAAGGGCAAGGACAAGCAAAAGGAACTGGAGCGGATCGTGGACCTCATCAAGAAGTCCAGGAAACATGTGAAATATGATTGTATTGCCGGCGTGAGCGGCGGTGCGGACAGCTCCTATGTAGCGCTCAAGCTCAAGGAATTCGGACTGACGCCGTTGCTTGTGCATGTTGACAACGGCTACAACTCGGACCTGTCAAACAACAACGTGAAAAAAATTGTGGAGCACCTCGGCTTCGACCTCCACAACTACACCGTTGACTGGGAAGAATTCAAGAACATCCAGTTGGCTTTCCTCCGTGCCTCTGTGCTGGACATTGAATTGATCACTGACCATGCCATGGTGGCCTATATATACAACCTGGCGGCCAAGCTCGGCATCAAATACATCATCTTCGGCCACAACTACGCCACCGAGGGCATCCTTCCCAACGGATGGAACCATGAAAAAATGGACTTGCTCAACATCAAGGCCATTGCCAGGGAATTCGGCGGGATGCACACGCTCACCATGCCGCAATTGAGCTTCTGGCGCAGGCCGTACCTGTACCTCATCAAGGGGATCAGGGGCGTCACCTTGCTCAACTACCTGGATTACGACCATCGCAAGGCAAAACCTGAGATCATGGCCAAGCTGGGGTGGACTGATTATGGGGCCAAGCACACGGAATCCATCTTCACCCGGTTTTACCAAAACTACATCCTGCCCACGAAATTCGGCATTGATAAACGCAAGGCGCACTTGTCCACCTTGATCGCCTCCGGACTGATGGACCGGGCCACCGCCTTGGAGGAGCTAAAGAAGGACATTTATACCCCGGAAGGTTTCCGCGCAGACCTTGAGTTCGTGATCAACAAGTTGGGGATCACCGAGCAGGAATTCAATGCCTTCATGACGGCCCCGATCCGCCAGCACACTGAATTCCCCTCCTACGTTACCACGCACTATCCGTTGGAAAAGGCATTCTTTGACCGTGTGCGGCCATTGACCAGGCTGATCAAGGGCCGGAAGAACAAGGTGTGATCGATCGCCAAGCCTTGCCGCGCACCGGCCTACCGAATGGAGCGGACGCGGGAGGCCTACATTTGGCGCTGCTCCATGCCTACTGCCCGCTCCATTCTGAAGCGCCTGTACGAAGCCGTTCCGTTCAAGCAACCGGTATTCCAAATGGTTCGCCGGGTGGTTTCACTACCGGAACCGGTGTACCGGCACCTGCACTTCAAGGGTATCATCGACGTGCCCATCAGCCCCACTGCCGGTTTCCGCATCCGGCACCACGGCTACATGATAGAAAATGAGCTGTTCTGGAACGGCTTCAATGGTTGGGAAAAGATCTCCATGGAGCTATGGACAAGGCTCAGCAGAAATGCCCAAGTAATTGTGGACATCGGTGCAAACACCGGGGTTTATGCCTTGGCCGCCGCAGCCATGCAGCCGGATGCATTGGTGATCGCGGTGGAACCCGTGCGGCGCATTTATGATAAACTGGCGGACAATGCTTCCCTGAACGGGGGCCGCATCAAAACAGTGCATGCCGCAGCCAGCAGCCGCTCCGGCGTTGCCGTGCTTTACGACCTGCCTGAACGTGAACATGTGCTTTCCGTGTCGCTCGACCCGGAATGGAACAAGGAGAGTGCCGGTCTGAAGCCCGTGGAAGTCCCCGCCATCACCGTGGCAGACCTGCTTGTGCAGCATGGCGCCACACGGGTGGACCTCTTAAAGATCGACGTGGAAACTTACGAGGCCGAAGTGCTCCGCGGCTTTCTGGAGATCCTGCACCGCGACAGGCCTTCAATGTTGATCGAGATCCTCAACGAAAAGGTGGCTGCTGAAGTAGGCAGCATCCTCAA
>JAFDZG010000306.1 GCA_018267065.1 Bacteroidota bacterium
CATCAGGCGGATCGACCTGGAGTATGCCAAGGATTACCGGGTGTGGAAGGACCTGTGGCGGGTGCTTGGGAATTTTGGGTCCTTGGGCCAACAGCACCCGGCGTGGAGCGCACAAGGTTGACAATTGCCCCGAGGTCAATGGCCGCGGATTGGCATGGCGAGGATAACTTAGCGGCCCGCATTGCGGTGCGGTAAGCGGAGCAAGCATGTCACAGATCGAGATCTTGTTGCCCAAAATGGGCGAGAGTGTGGCGGAGGCCACCATCATTAAATGGGTGAAGAATGAAGGGGATGCCGTGAGCGCTGATGAACCTTTGGTGGAAATTGCCACCGACAAAGTGGACAGCGAGGTGCCGGCCCCGCAGGACGGAGTCCTGCTGAAACGGTTGGTGAAGGACGGGGATGTGGTGCAAGTGGGGCAGGCCATTGCACTGCTTGGTGCCGCCGGCGGCACGGTTCCGGAAAAAGTAGCTCCTGCCGCCAGCCAAACGCCAGCCCCGGCCATGCATGCGCCCGTCACGAGTGGGGCAACCGTTCCCGTTGGCACAATTGCCCGTACGGGCACGGGTGGCAAATTCTACAGCCCATTGGTACGGAACATTGCACAAAGCGAAGGGGTGAGCATGGCTGAACTGGAGGCCATTTCAGGGTCGGGCCAAGGTGGGCGCGTTACCAAAAAGGACATTTTGGACTACCTGCCCAACCGGGGTGCAAAAAGCAACGGCAGCCACGCAGAGGAGGCCATTGCCGCACCG
This sequence comes from Bacteroidota bacterium, assembly GCA_018267065.1. Lineage (GTDB taxonomy): Bacteria > Bacteroidota > Bacteroidia > Flavobacteriales_F > PHOS-HE28 > PHOS-HE28. Next base: position 756 of record JAFDZG010000306.1, read on the forward strand.
GTTGCCGCACCTGCCACCGCACCAGCCCGCCCGGCAGCCCCAGTGGGCCCATCTGCCGAACCGCGTGTAAAACCGGCCGCTGGTGATGAGGTGATCGAGATGGACCGCATGCGCAAAATGATCGCCGAGCACATGGTGATGAGCAAGCGCACCAGCCCGCACGTCACCAGCTTTGTGGAAGCTGATGTAACCAACCTGGTATTGTGGCGCAACAAGGTGAAGGGCGCATTTGAAAAGCGGGAAGGGGAGAAGATCACGTTCACCCCCATCTTCATCATGGCCGTGGCACAGGCCATCAAGGAGATGCCCCTGATCAATGTGCAGGTGGACGGTTCCTCGATCATCAAGAAGAAAGACATCAATATCGGCATGGCCGCGGCCATGCCTTCGGGGAATTTGATCGTGCCCGTGGTGCGCAATGCCGACCGCTTGAACTTGGTAGGCTTGACCAAAGCCGTGAACGACCTGGCCAACCGGGCCCGTCAAGGCAAGCTAACACCCGATGAGATTACCGGCGGCACCTACACGCTCACTAACGTGGGAACCTTTGGCAATGTGCTGGGCACCCCCATCATCAACCAACCCCAAGTGGCCATCATGGCCACCGGGGCCATCCGTAAAAAACCAGCTGTTCTGGAGACGCCTGCCGGCGATGTGATCGCCGTGCGGCACATGATGTACCTCAGCCATAGCTACGACCACCGCGTGGTGGACGGGGCACTGGGCGGCAAGTTCGTCCGTCGCGTAGCGGACATTCTGGAGGCCTGGTCCTTGGACACAGAAATTTGACCTGAAACTTCCGGCAACGGAAAAAACATACTTTTAGCCGCTAACCCACCGCTCCCATAAGAGGGGCATGTGAAAGGCCCATGCAATGATCAGACCCTTATACGCCCGTCTCCTTGCTTTCCCGTTGTTGTTCAGTGGCCCAGCCCTCATGGCCCAGAACAACACTCCCCCTGCAACCTTTGAGGATGCCAGCCGGTTAATGGAAGAGAAATTATATAGCCAAGCAGCGGCGGAATGGAAGGAGCTTTTGGCCAAGGACCCCGACAACGCCAATTTGAACTGGAAAGTGGGAGAGGCGTATATGAATTCATATAACGAGAAAGCCAAGGCACTTCCTTTCCTGGAAGCTGCGGCCAACAAGCGCGGTTCCCGCTATGGAGGATTGAATACGGCGGGCTATGACCCCTTTGACCCCAAGGAGCGCAACGCACCGCCTCAAGTGGACTATTGGCTTGGAAAGGCTTACCACCTGAACGGCGAGTTCGACAAGGCGGATGAGTATTACAAGAAGTTCATTGCCGAAGCGGATGCCAAGAACGACTACAAGCCCATGGCGGAACACGGCTTGGAGCAAACGGCAAACGCCAGAACCTTGATGGCCGACCCCAAGCCGTTCAAGATCAGCAATGTCGGTCCGGTGATCAATAGCCAATACCCGGATTTCAGCCCGGTGGTAAGCGTGGACGGCAATGCGCTCTTCTTCACCTCGCGCCGCATCCGTCCGGACAGCAGCAATGTCGGGATCATTGACATGGTGACCGGGCTTCCGTTCGAGAACATCTATGTGAGCTACAAGAACCGCAGCGGAAACTGGCAAGCTCCCGAACTCCTGAACATCAATCCGCCGGAAGGCCACCTGGCCACGGTAAACGTTTCCGCCGACGGGCAGACACTGATCATCTATAAGGATGATAACGGCGACGGAAACTTGTACGAAAGCAAGCTTGTGGGTGAAATGTGGAGCGATCCCGTGAAAATGGGATCCGACATCAATACCAAATCTTGGGAGACGCATGGTGCATTGAGTGCGGACGGCAACACCTTCTATTTTGTGAGCAACCGCCCCGGAGGCTATGGTGGCCGCGATATCTACCGCGTGGTGAAACTGCCCAACGGGGAATGGAGCAAGGCCCAGAACATGGGTGGTACGATCAATACCAAGTATGAAGAGGACGGCGTGTTCATCCACCCGAACGGTCGCACCATGTACTTCTCCAGCACCGGCCACAACAGCATGGGCGGATTCGACATTTTTTCCACGGAACAGCAAGCGGATGGCACGTGGAGCACCCCGGTAAACATCGGTTATCCGCTCAATACGGTGGATGATGACGTGTTCTTTGTGACCACGGCCGATGGTAAGCGGGGCTACTTCAGCTCCGATAAGATCGGGGGCTATGGCGAAAAGGACATCTATTTCGTTGACTTCCCGGATGAAATGGGGGCCGAAGGCTTGGCTGTGCTGAAAGGATTCATCATTCCACCTCCAGGAGAACAGCTCTCACCCACCACCATTCTCTATGTGACGGACAAAAAGACCGGAGAGGTGAAGAGCTACAAGCCGCGCCAGCGGGATGGCGTTTACGTGGCGATCCTTGCCCCGTGCAACAATTACAACTTGGACTACCGCGTAAACGACAAGACCGTGCACACGGAGGATATTTTCGTGGAGTGCGAAAGCGCCTACCAGGAGATCAACAAGGAAGTGTACTTGAACCCGGTATCTCTTGAAGGCGCTGCAAGCATCGTGGACCTGCCCAAGGGAGCGCCTCCCGGAAGCAAGGAGAAGGGCCAGCCTGTTAAGGAGGGTGTAACTGAAGGAGTTCCTGAAAAAGCTCCTGAAAATGCTCCTGGTAAAACTCCAGGAAAAGCTCCTGCGGGCAAGAGCAAGGAAACGGTACCAGCCAAAACCGACGAGCAACGCAAGGAAGCTGGGGAAAAGCACGTGACCCCGCAGCCCAATTTTGCGGCGGAGTTCACCAAGTACTACGGCTACAACGAGAGCGGCATTACCGCGAACGAGGGCGAGTGGGCCGACTTTATCTCCAAGGTGGGGAAGGTGCTTGACGAGAACGGCTCCGTGAAGGTGACCATCGAGGCCAGCGCCTCCCACGTGCCCACCAAGACTTACGGTACCAACGACAACCTGAGCAACGTCCGCATGGAGGCAGCGCGCAAGGCCTTGCTGGATGCCGTTCGTGCGGCGGGCAAGGATCCGGCCAAACTGCTGCTGGAATCCGTGAACCACCTGGTGCAAGGCCCCAAGTACAGCGGCGACTTCAAGAACACGGACAAGTATGGAAAATTCCAGTTCGTGAAGCTGAAGGTGCGGTGATCCTCTCTTGTTCAAAAAATGAAAAGCCCCCGCGCCAACGGGGGCTTTTTTATGGCCAACTTGCAGGCATGACCCTCCAGTTGGAAAAGCCGTTGGCCGTGTTCGATCTTGAAACCACCGGCGTGCGCATCGGGCATGACCGCATTGTGCAGATTGCCGTTATGCGCCTGATGCCGGACGGATCGCGCAGCAGTTGGCAGAGCTTGGTAAACCCCGAAATGCACATTCCGGCCGAGGCCAGTGCGGTGCATGGCATCAGGGATGCGGACGTGGCCGATGCCCCGGTGCTCAGCGGCCTGTCCGAAGAGATCCTCGCTCAATTCGAAGGTTGTGACCTGTGCGGATTCAACGTGCTGCGCTTCGACCTGCCCTTTTTATGCGAAGAACTGTTCCGAGTTGGCCATGCCTGGGACACCTCTTCGCTGCGCGTGGTGGATCCCTTGCGCATCTACCACCATTTTGAGCGCCGGGACCTTACTGCCGCAGCCCGCTTTTACCTGGACAAGGACCACAGCGGGGCGCACGATGCGCTTTCCGATGTGGAAATGACGGCCGATGTGCTGCTCGCCCAGTTGCAGCAGTACCGTGATCTTCCCAAGGACGCGGCAGGGCTGGGCGAATTTTGCGGCGACCGCAAACGTTCGCCCGATGCCGCCGGGAAACTGGTGTTCGATGAACACGGTGCGGTGTGCCTTTCATTCGGCAAGTACAAGGGCTGGCCCATTGAAAACATCGGGCGCAGTGATCCCGGCTACTTGCAATGGTTGATGACCAAGGCCGAACTCCCTGCCAGCACCTTGGCCATCTTGCGGAACATTTTGTCAAGCACCCATGTTTAGCTAGGCAGGTGCCGGGAAGTTTTTCCACACAGCAACCACCACCCAACCCGAAATGAAGATCATTTGCATTGGGCGCAACTATGCCGACCATGCCAAGGAGCTTGGCACGGAGGCGCCTAAGGAACCCATCTTCTTCCTGAAGCCCACCACTGCCTGCCTGTATCCGGGGCAGCCGATCAAACTGCCGGACATTCCGGGAGAGATCGAACATGAGCTGGAATTGGTGCTCATGCTGGACAGCTACGCCAAGAATGTGCCCGTGGGCATGGCGTTGGGCCTAGTGGCATCGTACAGCCTCGGGCTGGACCTCACGGCCCGCACCCTGCAAAACCAACTCAAGGTAAAAGGGCTTCCGTGGGAAAAGGCCAAGGCGTGGGATGGTTCCGCCGTGCTGGGTGAGGTGGAATTACCGATGACGGCCTCCACGGACCTGCAGAGCTTTGCCATTGAGCTGAGGAAGAACGGCCTGACGGTGCAGAAGGACACCACCGCCAATATGATCTTTCCGGTGGCGGAATTGATCTCCTACGTATCGCGCTTCATCACCATTGAGCCGGGAGACCTGCTGTTCACGGGCACTCCCGCCGGTATCGGCCCCATTGTGGCCGGTGATGTGCTGGAAGGATTCCTTAACGGCAAGCGGCTGCTCAACGCAACGGTTGCAAAAGGGTAGATTTGCACCTTCCATTCAGCGAGCAAGCATTCCATGGCAAAAATCGTCCAAGTAGGCGGTATCCATTGCGGATCCGACCAGCTCTTCCTCATTTCAGGCCCCTGCGTCATTGAGGAGGAAAGCATCATGATGCGCACAGCGGAGAAACTGCGCGAGGTGAGCGAGCGCACCAAGGTGCCCGTGATCTACAAGAGCAGCTTCATGAAGGACAACCGCAGCAGCGTGGAGTTCTACATGGGGCCGGGGCTGGAAGAGGGCCTGAAGATGCTGGAAAAGGTGAAAAAGGAATTCGGCTTTCCGCTGCTCACCGACGTGCATTACCCCGGCCAAGTGAAGGCCACTGCGGAGGTGTGCGACGTGGTGCAGATCCCCGCATACCTCTGCATGCAAACCACCTTGGTCACCGAGGCCGCCAAGACCGGCGCAGTGATCAACCTGAAGCACGGGCAGTTTTTGGCGCCGGACAACATGGCCAAACCGGTGAAGAAAATCGAAAGCACGGGAAACAAGAAGATCATCCTCACCGAGCGCGGCTTCGTGCTGGGCTACAATGATCTCGTGGTGGACCCGCGCTCCTTCTACCACCTGCGCCAAACGGGCTACCCGGTGGTATTCGACATCACCCACAGCATCCGCAAGTACGGCATCCCCAGCGCCGATCCGCGCGGGGGCAACCGCGAGTTCCTGCCCACCATTGCCCGTGCCGGCGTTGCTGCTGGCGTGGACGGCGTATTCATCGAAACGCACCCCGATCCCGCAAAGGCGCTCTGCGATGCCGCCAGCCAGCTCTGCGTTTACGACCTGGAGGAATTCCTGAAGCCCTTGCTGGACCTGCATGCCGTGGAAGTGAAGCACAGGAACCAACCGGTGAACGCCTGATCAACTGGACGGACAGCCACCTGCTGCCAACTTCAATAAATTCCGACATCACCCCCGCATTCTTGGCGCTCTTTGCGTTCTTTGCGGTAGATAGCCCAACCATGGAACTTTACCTCGACAGCGCCGACATCAAGGAAATCGACGAAGCCTTCAAGCTCGGCTTCCTCACTGGCCTCACCACTACGCCCACCTTCATGCACCGGGGCGGGGTAACGGACATCGACAAGATGATCCTGGACCTGGCCAAAAAGGTTCCCATCCTGCAGGTGGAAGCCCTGGGTGAAACCGCCGACGAGGTGGTGAAGGAGGCGAAGCGCCAACTGAAGATGGGCCTGAAGAAGGATACCACCGTCTTCAAGATCCCGGTGAGCCTGGAAGGGCTGCGTGCCTGCCGCATGCTGCGCAATGAGGGCATCATGGTGAACGTACACCTGGTGTACACCCTGCAACAGGCATACATGGCCATGCAGGCCGGTGCCAGCTACGTGTGCCCCTTGGTGGGCCGCTTGCAAGACCAGGGCCACGATGCGCTCGCGCTGGTGCAGCAGTGCGTGAACGCCGTGAACTACTACGGCTACGACACCAAGATCATGTTCAGCAGCGTGCGCACCGTGGAACATGTGCGCAATGCCGTGGAGATCGGCGTGCACACCATTACCGTGCCCTGGAAGCTGATGAAGCAGCTCACGGATAACCACTTCACGGCCATCGGCACCAAGCAATTCTACGTGGACACCCGCCTGATCACCATGAAGGTGAAGGACGTGCTGGGCCGCACCAATCCGGTGGTGAAGGACAGCAAGACCGTGAGCGAGGCC
>JAFDZG010000307.1 GCA_018267065.1 Bacteroidota bacterium
GAAGCTGGTGCTGTTGGGCGCAGTGGCGCTGGTGGGACTGTGGTACATCAACGGCGCCAACTACGTGCCCTTCCTGCCCAACGGCATGGGCGGCGTGCTGAAGGGCGTCAGCGCGGTGTTCTTCGCCTACATCGGCTTCGATGCCATCAGCACCACGGCAGAGGAGTGCAAGGACCCGCAGCGCGATCTGCCCCGCAGCATGGTGTGGTCGCTGGTGATCTGCACGGTGATCTACTGCGTCACCGCCTTGGTGCTCACCGGCATGGTGCCCTACACGGAGTTCAAGGGCGTGATGGACCCGCTGGCCTACGTGTTCAGCAAGGTGGGCCTGGGCGGCTTCGGTTTTGTGGTGAGCATCGGCGCGGTGCTGGCGGCCACCAGCGTGCTGCTCGTTTTCCAACTGGGCCAGCCGCGCATCTGGATGAGCATGAGCCGCGACGGACTGCTGCCGCCCCGCTTCGGCCACCTGCACCGCAAGTACGGAACGCCCGCGTTCGCCACGGTGGTCACCGGGGTGCTGGTGGGCATTCCCGCGCTGCTGGCGCCCAGCGGCATCATCACGGACCTCACCTCCATCGGCACGCTCTTCGCCTTCACCCTGGTGTGCGCCGGCGTGCTGCTGCTGCCGCGCACGGATGCCCGTAATGCCAGCGGGCGCAAGCGCTTCCGCATCCCGTTCATCCCCGGCAAGTACTTCATCCCCGCCATCGTGCTGGCCTACCTGCTGCTGGACCGCGTGCGCATCACCAACGCCTTCACCAGCCTGCACCTGGACCGCCAGGCCATTCTGCTTGCGGCGTTCACCCTCTTCGCGCTGGGCACCGCCGTGCAGGCCTTCCGCCGCAACTACTCGCTGATCCCCTGCATCGGCATGCTCAGCTGCGCCTACCTGATGATCGAGATCCCCGCCAAGAGCTGGGCCGTTTTTTTCGGGTGGATGGCGCTGGGGCTGGCGGTGTACTTTGCCTATGGCCGCAGTCACAGCCGGTTGGGGGAGGAGTGAGGGATGAGTTGTCTGTTGCTGGTTGTCAGTTGTTCGTTGCATGTTGCCTGAGGTTGGTCGCGGAAAGCCTGACCACGAACAACTGACAACTGAGATCGGATAACCGGAGCCCGTGTACAACCACGAACTATCCCCACCTTTGCACCCCTGATGGCCTTCCTCTACCCGGGTTTCCTCTGGGCGCTCACCGCGCTGGCCATCCCGGTGATCATCCACCTCTTCCAGCTCCGCCGCTTCAAGCGCATCGAGTTCCCCAACGTGCAGTTCCTGCAGGAGGTGACGCAGCAGACGCGCTCCCGGAAGAAGGTGCGCCATTGGTTGGTGCTGCTCGCGCGGCTGCTGGCCCTGGCGAGCATTGTGCTGGCCTTTGCGCAGCCCTACATCCGCTCCAACACCGGCAACGTGGTGGCCGGGCAGCGCGCCGTAAGCCTCTACCTGGACGACAGCTGGAGCATGGACGGCCAGAACGGTGCGGGCCGCTTGCTGGACCAGGCGCGGGCCGATGCACAGGACGTGGTGATGGCGTACAGCCCCACCGACCGCTTCCAGGTGCTCACCAACCGTTTCGAAGGACGCCAGCAGATGCTGCTCGGCCGCGATGAAGCGCTGGCCGCGGCGGGCCAGGTGGAAGTGGGACCGTATTCGCGCCCGCTTTCCCAGGTGATGGAGCGCCAGCATGAAGCCTTGGTACACAGCGAAGCGCCCGTGAAGCAGGCCTTCCTGTTCACGGACCTCCAGCGCTACATCACCGATGTGGACCAGTGGAAGAACGACAGCACGGTGCGAACAGTGATCGTGCCACTGGAAGCAGCGGGCACCAACAACCTGGCCATTGATTCGGTGTGGTTCGGCAGCCCTGTGCGCCGCCTGGGGCAGCTGGAACAACTGCATGTGCGCATGCGGAACCATGGCGACCAGGAACTGCACAACATTCCGCTGAAGCTCACCATAGACGGGCGGCAACGCGCCATGGCCACCTTCAATGCCGGTGCCAACGCCGTGGTGGACACCGTGCTCAGTTTCACCAATGACGCCATTGGCTTCCATCGGGGGGAGATCTCCATCACGGACCGGCCGATCGAGTTCGACAACGTGTTCCACATCGCGTTCCGCACCGCCGGGAAGTTGCGCGTGCTACTGGTGAGCGGCGGCGATGCCGGGAGCGACAAGGACATTGCCGCCGTGTTTTCCGGTGACAGTGTCCATGCGTTTGCCGTGCAGCCATACCTGCAGATCGACCTGGCCTCACTGGCCCGGCAGGACCTGGTGATATTGAATGCACTGCCGGAGGTGCCCAGCGGTTTGGCCGGTGCACTGGACGAGTTCGTGAAAGGCGGCGGCAGCCTGGCGGTTTTTCCTGCGGCCGGCCCGGATCAGTCATCGTACGGCGCGTTGCTGGCGCGGTTCGGGGCTTCCATCGGTGCGGAAGACACCGCTGGCGTGAAAGTGGAGCGCATCGATCTGCAAACACCGTTTTTCCGGGACGTGTTCAGTACCATGCCCGCCAACGTGGACCTGCCGCTGGTGCGCGAGCGCCATGCGGTCAACCCGTCGCCCGCCTCCAATGTGCTGTTGCGGCTCAAGAACGGTTCCGCCTTCCTAAGTACCACCCCGGTGGGCAAAGGCACCGTGTACCTCTGCGCGGCGCCGTTGGGGGAGGCAGGGGGCACGTTCAGCAGGCATGCCCTGTTCGTCACTTCACTGCTGCGCATGGCGGAATTGGCGCGGCCCATGGGAGCGTTGTACCACATCATCGGTGAGGAAGCGGTGATCCCCTTGGACGGCGTGGACCTGGAAGGTGATGCCACGCCCCACCTGAAAGGCCCGGGCGGCATTGATGTGATCCCGGAAGTACGGCGGGTGATCGCGGGCACTTCGCTGGTGCTGCACGATGAAAGCCTTGCACCGGGGCCGTATGCGGTAACGGCGAACAACGATACCGTGGCCATGCTGGCCCTGGACCTGCCCCGCAAGGAAGGCGACTTGGGCGCAACCACTCCCGATGAATTGAAGGAAGCGCTTGCCAAACGGGGCATCACCACCATCACCGTATTGGAGAAAACCGGCAATGAGCTGGCGCCGAACCTTGGGAACCTGGACCAGGGCACCAAGCTTTGGAAATGGTTCATCTTGGCCGCGCTGGTATTTTTGGTGCTGGAGACCCTCTTGATCAGGACCACGCGATGAAAGAACTGTTGCTGCGCGAAGTGCATGTGGTTGATCCCGGCGGGCCGTTGCACGAAGCGGTTGTGGACCTGCACATCGTTGACGGCCGCCTCGCAAAAGCGGGAAGCAAGCTCGCCAAGGGCAGCGCGGAAGCAATCGTCGTGGAGGGCCTGCATGCCTCTCCCGGATGGGTGGACCTGCGCGCCCATTTCCGGGACCCTGGCGAAGAGTACAAGGAAGACCTGCTGAGCGGCCTTGATGCCGCGGCTGCCGGAGGCTACACGGCGGTGGCCGTGCTGCCGGGCACCCAGCCCCCCGTGGACCAGCGCGCCTCGGTGGAGTACCTGCTGCGCAAAGGCCAAGGCCATGCCGTGCGCGTGCTGCCGCTGGGCCACATCACCAAAGGGGGCAAAGGGCAGCAGCTTGCGGAGATGTACGACATGCAGCAGGCCGGTGCGGTGGCCTTCACCGATGACCTTTCACCGGCGCACAACACGCGCCTGATGCTGCTGGCCTTGCAGTATGCCAAGGACTTTGGGGGGCGGATCATGGCCTTGGCACAGGACAAGGACCTCTGCGCCCAGGGCCAGATGCACGAAGGCGCGATGAGCACCCGGCTGGGCCTGAAGGGCATGCCGGCCATGGCGGAACCCATCCGCCTGGCGCGCGACCTGCAATTGCTGGAGTACACCGGGTCGCAACTGCACGTGGAAGCCGTGAGCACCGCGGAAGGCGTGGAGCTGCTCCGCCAGGCCAAGGCGAAAAAGCTGCCGGTGACCGCCAGCGTGTGCGCGCATCACCTCCTGCTGGATGATGGCGTGCTGCGGGGCTTTGACAGCAACTACAAAGTGATGCCGCCGTTGCGCAGCGCGGAGCACATCGAAGCCCTGCGCGAAGGCGTGAAGGACGGTACCCTCGACTGCATTGTCAGCGACCACCGCCCGGAAGACGTGGAGCACAAGACCGTGGAGTTCGGCCAGGCCGCTTTCGGCATCACCGGCTTGGAGACCGCTTATGCCGTGGCCAACACGGTGCTGCAAAGCCGCATGACCACAAGGCGCATCGTGGAGCGCTTCTGCCACGGCCCCCGTGCCGCACTGGGGCTTGCCGTGCCCCACTTGGAGGAAGGAAGCATGGCGGAGATCACCTTGTTTGCGCCGGGGCACCAGTGGATGTTCCTTGAGAAGGACATCGTGGGCCGTTCGCGCAACACGCCCTTCATCGGGCACCGCTTCACCGGCAAGGCCATGGGCATTGTGGCCAACGGGCAGGTGGTGTGGAGGGGGTAGTTGTTGTTTGTCGGTTGTCAGAACGAACAACGAGCAACTGCCCCTTGGCACCCTAAATTCGCGCCCCCATGTCCAACCCAAGCGCGCAACGCTTGAAGCCGGTGGTTGCATGGCTCATCACCGGTTGCATCATGATCGCCTGCATGGTGTCCATCGGCGGCATCACGCGGCTCACCGGCAGCGGCCTCAGCATCACCGAATGGAAGCCCATCATCGGCGCAATTCCGCCGCTCAATGATGCCCAATGGCAGGAAGCGTTCCACAAGTACCAGCAGATCCCTGAATTCACGTTGGTGAACAGCCAGATGACCTTGAGCGAGTTCAAGGGCATTTTCTTCTGGGAGTTCCTGCACCGCAATTGGGGCAGACTGATGGGCCTGGTTTTCATTGTTCCGTTCGTGTGGTTCTGGCGCAAGGGCCTGCTCTCTGGCTGGCTGATGCGGCGCAGCATCACCATCCTCATCGGCGGTGGGCTGGTGGGTGCCTTGGGCTGGTTCATGGTGGCCAGCGGCCTGGAGGACAACCCGGACGTAAGCCATTACCGGTTGGCCATTCATCTCTGCGCCGCATTTACGGTGTTCTGCATTGTGCTTTGGACCGTTTTCGACATCAAGCGGGAGCGGCGCAGTTTCCTTGGCGATGGCAGTTCCGCGGCCAAATGGTCGCGGTGGATCCTGTTGCTTCTTGCCGTGCAGATCATCTATGGTGCCTTTACCGCCGGGATGGATGCCGGGCGCATCTACAACACCTGGCCGTTGATGAACGGCGAGTTCATGCCGGAGAACGTCACGGCCTTCAACAGCCTGTGGAAGGACTTTACCGACCACAAGGACGGCGTGCAGTTCATCCACCGCAATTTTGCCTGGGTGGTGGCGGCAGCAATCACCTTGTTCGGCTATGCCAACCGCACCAACGCTTCATTGCACGGCGGCGACCGCTGGCTCTTCGGCGCGGTGTTCCTGCAGATCACGCTGGGCGTGCTGGCGCTGGTGTCCCACGTATGGATCTCGCTGGGCGTGCTGCACCAGCTCGGTGCCTTGGCGCTGCTAATGGCGCTGCTGAACGTGCTGCACCGCACCGGCCGGGTATTGCCAGCGCAGGGTGTGGGCAAAACGGGCGATGTCCTTGCGGATGCGGCCGGTGACCGGGGCCAGTGAGTCCGCGTTGGGGCGCACGTCGAAGTAGAGCGCACCGTAAAGAAAATTGTCCGTGCTGTCCGTGAGGTAGAACACCATGGGGCTGGCCACGTTGCCGTCCACCGCGAATAGCGTTCCGAACACGCGTGCACTGTCCCGCCTGATCTCTTCGGTGCGGATCCGCGTGGCAAGGACTTCGTGCTTGGCCTTGAACTCGTGTGCATCGTTGATCAGTTCCGGCAGGTCGCCATGGATCGCTCTCCAGGTCATGTGTACCTCGCCGCGCAAACCGGGGAAAACCAGGTCCGTCCAGCAGGTGCTGCTGCCGCCGTTCCCGTTGCCCACTCCTTTCATCATCAGGGAGTAGGTTGGAATTTCGGCGCTGAACGGGCAGTTCCCGGTGAATGTGAGGGTGCTGTCCGGCGGCAGGTCAATGCGGAAGTAGCCGCGCGGCTTGGGAACGGGGTCATTGCCGCAAGCTGACAGCAGGAGCATGCCGATGGCAGCAGGCAGTAGGCAGCGGGCAGATGGCGGAGGGCGGTATGCAGCAGGCAGCAGGCAGCGGGTAGGCAGCGCTGCGCGAAGGCGCTTGAGGGCTGCCATCGGCCACCTGCCAACTGCAAACTTCCTAAGCTCCCTCATTCCTGAAATGGACCTTGACGCGGCGGATGCGCTTGTTGTCGGCGCTCTCCACGGTGAAGTCGAAATTATGGAGGGAAACGCGCTCGCCCTTCTGCGGAATGCGCCCGGTGAGCTCCAGCACAAAGCCGCCCAGGGTTTCGCTTTCCCCCTTGTGCTCTTCGAAAAGCCTGCCATCAATGCCCAGCACGCGGTACATGTCGTTGAGCGGTGCGCGGCCCTCGAACACATAGGTGCTGTCGTCCAGCTTGCTGTAGATCAGCTCCTCCTCGTCATACTCGTCCGTGATCTCGCCCACGATCTCCTCGATCACATCTTCCAGGGTGATGATGCCGCTGGTGCCGCCGTATTCGTCCACCACGATGGCCAAGTGCACGTGCTTGTTCTGGAATTCCTTCAGCAGTTCGTCCAGTTTCTTGTTTTCCGGCACGAAGTAGGCCGGGCGCACCAGCTTGTTCCAGTCGAGGTCTGCCGCGTCGATGTGGGGCAGCACGTCCTTGATGTAGAGCACGCCCAGCACATGGTCCATGGTTTCCTCGTACACGGGCACACGTGAAAAGCCGCTGTTGACAATGGCTTCCAGCAGTTCCTTGAAACTGATGTCCTTGCTGAAGGCGGTCATTTCGGTGCGCGCACGCATGATCTGCCGGGCCTCGATGTTGCCGAACTTCACGATCCCCTTCAGGATGCGTTGTTCCTCGGCGGTGGTGCTGGCATCACTGGTGAGCTCCAAGGCACGGCCCAGCGCGTCCGCATCCACGTTGGCGGTGCGCTTCTTGTAGCGCTTTTCAATGAAGGAGGTGGAGCCGATCAACAGTTTGGTGACCGGGGCCCAAAAAAGGCGCAGGCCCAGCAATGGGGCGCTGAACGCCTGTGCCACGCGCATGGGATGGCTGGTGGCGTACACCTTGGGCAATACTTCGCCCAAGAGCAAGATCACGGCCGTTACGGCAACTACTTGGATGATGAACGCCAGCTTGTCCGTCATGGCGGTAAAGTCGAAAAGCCCCGCAATGGCGATGGTGGAGAGCACGGTGATGCCCACGTTGGCGAAATTGTTCGTTACCAGGATGGTGGCCAGCAGCCGGCGCGGCTTGGAGAGCAGTTCCAGCACTTTGGTCCCCGGTGCGCCGCCGCGTTCCTTGAGGTCGCGCAGGTGGGTGGCGCTCAGGGAGAACAAGGCCACTTCGCTGGCCGAGGTGAAGGCGGAGACCGCCAGCAGCAGGGCAATGCCGATGAGGGCCGCGATGGTGGCGGGTTCAAACGTTCCCATCAATTCGCGCCCGGATCAGGCGGTTTGTTGGGAATGCGCTGGGAACGGCAATGTCGGCCTCGTCGTCCCAAAGCTCAGAAGGGAAGGTCGTCCTCGCCTTCCGCCTCACCGGCGGGCACGTTGGATGGTTGGGAGGCGGATGCCTGGTTTTGCGTGGTGCCGGAAGCCGGTGCGGCCCCGGAGGCGCGGTCCAGCATGGTGAGTTCATCGGCATAGATCTCCGTGGTGTAGCGGTCTATGCCGTCCTTTTCCCACTTGCGGGTGCGCAGCTTGCCTTCCACGTACACCTTGCTGCCCTTTTTCACATACTTCTCCACCACCTCGGCCAAGCCGCGCCACACCACCACGCGGTGCCATTCCGTCTGCTCGCGTTTTTCGCCGGTTTGCCGGTCCTTGAAGGTTTCGCTGGTGGCCAGGTTGAAGTTGGCCACGGTGACACCGTTTTCCAGGTGCCTTACTTCCGGGTCGGCGCCGAGGTTGCCGACCAGGATCACTTTGTTCACGCCGCTCATGGATAGGGTGTTGGGATGGCGAAGATAACGAACGGCGCGCAGGGCAACCTGCCACGACCCTCCCTGTTCATTGGCCCGCCGCGCATGCGGCCCCGTACAATCGCCGGAATGCTGCGAGATCGGCAAATTCGCATTCCAGGAAGGGTCCGTTTGCTTTTTCCAAGCTATGCTTGAAGCGGGCGCAGGCATCCGGCTTCAAGAGGTCCGAGGCGATCAGGGCCGAAACGGCCTCCAGTGCACTTTGCTCCAACTGGGCACGGACCTGGACAATTTCGTTGCAGCAGGGAAGAGCGGTGGAGCCGGTGCCCAGCAACATGCGCAATGCGGCAGCATCCGCCGTGTCCCGGCTTTGTAACAAGTGATCGATCAGGGCAGCGATGCGGCGGGCCCGGGCCGGGTCGGGCACGGCGGCATCGGCCAGGCCGGTGAGCGGCGTTCGGGTGGTGTGCACGGCAAGCTGGTGGCGCTTGTAGCCCTGTACCGGTTGCAGTACGTCCACTAATTGCTTCAAGGCGGTGATGTCGTCATTTCCGGTGATCATGCGCAACAGTACCGCTTGTGCGGTTTTGTGCTGCATGCCGATGGCCTCCAGTTGTGCCGATGCGGTCTCCAGGCGCCGGTACATGCCCGGTACATCGGTTACGGTGGCCGGGCTCCACAGGCGCTCGGCAATGGCGGCGGTGCGCGGCCAGATGCGCGTGTCCACATTGCGGGCGTCCACCAGTTCGGCCCACATGGTGGCCTCGCCGCCCAGCAGGTGCTTGTGCCCGGTTGCGTCCAGGTCCGCGTCGGCTGGCAGCGAGTCGTTCAGGTAATGGAAGGCGGTGCTTTGGCACAGGTCGATGTACCAGCCATTGCTCAGGATGGCATCGCGCCCGGCCTTAAGCGCGTTCAGCAGTCCTTGTTTGCCGCGCCAGCACTGGATGGACACATCCTGCGGAAGGGCATGTGCCGAACCTGCGGGCATTTCGCCGATCTCATCCCATCCCAGCATGCGTTTGCCGTGCTTCTTCAGGATGGCGTACAACCGCCCGTTGAAATAGGCTTGTAGCGCATGATTGTCCGCAATGCCGTTCTTTTTCATGAACGCTTGGATCGCGGGGTTGGTGTTCCATTGGTTGCCGTTGTTCTCATCACCGCCGATGTGCATGCAGGGGTCGGGGAAGAGCGCGGCCATTTCCCCGAGAAAGGTGTCCAGCAGGGCATACACGGCTTCGTTGGTGGGGTCGAACACGGGGTCCATCACGCCATAGCGTGTTTCCGGTTGGTAGGGTCCGGCTGCACTGGCCAGTTCCGGGTGGCTTTGGAACCAGCTGGTGGCGTGGCCCGGCAGGTCGAACTCGGGCACTACGCGGATGCCGCGCAGGTCCGCTTCGTGGATGATCTTGCGGATGTCGGCTTGGCTGTAGTACTGGCCATTGCTGCCTTTCTCCTGCAATTCAGGGAGCAATTTGCTCTCGATCCGGAAGCCTTGGTCATCGGTGAGGTGCAGGTGCAGCACGTTCATTTTCACCAGTTCCATGCCGTCCAATTGCCGCAGGATCATGCTGCGTGGCATGAAGTGGCGGCAGGGATCCACCATCAGGCCGCGCCACGTGAAGCGGGGCTTGTCCTCAATGCGCAGTGCAGGGAAGCTCCATCCTCCTTCGTTGTTCCGCAGGCACTGGTAGAGTGTGGCCAAGGCGTGGAGCGCCCCGATGTCGGTGGCGGCATCCACCGTAATGCCAGCGTTGTCGATCGTGAGGGTGTAGCTGCCGTCCGCAGCGGGATCGTTCAGGTCCGCCACGGCGCGGTAGCGCAGCTGGAGCGGTGTTCCGTTGCGGCTTTCACCCGTGGCACCGGGCCCGGCCTTTTCGGACAGGCGCAGGGACCAGCGCGCAATGCCCTGGGTTGCCCGTTCGCTGGTGGGGCCTTCCACGCGGGGCTGCAGCGGGGCCAAGTAGGGGAGTTGGCCGGACCGCATTTCCAGGTGTGAAGGCCAGGGCATCAACGGAAGCTCCTGGCCGAAGGCCGGTGCTGCCGCCGCAAGGAGCCAGAGCAAGAGCGTTCGCATGGCCGCCAAGGTAGGCAGGGGGTGGTCAGGGCCGTAGCTCAGGCCATCAGCTCCGCCAGCCAGTCATGTACCAGCCTGTGCACCGGCAGTTCGTTAAAGCCCTGCACCGGCACGGCTTTCCACACACTTGGCGGTGCAAAGCGGCCAGGGGGGGTGGCTTGCCAGAAAACGGCGTGGATCACTTGGTGGCTGAGAATGTGCCTTGGGCGTTCAAGTCTTTCCAAGAGGGTCCAGCCCTGGCCCAGTTCCTTTTCCAGTTGCCGGGCCATGCCGCGCCGGTCCATTGGTTTTTCGCTTTCCAGCAGTGGCGGTTCGTACAGGCCTTGCCAGATATCCCCAGGGCCGCGTTGTTGCACAAACAGCCCTTTCCCGGTTGCGATGTGCAGGTAGTTGAAGTAGCGGTGGCGCACCTTGGCCTTGCCCTGCTTCACCGGCAATGCGGCTGTTTTGCCAATGGTGAAGGCAACGCACCTGGCCCGCAAGGGGCATTCCGCGCATCCCGGTTTTAGCGGCGTGCACACCGTGGCGCCCAGCTCCATTACGGCCTGGTTGTGGTCCCCGGGATGCTTGGGGTCCAGCAATTCCATGGCCAGCGCCTTGAACTGCCTTCTGCCCGCCGTGCCGTCGATGGGCGTATCGATGCCGAAGCAGCGCGCCAGCACGCGGTACACGTTGCCGTCCACCACGGCCTCCGGCTTGCCGAAGCAAATGGAAGCGATGGCCGAAGCGGTGTAATCGCCAACGCCCTTCAGGCCCAGCAGGTCTTTATGGTCCCGGGGGAAATGCCCGCCGTGTTCCGCCATTACCTGCCGTGCCGCCGCCAGCAGGTTCCGTGCCCGGCTGTAGTAGCCCAGCCCTTGCCACTGCTTGAGCACCTGCTCTTCCTGTGCCTTGGCCAACGCCTGCACGGTGGGCCAGCGTTCGGTGAACCGCAAGTAGTAGTCCAAGCCTTGGTCCACGCGGGTCTGTTGCAGGATCACCTCGCTGAGCCAGATGCGGTACGGATCCCGGGTTTCGCGCCATGGCAGGTGCCGGTGATTTTCACGGTACCATGGGAGTAACAAGGGGCTGAACCACGAACGGCTTGACATCCAGCGACAAAGATGTATCGGGGATCGAAAAGGATGATTATCTTCGCACCCCCAAAAAACGAGGATCGGGATATGACCAAGGCAGAATTGGTGGCGAACATCAGCAGCAAAACGGGCATCGAACGTGAAGTGGTGCTGAACACCATCGAGGCATTCATGGTGCATGTGAAGGATAGCCTGGAAGCGGGCGAGGACGTGCACCTGCGCGGTTTCGGCAGCTTCCTGGTGAAGCACCGCGCCCAAAAGACGGGCCGCATCCTGAAGGACAACACCACCATCGTCATCCCGGCGCACAACATCCCCTTCTTCAAGCCGGCGGATGTGTTCGTGGACAAGGTGAAGAACGCCAGCAAGAAAACGGCCTGATGGGTTTGAAGCGCCAGCACTGGATGATGATCGCCGCCGCCGCAGTGGTGGTGGTGCTCCTTGCGCTGGCCCCGCGCACCCCGGCCGGGAAGGCGGAGGAGAACGCCGCCTCGGCACGCGTAAGCGAAGACCCCAACAGCGGCTCCACACCCAAGGCGGAAGGGCCTTCGGCGGCAATGACCAGTTCAAATCCCCAGGTATCCGCCATCTTGGGCGAGCTGGCCGCTGGCGGGCCGCCCATGCAGGTGATCCTGAAGCTGAAGGACCTGGCCGACAAGGAACCCGGCAACGTGGAAGCCCAATGGCACCTTGGCTTGTTCAGCTGGCAAACCGGCCAGTACGACAAGGCCATGGACCGTTTCCGGAAGACCATCGCCCTGGACCCGAAGAACTACCCGGACGCCTATGCGTACTTGGGACAAGCCTACAATTCCTTGGATAGCACGGACAAAGCCTTGTCCATGCTGGAAACCTATAAAACCTTGGTCACTGACACCGCGTTGCTGAACGGCGCGGACCGGCTGATCGGGGCGATCAAGAACAAGCACAAACACTGAGCACACATGCCCTGCGGAAAGAAGCGGAAGCGCCATAAAATGGCCACCCACAAGCGCAAAAAGCGCCTGCGCAAGAACCGCCACAAGAAGAAGAACCGGTAGGCGTTGACCGTCCGCACGGCCCCCGTTCCGCATCAGGCGGGGCGCGGGGCACCGTTCGGGCATTTTGCGCCGCAGGGCGCGCAACCTTACCCTTTTTCCCGTGAGCGTAGATTTGATCATCCGCTCCCAAGGGAGCGAAGTGGCCATCGCCGTTGTGCGCGACAAGCTCCTCATGGAGCTGCACCGCGAACGCACCGAGCGGGGCTTTGCCGTTGGCGATATTTACTTGGCCAAGGTGCGCAAGGTGGCGCCCGGCCTCAATGCCGCATTCGTGGACGTAGGCCATGAGAAGGACGCCTTCCTGCACTACTACGACCTCGGGCCGCAGTACCGCAACAGCTTCAAATTCGCCAAAGGCGCGGTAACCGGCACCGTGAAGAGTTCCCTGCTGGAGGACTGGAAGCTGGACCCCGATATCCCCAAGGAAGGGAAGCTGGGCGACGTGCTCAGCGCCAGCCAGAGCATCCTGGTGCAGATCGCCAAGGAACCCATCAGCACCAAGGGGCCGCGCCTCACTGCTGAAGTGACGCTGGCAGGCCGCTACATGGTGTTGGTGCCCTTCACCAACAAGGTCAGCATCAGCAGCCGCCTTACGGACGAAACCGAGCGTAAACGCCTCAAGGCCCTCATGCAGGAGATCCGCCCGAAGAACTTCGGCGTGATCATCCGCACCAATGCTGAGGGCAAGGCCAGCGAAGACCTGGAGAACGACCTGAAAGCATTGCTGCAGCGCTGGGATGAGATGTTCCGCAACCTGCGCAACGCCATGCCGCCCAAGCAAGTGCTTGGCGAGATCGACCGCACCAGTGCCGTGCTGCGTGATGTGCTCAACAAGGATTTCACCAGCATCGTGGTGGATGATGAACTGGTGTACGAGGAGGTCAAGGACACGTTGGCCCGCACCGCACCGGAGAAGAAGGACATCGTGAAGCTGTACAAGGGCAAGCTGGACATCTTTGACAACTACGGAGTAAACAAGCAGATCAAGCAGGCCTTCGGCAGGCAGGTACTGCTGCCCAGCGGAGCCTACCTCATCATTGAGAAAACGGAGGCCATGCACGTCATCGACGTGAACAGCGGCAGCCGCAAGGGCGGGCGCAACGACCAGGAAACCAACGCGCTGGCCATCAACGTGGAGGCGGCCAAGGAAATTGCGCGCCTGCTGCGCCTGCGCGACATGGGCGGCATCATCTGCGTGGACTTCATCGACCTCTACGAGCCGGAGAACCGGCGCACCCTGCACAAGGCATTGAAGGATGCCATGGAGGACGACAAGGCCAAGCACAACGTGCTTCCTCCCAGCAAGTTCGGCGTCATCGAAATGACGCGCCAACGCGTGCGCCCCGCCACCGAGATCGACACCAGCGAAGCTTGCCCCACCTGCGGCGGTACTGGCGAGGTGAGCGCACCCGTGCTCATCGTGGACGAGATCGAGAACGGCCTCAACTACCTGCTATCGGAAAAGGACATGAGCGGCATCAGCCTGCACGTGCATCCTTTCGTGGCTTCCTACTTCACCAAGGGCCTGCCCAGCATCCAGCACAAGTGGTGGTGGCGCTGGAAGAAATGGGTGAAGGTGGTGCCGCAGGGTTCCAGCCGGTACCTCGAGTTCCACGTCTTTGATGGCGAGGGCAAGGAGGTGGCGGTTTAGTGGGAGGTCGGAGATACTCCCTTTGTCCGATGTCTTATGTCCTATGCGTGCCCACGCACTGCATAGGACATAAGACATCGGACAGCTCAACCAATTGCCACCAAACGTTGTGATCAACCGCAGCCATGCCTCCAACCATGTTGACCGCGCTGCTTCGCCAAAACCCGGGAATTGCATCTTCGAAGATCAACCCAGGAGAACCTTCAATTCCGTCACCAACGGCGGCACGTACTTCCGGGTGATGCGCCACAACGTTTCATCATCCACGCGGCGATAGTCATGCACTATGCGGTGGCGTAATCCCGCGATCTTGAACCAATCAATATGAGGGTTCGCTTCCTTGAACGTATCGCTCACATGATAGGCAGCCTAGCCAACGACTTGTAGGTTGTAGGCGACGGCATCCCGGAGGATGCGGTCATTCATGAAATCGTCGTGTGACTTGCCGTCCAAGTACGAGAGCACCTGTTTGGCAAACTCCTGCATGTCCAACAGGTAGGAGCGGTCATTCCTCTCATACATAACGGAGGTCCGGTTCAATGGTCTCCATATACCACGGTCGAACGCCGCCGCGCACCACCAAATCCACCTTCCGGTTCAACAGATGCTGTAGCTCCTCCGCAAGCTCCAGAAAATCGTAATCCTTGCTTGTATCGAACTCCACCATGATATCCACGTCGCTCTCCGGTCGTTGTTCCCCGCGTGCCACTGATCCAAAAAGGGCCATGGAGGTCAAAGCATGCTTGGCAAAGAGCTGGCCGCGCTCCCTGCGTAAAATGGTGAGGATGTCTTGAGCAGTGCCCATCTGAACAAATATCGGAACTGTTGTTCAGACTGTCGTTGATCCGCCATAATACCAATTCGCAATAGAAAATCACCCGATCTGCTTGCTCTTTTTCCGCATCGCTTCACCGTGCGGCTCGTTCCGTAGGCCCCGCTACGCAACGAACCACACGTCTTGCCCTGCGAAAAAATAGC
>JAFDZG010000308.1 GCA_018267065.1 Bacteroidota bacterium
CTCCCGAAGACTGCGGATTGTAGGCCGTGCCCCAGAAGGCCCCTGCCGCCAAGGTATTGGCGCCGGCGGTCATGGCAGGCTTGCCGGAGTCGAAGATAGGTGCTGCCGTGCTGTTGCCGTTGTGTACGAACAGGCCCACCGCATTGCTGTTGCCTCCGTTGAAGCTGAACTTGCTGATGGTCATGGTCACCTGGTCGCCCGCATTGTCCGGGCAGATGGTGATCACGCTGTCCTTGGGCACGGGCGTATATGCAACATAGGCCGTGGAATTGTACAGGTCGTACGGTCCGCCGCAGCCCACTTGGGTACGGAAGTTCAGCCCGGGGCTGCTCCAGGCGCTGGGGTCGTCGCCCACGCCTTGGTCATCGCACAGGCCGCGGAAGTACACGGTGTACTGCGTATTGGCCGTGAGGGTGGCCGCCGTGGTGGCGCTGCCGGTGGTGCTGGTGCCGCTTGTGATGGCCGCATCACCGGACGCACCACCGAAGGCAACCACCTTGTACTCCACATTGGGCGAGGCACCGGCGGTCCAGCTGAAGCTGGCGTCATGCACCGTGGTGCCGGTAACGGTGCGGTCCTCGGGCGGGAAGCAGGTGGGGCGCACGGCGCAGGTAAAGTCGGCGCTCCAGCCCATGCCGCCGGTCCAGATGCCGGCGTTGTACACCTGTACCGTGAGGCAACCGCTGATCGATGTAGCCTGGTAGATCGGGGGCTTGTTGGTGGTATTGGTGGAGGTCCAGCCGCCTGCGGGGATCGTCCATTCGCTACCGCTGTAGGCAGGGCCATTGCCGCCCGGCACCATGGGTGCGGAGGTGTTGTCCCCGTCAAAGATGTACATGCGGGAAGCGTTCGGTGCGTTCCAGCGCAAGCCGTTCCATGCGGTGAAATCCACAGTGACCACATCGCCCGCATTGTCGGGGCACACGGTGTGTGTTTCGGTGAACTGCGTAGCGGAGAGGTTGTTCACCCCGCCGGGGCTCACCCACGTGCTGCCGCAGCCAAGTTCAGTGGTGAAGGTCTTGCTCATCCACACGCTGAGGCCGTCAACGGTTCCGCAATCGCTGCGCACATACAGGGTGTAAGCGGTGTTGGGAGCAAGGCCGGTGGCACTTGCCGTGGTAACCCCAGCCGCCGTAGTTCCGCTGGCCGCAGGGCTGGGATCGCCGGGGTTGCCGCTGCTGCGCACTTCCCAGGCATAGCCCACAATGTTGCCGCCCGTGCTGGCACCCCATGCCAGGTCTGCCGAGTGGGCGAGGATGTTGCTAATGGAGAGCGTGGATGCTGAGGGCGGGATGCAGGTGGCCGGTGTCACGTTCAGCATGTAGTCCTCTGTTTGGCCGCCGTAGGTGGGGCCGGAGCAGGCGGTTGCGGCTGCTTCGGAATAGCTCACCACCACGCGCATGCGGCAATTGCCGGCCAGTGCGGCAGCGGAAATGTTGATCGTGCCCGTGAACACGGCCGGATCGGTGGAGACATTGCCCCCGATCTGTTGCGTGTCATCAAACACGCCGTCCTGGTCCCAATCGAAGAAGGCCGTGGCATACATGCTGCCGTACGGATTGCTGGCGTTCACGGTGATCGGGAAACTCAGCGGGCTTTCCACGTTGCCCACCACGCTGGTGAAGTTCTCGAAGGTGGAGGTGGTATTGGTGCTCGCGTTGTTGATGTCCGCGATCTGCACCGAGGTGATCGGCATCACGCCGTAAGCCAAGCTGCCGGGCACCGGACAGGGCAGGGTATTGAACGTGGGCCCGGGGATCCACACACTGGTTTGGCCGCCGCCGCAATTGGTGCGTACCCAGCTGTGGTACACGGTACCGCCGGCCAAGCCGGTCAGGTTCACGCTGCTGCCGGACACGGTGCCGGTGAAGGCGGCCGCATTCGGGTTGTTGCCTGCATCCACAGCGTAGTCCACATCGCCGGTGTTGGTCCAGTTCAGCGTGGCACTGGAGGTGCCTGCATTGGAAACCGACACCCCGGAGACGGCCACTAAGCACGTGGCGGGTGTCCAGGTAAAGCTCATCATGTCCGGCGTGTTCGCCTTGGTGCCGCTGATGGTCTGGCTCGCAACATTGTATGGGCTGCTCTCCAAGGGGCTCATTTCATGGAAGATGGCCGCATAGTAATCCTGCGCGGAGCCGGATCCATAGTTGTTGTAGGGTGAATAACCCTGTACTCCCGTCCAAGGAATGCGCTGGCTGAATTCGGTGGAACCCGGATAGCCGTTGTGGTTGGCTTGTGACGTAAAGGCGTAAGGCCAACCGCGCCAGGTGTTGGCGCCTGCATCATAGAATCCGAAAGTCTTGTATGCGGTAGCGGTCTTGCCGCCCATTCCGGTTTGGAAAACAGATGCCGTGTTGGAGCGCCACGCCTTGCCAAAGCGCACCTCCACCTCGTTGGTGGTTTCATACAGCCGGATCTGGAAATCCATCCGGCGGTAGTACTGCTGATCAATACTGTTGATGGTGAAGCCATAGTTGCGCCATTGCACCACAAACACGCGGTTGGGCGCGGTGCCGATGGTCTCATAGCGCAGCTCAGCTCCCGGATAAGCCGGATAGGTGGGATTGTACACAATGGGCATGGTGTTGGTGCCTACATTGTACGAGCCGCCCGTAACCCCGGTGGCCACCACCCGGTTGCGACGGTCATCGTTGGCCAGCAACGTGGTGTTGCTCAAGGGTAGGTAGCTCGCGCTGTTGGTACCAGAGGTGTATACCGCTACGGCCGTTGCGCCATTGGCGCTGTTGCCAAAACCGATCCAACCTTGGCCGCTGATGCCCACGCGGTCAAACGTTTGGCCATTGTAGGTAAAGTTGAAGCCGATCGGGTAGCCAGGGCCGGTCTTCAGCACCGGTGCGCCGCTCACTTGGTATTCCGCCTGGCTGCCGTCCGCATTTCCGGGTGTGTTGCCCACAAAGGAGGCATTGCCCAGGAAGCTCTTCGGCCGGGTGGTGCTACCAAAGAAACCGCCGACGGTCTCATACTCGATGTAGCCCACGCCGAAGATGGTACCTGCCGCCTGTGCGGCCTGCGTGCCATCAGCCAGCACGGTGCCGCCGGTGATGGGCTGGAAGGCGGCATCCTCGTCGGCTTGGAGGATGCTGCTGGTCTGCAATAACTTGTCGTAGGTAAAGGAGTACTGTGCCACCTGTGCGAATGCGGTGGCGGTACACAAGGCGAGTGCCGCCGCCGCAAGCGGCTTGGCCCACGTTCGGTTGTGTACGTGCCGGGCAAGTCCGGAGCGTATTGTCCTATCGTGCATTTGGAGAGGGTTTTGGTTGGAATGAAAGAGACCGGAATGCACATTGCCCGGCAGGGCGCAGTGCTTGTGTACAGGGTGGACGGGAGGGCCGTGGCCCGCGCCGTATGCACGCCAATGCCGCCGGTTAGGGCAAAATGGCAATGGCAACAAAATGCGGTGGGAGGAGCGTGGAGCTTACTGCTACTGGGAGTTGGAGAGTGTTTGGAGAGTTTGAGGAATGAACCGGTCGCGGTTCAACGGTGCCAATGTTAACAGATGTCAGCAGTGAAAGCAAAAAAATAAATTTCTCAACAAGAGGCAACCCTGTCTGTTTTCACTCGTTCGGGCCTGCGCCCCAGTTTAGACCAGGCACCAAACCGGAAACAAGGGATAAAGCACCCACGCCTGAACCCGCCTGGCCACGGCCAACAACGGAGTGATGGCATGGCCGCCCCCAATGCCACAGCACTGCTGCCTTGGTGGAGCTTCAGCGGCCATGCAGGCGAGCCTCTATATTCGCCCACATAACAACTCTCCATCATGTCTCTCCACCATCTCCAAAGGACTCTCCTCCTTTCGGGCCTTGGAATTTTCGCCGGGCTGTTCGTTGCACAAGCCCAGCCACCAAAGCCAACGCCGCTTGCGGCCAAGACTTCTGACCAAGTGCCCGCCCCGGTGATCTTCCATGTGCGCGATGCCATCATTCGGGGCTTGGCCTACTTCGGTTCGCCTGAATTACCCATTGATGCGGATGCACTGCTCATCCATGCCTACCTCAAGGACCGCTTCGGCTTGCCCGAACTGTGTTCCGCCAAGCGCGTGTTATCCCAGATCCGGCAAGACCCCAAAGGCGAACTGCGCCCCTTCCTGCGTTTGGCTGATACGCTTTCGTTCCGGCCGGAATTCATGGCGCTCCAAGGCAAGGGATTCAACAACATCACGCTTGCCGGCATCTGGTTCGA
>JAFDZG010000309.1 GCA_018267065.1 Bacteroidota bacterium
CACGCCATTCCGCCCATCGACCTGGTGATCGTGGACCTCTATCCGTTCGAGGCCACGGTGGCAGCAGGCGGAACAGAACAGGAGATCATTGAAAAGATCGACATCGGCGGGATTTCGCTGATCCGCGCCGCCGCCAAGAACCACGCCGACGTGCTGATCGTTCCGGCCCAGCGCCACTATGCCGAAGTGCTGAAGCTGCTGCAAGGCCAACAGGGCGCCACCACGCTGGCCCAGCGCAAACGTTTTGCCACCTTCGCCTTTGCGGAAAGCGCACATTACGACACCGCCATCCACGCCTGGTTCAACGGGGAAAAAACACAGCCCTCCCATCACCTCCGCTACGGCGAAAACCCGCACCAGCAGGCCGAGTTCATTGGCGACCTGGATGCGCTCTTCGAGCGGTTGAACGGCAAGGAACTCAGTTACAACAACCTGCTGGACCTGGATGCCGCCACGGAATTGATCGACGACCTGGCCACCCTCGGCGGCACGCCCTTCGCGGTGATCAAGCACAACAACGCCTGCGGTGCCGCCGTACGGCCCACGCTGAAGGAAGCTTGGGAAGCCACGCTCGCCGGCGATCCGGTCAGTGCCTTCGGCGGCATTCTGGCCACTACCGCCACCATCGACAAGGCCACGGCGGAAGCGATCGACGCCATCTTCTTCGAGATCATCATGGCCCCGGACTACGAGCCGGCGGCACTGGACGTGCTCAGGAAGAAAAAGAACCGGATCATCCTGCGGCGGAAAACCGCTGGACGGCCCGCGCAAAAGCGGCGCACCGCATTGAACGGCACCTTGGTGCAATCCCCTGACAACATCACCGACCGTGCCGAAGGCATGCAGGTGGTGACGAAGAAGGCCCCGGAAAAGGCCCAATTGAAAGACCTGGAATTCGCCAACATCCTGGTGAAGCACACCAAGAGCAACGCCATTGTGCTGGCCAAGGACCTGCAATTGCTGGGCAGCGGCACCGGACAAACCAGCCGCGTGGACGCCTTGGAGCACGCCATTGAAAAGGCGGGAAAGTTCAAATTCAACCTGAAGGGCGCGGTAATGGCCAGCGATGCCTTCTTCCCCTTCCCGGACTGCGTAACCATTGCAGCGAACGCAGGGATCACCGCCGTCGTACAACCGGGAGGCAGCATCCGCGACCAAGACAGCATCGATGCCGCGAACAACCTCGGCATCGCCATGTGTACCACAGGCAACAGACACTTCAAACACTGACAAACCGCATGGGCTGGTTCAACAGCTTTTTCACCCAGGAGATCGCCATCGACCTCGGCACGGCCAACACCTTGATCATCCACAACGACAAGGTGGTGGTGGACGAACCCAGCATTGTGGCCAAGGACCGCACTTCCGGCAAGGTAATCGCCATCGGCAGGCAGGCCCAGCAGATGCACGGGAAGACCCACGAGAACATCAAGACCGTGCGGCCCTTGAAGGACGGCGTGATCGCAGACTTCCAAGCGGCCGAGGACATGATCAAGGGCATGATCCGGATGATCAACCCCGGGCGCCAGCTCTTCACGCCCAACATCCGCATGGTGATCTGCATCCCCAGCGGCATCACGGAGGTGGAAAAGCGCGCGGTAAAGGATAGCGCCGAGCATGCCGGGGCCAAGGAAGTCTACCTGATCCACGAGCCCATGGCCGCCGCCATCGGCATCGGCATTGATGTGGAAGAGCCCATGGGCAACATGATCATCGACATCGGCGGCGGCACCTCGGAGATTGCCGTGATCGCCCTGGGCGGCATCGTGTGCGACAAGAACATCCGCGTGGCCGGCGATGAGTTCACCGACGACATCGAGGAGTACATGCGCCGCCAGCACAACATCCTGGTGGGCGAACGTACGGCAGAGCAGATCAAGATCGAAGTGGGCAGCGCGCTGGTGGAACTGGACGAACCCCCGCCCGACTACGCCGTGCGCGGCCGCGACCTGATGACGGGAATCCCCAAGGAGATCACAGTGACCTACTCGGAGATCGCGCAGGCGCTGGACAAGTCCATCAGCAAGATCGAGGAGGCCATTCTCAGCGCGCTTGAAAGCACACCCCCTGAGCTCAGCGCCGACATCTACCGCACGGGCATCTACCTGGCCGGCGGCGGTGCCCTGCTGCGCGGGCTGGACAAGCGCATCAGCATCAAGACCAAGTTGCCCGTGCACGTCAGCGAGGACCCGTTGCGCGCCGTGGCCCGCGGCACCGGCATCGCTTTGCGCAACATCGACCGCTTCCAGTTCCTCATGCGGGAATAGGATCGGATCCTGATCCGATCCTGCACCCCACGCATCCAGTGACGTGCCAGGGCCATGCGCGACCTCTTCCGCTTTCTCTTCCGGCAGCGAAACAACCTGCTTTTCCTGTTGCTCATGGGCCTTGCTTTCTCCTTGCTCGTCAATGGGAACATGCACCAGCGCGCCCAAACCATCAGCAGCAGCAACGCCGTGGTGGGCCAGATCTACTCCTGGCGGCACGAGGTAACGGAATATGCCGACCTGCGCGAGGTGAACCGCCAACTGGCCGCCGCGCTCGCTGCGGAACGGGGCCTCCGGTACACCCATGCCCCCACGCGTGACAGTGCCCGAACGGTGAACGACAGTGCCCAAGCACTCCATTTCCGCTTCATCACCGCCCAAGCCATCAACGGCACCTTCCAGAAGGAGCGGAACTACATCACCTTGGGCAGCGGCTCCCTGGCGGGGATCCGGCCGGACATGGGCGTGATCGGCGCCAACGGCATCGTGGGCATCGTGCGCGACGTAAGCCCGCGCTTTGCGCTGGTCACCAGCATCCTCGGCAATGAATACCGCATCAGCGTGCAACTGAAGCGCACCGGCCACTTCGGGCTGTTGTCCTGGGATACGCACGACCCGACCAC
Source organism: Bacteroidota bacterium (assembly GCA_018267065.1). Classification (GTDB taxonomy): domain Bacteria; phylum Bacteroidota; class Bacteroidia; order Flavobacteriales_F; family PHOS-HE28; genus PHOS-HE28. The sequence continues at coordinate 2,891 of JAFDZG010000309.1, forward strand.
GGCCTCCCTCACGGACATTGCCAACCATGTGCAGGTACATCCCGGCGATACCGTGGTGACGCGCGGCAACGACGGCATCTTCCCGCCGGGCATCATGGTGGGCACCGTAACGGCCGTGAACGAAAACCCCGGCAGCAACTTCCACGACATCAAGCTGCGGCTCAGTGAAGACCTTACGCGCACCGAGTATGTCCATGTTGTTACCGACCTCCTGAAAACCGAGCGCGACAGCCTCGAAGCCAAGGCACAGCTCCCATGATCGGCAGGATCGCCCGGCATACCCTCCAGTTCATTTTCCTGGTGCTGCTCCAAGCCCTGGTGATCGACCATGTGGACCTTGCCCATGGCTGGGTGGTGCCCTACCTGTACGTGCTCTTCATCATTTCCCTGCCATTCGACACCCCGCCCTGGGCCACGCTGTTGCTGGGTTTCGCACTGGGCATGGCCATGGACTTCTTCAGCAGCACGCCCGGGATGCATGCCAGCGCCTGCACGGTGATGGCCTTTGCGCGGATCTGGATGCTGCGCCTGCTGGAACCGCGTGACGGGTATGATACCGGAAAGCGCCCCGTGGTGCAGCACATGGGCATCCGTTGGTACATGGCTTTTGCAGGCACGCTGGTGGTGGTGCACCATCTTTGGCTTTTCATCGTTGAGGTATACCGGTTCGATGATTTCCTCACCACCTTTGTCCGTGCCCTGATGAGCGCTGCCGCCACATTGGTCCTGTGCCTGCTGGCCCAGGCGCTCACTGTACGCAGCTCCCCGGCGCGATGAATTTCGACGAGCGCAAGTACGTACTGGTCGCTGCAGTGGTGTTGATCTGCATCGTCTTTGTCCTGCGTTTGTTCTGGATACAGGTGGTGGATGACAGCTGGACCGCGCGCGCCGCGGACATCAGCGAGCGCAAGATCACCGTGTTCCCGTCCCGCGGCCTGATCTTGGACCGTGACGGAGGCCTGCTGGTGGCAAACACGCCCGTGTACGACATCATGGTGGTACCGCGCGAAGTGAAGAACCTCGACACCTTGGGGCTGGCACAACTGCTCAACGTGCCGATGGACCAAGTGCGTGAGCGTTTGCGCAAGGCCTCCGAATACTCCGTCTGGAAGCCCAGCGAGTTCGAGAAACAGATCACTGCGGAACAGTATGCCGCCGTATCCGTCCATCTGTACAAATACCCCGGGTTTTACGGGCAAAGCCGCACCCTGCGCACATATCCGCCGCACCTCGGCGCGCACATGTTGGGCTACCTCAGCGAGGTAAGCGCCCGCAAAGTGGAACAAGACCCGTACTACAAGCCGGGCGACGTGATCGGCGTTGGCGGCCTGGAGAGCTACTACGAAAAAGACCTGCGCGGCAAGCGTGGCGTGAAGTACGTGGTGGTGGACGTCCACAACAACATCCAAGGTCCGTTCAAGGGCGGGCAGTTCGATACGCTGGCCTATGCAGGCAAGAACCTGTACACCAGCATCGACGCCAAGGTGCAGGCCCTGGGCGAGCGGCTGATGCGCAACAAGAAAGGAAGCATTGTGGCCTTGGACCCCAAAACCGGGGAAGTGTTGGCGCTGGTAAGCTCCCCCACCTACGACCCGGAACTGCTGGTGGGCCGGGTGCGCAACACCAACTACCGGGTCCTGCAGCAAGACCCCCTGAACCCCTTGTTCGACCGCGCCCTGCAGGCACAGTACCCGCCTGGTTCCATTTTCAAGCTGGTGCAGGCCGCCATCGCCTTGCAGGAAGGGGTGATCAACCTGAACACCGGCTTTCCGTGCAACAAGGCCCTGGTAGGCTGCCACAACCACCCCAGCGCGCGCAACGTGGAAGAAGCCGTGCAGATGTCCTGCAACCCCTACTTCTACCAGGTTTTCAAGCGGGAGATCGAGCAGAACAAGGACCCCGACCGGTTCAAGGATGCCGCTTTGGGCATGGCGGAATGGAAAACCTACATGGAGAGCTTCGGACTTGGTAGTCCCCCGCATATGGACCTCCCCGCGCTCAAGGGCGGAAGCATCCCCGGCGTGGCATACTACAACAAGATGTATGGTCCGCTGGGCTGGGCATTCAGCACCATTTACTCGCTGAGCATTGGGCAGGGTGAAGTGCTGGTGGTGCCCACCCAAATGGCGAACATCGCCGCCATCTTCGCCAACCGAGGCTATTACTACGACCCGCACGTGGTGCGGGCCATTGGATCCCCGGACAGCCTGAAAACCGGCATCCAGCGGCATGAGACCATGGTGGACGACCAATGGTTCCCGCCCATTGTGGAGGGCATGCGCCGCGTGGTGAACGAGCCCGGCGGTACCGCACGCCTGGCGCGCATTCCGGGCATTACAGTATGCGGCAAAACCGGCACGGCCCAAAACCCGCACGGCAAGGACCATGCGGTGTTCATCGCTTTTGCGCCGATGGAAGACCCCAAGATCGCCATTGCCGTGTATGTGGAGAACTCAGGCTTCGGCGGCACGTGGGCGGCGCCCATCGCCAGCCTGTGCATGGAGCAATACCTCACCGACAGCATTTCCCGCCCGGACCTTGAAAAGCGGATGGAAGAGGCGAACCTGATCGCGGACGAGGGGAACTACGTGAAATTCGTGAGCAAGCGCAAGCGGCGATGAGCCAGCGGGACAGCATAGCGCGCAACATCGACAAGCCGCTGGTGATCATCTACCTGCTGCTGATGGCCATGGGCTGGGCGAACATCTACAGCGCCGCTTACGATCCCGCCCACGCCAACCTCTTCGACCGTGCCCGTGAGTATGGCGCCCAAAGCGTTTGGATCTGCGCATCCCTGCTGCTCGGTGCGGGCATGCTGCTGGTGCGCGGTGATTTCATCCGCCGGCTTTCCTATCCCATTTACGGCTTCGTGCTCCTGTTACTGATCCTGGTGTTGCTGGTGGGCCGTGAGGTGAACGGGGCAAAAGCCTGGTTCGGCGTTGGCGGCTTCGGCATTCAACCGGCCGAATTCAGCAAGTTCGCAACGGCGCTTGCCTTGTCCAACTACCTCAGCGGCCTGAAAACGCTCAAGGAAGTGCGATCACGCGTGGTTGCGGCCACATTGATCCTGCTGCCCGTGGCCTTTATCATGCTGCAACCGGACACCGGCACGGCCCTGGTAAGCGGGGCCTTCGTGCTGGTGCTGTACCGCGAAGGGCTCTCCGGCAACATCCTGCTCATTGCCATCATGGCGGCCATCCTCGCCGTGCTATCGCTGATCCTGAAGGACAGCACCATGCAACTCCCCTTCACCGACCATGTGCTGCACGGCCAGTACTTCCTCATTGTCATCATCGCCGCATTCACGCTGCTTGCCTGGATCGTGGTCCGCAAGTTCGTGCTCAAGCACCACCGGCGCCGCATTTATGCCTACCTCCTGTTCGGCCTGCTGGGCAGCGCCGCCTTCATCAGCAGCGTGGACCAGATCATCGACCACATGCCGGCTCACCAGCAAACACGCATCCGCGTGCTGCTCGGCCTGGAATACGATCCGCGCGGGTACGGCTACAACGTGGAGCAAAGCAAGACCGCCATTGGCAGTGGCGGCTTCTGGGGAAAGGGTTATTTGCAGGGCACCTTCACCAAATACAAGTATGTGCCCATGCAGAGCACCGATTTCATCTTCTGCACCGTGGGAGAGGAATGGGGCTTTGCCGGCACCACGCTGGTGGTGGTGCTGTTTGGCGCCTTGATCCTGCGCTGCATCCAGATCAGCGACCGCCAGCGATCGCGCTTTACGCGGATCTATGCCTATTGCGTGGCCAGCATCTTCTTCCTGCACCTGATGATCAACGTGGGCATGGCCATCGGCCTGGCACCGGTGATCGGCATCCCCCTGCCCTTCTTCAGCTACGGCGGCAGCTCCTTGATCGGCTTCACCCTGCTGCTGTCCACCTTGGTGCGGCTGGATGCCGAGCGCCTGGAGCAGCTGCGGTGACCGGCGCGGAAAAAGGAAGGGGGCCGCAGCCCCCTTGCCCATCAAGGAAAAATCGTTGGTCAGAAGAACTTGGAGCGGTTGTCCTTTACATCGGCCGCCTCCTTAAGCGCATTGAACACTTGGCCCATGGCGCGGTTGCGCACCCGGTCCGTCATGGACTTCACGTCCTCGGCGCCTTCAGGCATCTTGCCCGCCGCGGCCAGCTTGCGCATGTGTGCCACATACACCGCCAGATCGCCCTTCAGCGGGGCGCTGGTGGCATTGCTGTCCAATGCGAAGATGCTGCCGATCACGCCGGGGTCGCTGTATCCGCCGGGAATGGTGTTGGCGGCAAACGCCATGTTGCCTGAATTCTGCACGTTCACATTGAGCTCCTTGGCCAATGCCTGGAGGTCCGTTTTATCCTTCATCTTGGCAGCAATGGCATCCGCCTTCTTCCCATTGCGGACCTCCTTGGTAAAGGCCATGCGCACATCGTTGAGCGTGGGCACGCCAGGCTCATGGATGCCCAGCAGGGAGCAGACCACATAGCTGTCGCCGCTGGTCAAGGGCTCGCTGCTCTTTGCATCCGCGGCGGCGTGGTTCACCCAGCGCACCACTTCACCGGCATCCTGCAGCCCCGGCACAAAGGATTGGTCGGGCCTCAGCTGGTCCACAGGCGTATAGTTGTACCCCTTTTCCGTGGCCGCCTTGCGGAAGGAGGCGGTGTCCGGGTTGTTCAGGGAGAATTCGTTCGCCAGTTTCCAAGTGGCCTTCATGGCCTGCACCGGTGCGATCTTCCGGTCGATGGTGAGCACACGGCGCTCCTTGCGGGTACGCTGGCCCAGCACTTCCACAATGTGGTAGCCGTAGCTGGTCTTTGCAATGGTGATGGCGCCCACGGGCTCATCAAAGCTGGCCTTGGTGAACTCGGGCACCATGCGGTTCTTGTCAAACCATTCGTACACGCCGCCCGTGCTCTTGCTGCCGGGATCGTCGGAGAATTTCTCAACCAGTGCCCCGAACTTGCTCCGGTCCTTCTTCACAACGGCCAGGATGCTGTCCGCCCGCTGCTTGATAACGGCATCCTGTTCCGGGCTCTTGCCCTGCGTGTTCAGCAGGATGTGGCGCACGCGTGCTTCCTGCACGTCGGCCAGTTCGGCCACCTTCACCAACTTCCAAGCGTTGCCGTCACGGAAAGGGCCAACAACGGTGCCCGTGTCGGCATGGATGATCAATGAGTCGTTCAAGTGGTCCGCCGTGCCCTCGGTGTATGGCGTGGGCTTGGTGTTCTTCGTGTCCGAGTAGGCGGCCACCAGTGCGCTATCAGCCTTGAACCCGCGGGTAGCAATAAAGTCGGCCTTCAGGCCTTCCATGTCCTTGCGCGTGTTGTCGATGTCTTCTTGGGTAGGGGTTGCCTCGAAGCGCACGTAGGCAAAGCTGCGCGATGCCGTTTGCCGGTACTTCCGGTCATTCTTGTGGGCATCGTAGAACCGGCGGAGCTCCTGGTCGTCCACCGGGTACAGGCTGTCCGCTTCGCTTTCCAGCCGTTGCGCCACAAACTCAAAGTCCGCCATGGTGTTCTTGGCAGCCCAGTCATCCTGGACCTGGGCCTTGTTCACGAAGCAGCTCTTCTTCACCAGGTCGTTGTACTTGGCCTGTATGCGCTGGGGCACGAAGGTTTTCTTCTGCATGTCGAACAGGGCCAAATTGTTCTCCTGCACGTACTTGAAATACTTGCGCAACTTCTCCTTGTCCGGTTGCCCGGTCTTGGGGTCGGTGAAGTTCTGGTTGTTCTTGAAATCGGGCAGCACGTTGTTGCCGAAGCGGATGTCGTCATACTCGTCGCGGCTGATGGTGTTGCCGAAACCGGCCTCATCGGCCTGCACCATCAGGGTGTGCTCGCGCAGCATGTCGTTCCACACGCCGTTGCGGACCTGCTCCTGCAATTTGTCATCCACGGTGGTGCCGTTCTCCCGGTAGAGGTCCAATTGCTGGTCCACCCGTGCGGAGAACTCTTCCACGCTGATGTCGGTGCCCGCGATGGTACCCACGGTACGGTCGCCCCCGCCGGTGCGGTGGCCCAGGAAATCACCGATCACAAAAAGCGCCAATGCACCGCCTACAATGATCCCCAACAGCGTACCACGCTCGCGGATCTTTCCAATTACAGCCATCTACTTGATCTTAAAAGGGTGGCAAATATAGGCGGGGAGCCGCATGGATGCACGGCCTGCGGATGGTACCTGTATAAACCCGGGTCCGGGCGCCGTTCCGTGCAGTTGCCCGGTTCCGCGTGCCCGCGGCCAAAAAGGGCTGGTTCAGGCGTGGGCGGCAGCGGACCCGCCCTTGAAACCGGCCTCCACATCCAGCACCTGGAGGTTCAGCAGGTCGATGCGGCCGTGGGAAACATTGGTAACCGTGAACCGGAAAGGCCCGTCGTCCACCACTTCCCCCGGTTCGGGCACGGTGCCCGTGCGGTTCATGATGAAGCCCGCCAGGGTGTCGTAATCATCGCTTTCCGGCAGGTTCAGGCCGTAAGCTTCCACCAAGTGTTCCACTTCAAGCCGCGCGCTGAGCACGAATTCCGTGGGGCTGATGCGCTCCTCCAGCATGTGCTCGTCGTCGTGCTCGTCCTCAATGTCGCCCACAATGCCTTCCACCACATCCTCCGTGGTGAGCATGCCGGCCGTGCCCCCGAATTCGTCCACCACCACGGCAACATGGTTGCGTTCCTTGGTGAACAGGCGCAAGGCCTCGTCGGCGGGCATTGTCCCGGGGATGAAGTTCACCGTGCGGAGCATGGCCCGGATGCTGCGCGGATGCTTGAACATTTCATAGCTGTGCACGTAGCCGATGATGTTGTCGATGCCGTCCTTGTGGACAAGCAGCTTGGTGAGGCCCGTGGCCAGGAACCGCGACCGCAGCTCCACCACCGGCTCGTCCACGCCGATGGCCTCAATGTCCGCGCGGGGCACCATGATGTCGCGCACCTTGGTATTGCTCAGCTCCAGGGTGTTCCTGAAATATTCCACCTCGGCCTCCACCTCCGCGTTGGTGGAAGCGGTTTCGCTCACCTCCTGCAGGAATGCATCCAGGTCTATGCGGCCAAAGCCCGCTTTGCCCATGTTCGGCTTCACCCCGAAAAGCCGCAGCAACCCCTCACTGATGGTGGTAAGCAGCACGGTGGGCAGCCACAGCAACAGGTAAATGGCCGCCAAAGGCAGTGCGAACAGGCTTAGCACGCCGTTGGGGTCCGCGCGGAACAAGGCTTTGGGGAGAAACTCGCTCACTACCAGGATCAGCAAGGTGCTCAGCACGGTCTGCATCACCAGTACGAAGCCTTCGTGCGGATAAAGTGCGTGAAGTCCCGGCTCCAGCAGGCGCGCCATTACCGTTCCATAGGCCACCAGCGCAATGGTGCTGCCCACGAGCAGTGCGCTGATCACCCTGGCGGGCCTGCGGAGCAGGGATGCGGTGATCCGGGCCCAGATGGCCCCTTGGTTCCGCTGCACTTCGATGTACAGCTTGTTGCTGCTCACCAGCGCAATTTCCAGCCCGGAGCACAAGGCCGAAGCAGCCATGGCCACCAGCAGTATGGTAATGTCAGCCGCGTTCATCGCACTTTCCGGAAAAGTGGGGCCGTGCGGCCCGCGTGTTCACCGCCCATGGGGTCCTTTCTCACGTTGCTGCTGCTCCCAGCGCTCCATCCTGCCGCGCATGAAGCGGCGGTAACCGAACATTGCACCGCACACCAAGGGAAACAGCAGCCAGGTGCTTCCAATGGCCCAGCCCTGCGCCAGCAGCACATACACCGCCCATCCGGCGGTAAGCACCGCCAATACCAGCCAGAACATCTCCATGAACCGCGCTATCTTTTCCATTACGGGGACTGGTTCTTTGGTGCCAAGGTATCGTTCCGGTCAATGAAGAGGGTTCCCGTGATCTTCCGGACCGTGTACCAATGGAAATCCTGTGCGGCATCCAGGCCTTTGCCATAGATGATGTCGCGTGATCGGGTCACTTTCACGGGGCGGTCGGTGAACACCCGGCCGCTGTCCTGGGCCCAGGTCAGCTGTTCAGTTTCCAATTTCTCTCCCTTGGCATTGGTGAAAACCACATTTTCCTCCACTTCCATCCTGTTCTTGGCGGGAAGGATCTCGCCGCGCCTGGCGGTGAGCCTTCCGCTGGCACGCCCCTGTTCATCAAAAAAGGTAAGCTCCACCCCGCCTTCCATCAATGTCCGGGGCTGGTCGCCCCCATATTCGGCGATCGTTGCCGCGCGCACCCGGTTCCGCACCACACCGCTGTCCGAATAGAGGTACTCGGCATTGGTGGTGATCCGGTCCGGTCCGTTCGGGGCCACTTCAATGGCGCGCACCCGGTCCAGGTCGTTCTTGCAGGATACGAGCAGGGCAAGCACCACCAGCGCCTGGAGCGGCCTGCACCAAGGCCCATGGCCCGGAAGCGCCGAAGGATGTGATCGGTGGGGCATGGGGATCTGCGCGGTGCCCGCGGGCCGGCAGGTCACTGGATCTTGGGTGCCGTAAACCAACGTTCACCGCGCCATGGCGTGAAGGTAATGCCCAGCCAGAGCATGGCATAGCGCTCTTTGATCAAGCCATCATCCGTGGTGCCCCGTTGGCCGAATTCAGCGCCAATGTTCAGCCAACTGTTGGTCTGCGCGGCATTCAGCGGCAATGCAAGGCCGATGGTGGCCGCGCTGGTGGCCAGTGATCTTCCCTTCACCTCCTGGGGAGCTTGTGCATGGCGCAAGCCGAAGCGGTACACGGCGCGGTTGTACAAGGGCCCTTCCGTGGACGGCTGGAAGCGGACGGCTGCCCCGAAGGTGGCGGCACTGCGAAGCGGGCTGGCCAAGGCATAGCCCGGCACGTCCACGGTGCTGGCGGACCAATCCCGGCTCTTGGCCTCGGCGGTGAAGGCCCAATGGGCATTGCTCACGCCGATCCCGAAGCCCAGCCCAACGGGGAACCCCACCGTGCCTTCAGTTTCCTGTCCGGAGGGCACCGTGTCGCGGATGGTTTCAATGCCTGAATTGGTGGTGTAGGTGTTGACCAATTGGCTGTAACGCGCCTGAAGCACGGTTGGCAATTGCACGGAAGCCCCGGCGCTCCACCGCCAGTTGTCGCCATCCTTCGTTTTCTTGCGCGTGAGGTCACCTTGCCACAGCACGCTGGCATCCGCGCCGGGGGCGCGCAGCACCAAGGATGAAAAGGCGCGCACATTGGAATAGCCCAAGCTGCCCGGGTAGACTGCATCGCGTGTTTCCTCCATGCTCCCGAAGAAGAAGTTGAAGTTGGCACCGATGAGCAAGCGCCCCCCCGCGTTTCCAAGCGAGTCCGCGGCATGTTGGAAGACCGCGCGCCCCAGCCCCGCGAAAACGCGGTTGATGCCGCCGCTGCCCGTGTAGTTGTACGTAATGGTTCCGTCCGGGCCCGAAACTGGCCTGCTGATGGAATACCCCACATCGGAAAACGGTGCGAGCCCCAGTGCAAGCCCCCATTTGCCCCTGCCGAAAGGCACGCCGATGTCAAACCCCGTGAAGTTGGCGTCCTTGAGGGTGGTGGCGGCCGTGGCCGAACTGGAGCGCATGGAGCGGAATGCAGCCCCCGCCTCGAACACGGGGCGGGCAAGCGCAGCGTAGCTCGCCGGATTGCCCATGAGCACCGCGTAAGGCTCCGTGAGGGCAATGCCGTTGCCCGCCATCAGGGCTTGCGCAGCCTGGCCCGCCGGCAGCAGGTCGCCGAAGCCGAAAGCGCTGTACGGCGAATCACTTGTGGCCTGTGCGCGGGCCGCGATGCTTTGTCCCAAGTAAAGGAGCAGTGCCGCGTTGCGGATCGTAATGCAGTAGCGCATGGAGGCCGATGAGGGTCAGCGAAGGGTGCGCAAAGATGCCGCTTTTCAGGGCGCGCACGAAGCGCGGGGCGTCGCCACCGGTGACCACAACGGCCAAGTTCCGGTATTGTTGCCTGAAAAACCCAATGTGGCCGCGGATTTCGTGGAGCATGCCATGGAACGTTCCGGCAGCGAGGCAGGTCCGGGTGTCGTGCCCGGGCACCACCGGGTTTTCCGGCGGGTCCACTTCAGGCAGCCGCGCACTGAAGGCATGCATGGCGCGGGCCCGCATGTGCAGCCCCGGGGCGATGATGCCTCCCTGGTGAACGGCCAGTTCATCCACGATGTCATAGGTGGCACAGCTCCCCAGGTCGATGACCAGCACCGCACGGTCCGGAAATACCAACGCGGCGCCCACGGCATTGGCCAAGCGGTCCACCCCGAGCGTTTCGGGGGTTGCATAGGTACTGCCCAAGGGCGAAGGGCCACCTCCTTCAAGCATTTTTACGGGAGCCAGGCGTTCCAATGCCCCTGCAAATTGCCGGTCTTGCCGTGCCACGGAGCCCACGGCGATGCGCTGCACGCCCGTGCCGGCCAGAAATTTGTGCACGGCGCCCATGTCCCCGTGCGGAGCCACAACGTGTCGCAGCAGCCGGCCGTGGGAGAACAGGCCCAGTTTCATGCGGGAATTGCCCACATCCACCACCAGCTCTTTGTCGGGTTGCTCCATAATTTGCCTGAAAGTCTATATTTGCCGCCCCTTCGCGCGGAGGCTGTGCACCGCAAAGATGGGAATGAAGCAGTTGGTGCCTTAGCTCAGCTGGTAGAGCAACGGATTGAAAATCCGTGTGTCCCCAGTTCGATTCTGGGAGGCACCACAAAAGCGAAGCCCTTGGATCCCCAAGGGCTTCGCCCATTTCATCCCGGCTTGGTCCGGGGTCACGGATTGTCCCTGAGCCATTGGCGCACCCAGGCCAAGTGCGCTTTTTTCTTTTCACCGCGCACCCTGCGGTTGGTTTCGGTGAAATAGGTATGGCGGGCCAGGAATTTTTCCTGCAATTCGTTCCATTCGCGCCTGGTCGTCAAGGCGCCATGTGACTTCATCTCCTGGAACAGCAGGTTGCCAATGGTGTGGAAATCGTCCCTCCCCAGATAGTCCAGGTCCGCATCGCAGAGCACTTCGCTCAACTTGTCGAATGGGTGCTGCGGGATCTTGGTGGCCATGATCAAAGCGCAAACGGTTCCGATCTGCTCCTTGGTGTAACCGAAGCGCGGCAGGTGGGCCCTGGCAAAAATGCAACTTCCCTGTTCATGGTCGCCCGGCATGTCCATGAATCCCGAATCATGGAACAACGCGGCCGTCTTAAGCAGGTCCAACGGTTCCCCCGTGATTCCCTCTTCCTCCGCGATGGAAATGGTACTGGCGTACACGTCCAATGTATGCGCAAGGGAATGGTAGCTCCTGTTTACCGGTAGCCGCCCACGCAATTCCGCAAGAATAAAGGCTCTCGCCGCCTGAGGATCCATGAACAAATATGCGTGCAAGGTAATGAGGTTGAACGAATTGGAAACCATCACCTGAAATGAACGGCCGTCCATGGGAGGTGGCCGGGAACAGGCCGCGCCGGGATCATTGCAAGCAAGGCCGTGCTGACCAGTAATTTTGGGCAATGGCGCGTCCTTCCACCCGCACCCCTGCGCTGCTGTTCGGTTTTGTGGCCTTGTACATCCTGTTGCAATCCGCATGGTGGATGTGGCTTTTGTTCAGCAAGGACCGTGACATTTTCGCATTGCAGCAGCAGCTCATCGCCGGCGGCATCATGCCCCACCTTCCGGTGCGCCTGCCGCACCACACGCTTTGGATGATCCTTGGCGAGGGATCCGTGTTCCTGGTGCTCCTGTTGCTGGCGTTGTGGATCACCTTCCGCACGTTGCGGCAGGAAATCCACCTTGCCCGCCAGCAGCGCGATTTCCTGATGGCGGCCAGCCATGAGCTGCGCACGCCCATCGCTGCCTTGAAACTGCACCTTCAAACACTTGATCGCCCGGGCCTGGACCAGCAGCGCCGCGAGATGCTTGCACGAAGCACCCGCACCGATGTGGAACGATTGCACCAGCTCACCGAACGCATCCTGCTGGCCAGCCGCCTGGAGGAAAAGAATGCGGCCCCTTTATGGAGCGATGTGGACGTTGCAGCGGAAACCGCCCAAGTGATCGCGGCTGCCCGCACCAGTTATGGCCAGGGGCACCAGATCACCGCCCGGCTCCCGGAACGGTTGTTGATGCGCACCGATGCCACGTCATTCCGCTCGGTGTTGTTGAACCTGCTGGAAAATGCGTGCAAATACGCCCCGGCAGGAACTTCCGTGCATGTGGAGATTGAACATGGCGAGCGTGCCGTAGTGCTTCGGGTAAGTGATGCCGGGCCTGGCATACCAGCTGCCGACCGGGCACGGATCTTTGACAAATTCTTCCGCAGCGGCAGCGAGGAAACCCGCAACACCAAGGGCACCGGGCTGGGGCTCTTCATTGTGCGCCGCACCATGGAAAGCCTCGGCGGGCAGGTGGAATACCGGCCCGTGCATCCGCACGGCTCTACCTTCGCGGCCACGTTTCCCCTGCATCCATGACCACGCAAAAGAAGGCCGCATTGATCATCCTGGACGGCTGGGGCATCGGCGCCGGAGATGCCACCGATGCCATTGCACAGGCCAACACGCCCTTCATTGACGGCCTGTTCCAAACAGCGCCCCATGCGCAATTGCGCACCGACGGCGAAAATGTGGGCCTCCCTGCCGGGCAGATGGGCAACAGTGAAGTGGGCCACCTGAACATTGGCGCCGGGCGCGTGGTGTACCAGGACCTGGTGCGGATCGACCGCGCCATTGCAGATGGTTCCTTGCAGGCCAATGAGGAACTGCGGGCCGCATTTGCCGAAGCGGCAAAACCGGGGAAAAGGCTCCACTTCATCGGGCTGGTGGGCACCGGCGGCGTGCATGCCTCAAGCGCACACTTGGCAGCGCTTTGCAATATGGCGGGGGCCGCAGGCTTGAAGGACGTGTTTGTCCATGCGTTCACGGACGGGCGCGACACCGACCCGCGCAGCGGTGCGGGCTTCATCCGCTCATTGGAGCAAAATTTCCAAGGCACGCCAGCCCGGATCGCCTCCGTGTGCGGGCGCTACTATGCCATGGACAGGGACAAGCGTTGGGAGCGCATCCGCAAGGCATACGACCTGCTGGTCCACGGCACCGGCAACCAGGCCCCGAGCGCGTTGAAAGCCGTGGAAAACAGCTACTCCGCAGGGATCACGGACGAGTTCATCGAGCCTTGCGCCATCACGGGTGAAAACGGGGAACCCTTGGCCACCATTCAAGCTGGCGACGTGGTGATCTGCTTCAACTTCCGCACGGACCGTTGCCGCGAGATCACCGAAGCGTTGACGCAACAGGCGTTTCCGGCGCAGGAAATGACGCCGCTACCGCTGTATTACGTCACGATGACGCTGTACGACCATCAGTTCAAGGGCATTCATGTGCTCTTCAGCAAGGATGATCTGCCAATGACCTTGGGCGAGGTGGTTTCCAAAGCCGGGGCCACACAGGTGCGCATGGCCGAAACGGAGAAATACCCGCACGTCACCTTTTTCTTCAGCGGCGGCCGTGAAGCACCTTTCCCCGGCGAACACAGGCACATGGCACCTTCACCGAAGGTGGCCACCTACGACCTGCAACCTGAAATGAGCGCACAGGCCGTGGCGGATGCGGCTGTTGCCGAACTGGAACAGGGCGATGCACGGTTGCTGGTGCTCAACTTCGCCAACCCGGACATGGTGGGGCACACCGGTGTTTTCCCCGCCATCGTGAAAGCGGTGGAAACCACCGATGCCTGCGCCAAGCGCGTGGTGGAGGCCGGGCGAAAAAAAGGCTGGTCCTTCGTCATCATCGCCGACCACGGCAATGCGGACAAGGCTGTTAACCCCGATGGTTCGCCCAATACGGCGCACACGTTGAACCCGGTGCCGGTGTTCGTGCTCACGGACCGTGCCGTGCAGGTGCACAACGGCATCCTTGCGGACGTGGCCCCCACCCTGCTTGAACTGATGGACCTGGCACAGCCCAAGGAAATGACGGGCCGTTCGCTGCTTGGATAGCGCTACTTGCTTCCCAGCACCTGCAGGTTGCCGGTATACTGTTCGTCCTTCACCTTGATGGCGTAGAAATACACGCCGTCATGCAGGCCCTTGGCGGAGAAATTGTTCTGGTAGTTCACCATGTTGAGCACTTCCTTGCCCCAGCGGTCCCAGATCTGCACGCGGTTCTCACGGCCCTTGATCCCCTCCACCACGAACTTGTCGTTCTCCCCGTCGCCGTTCGGGGTGATCACATTGGGGATGATGATCTTGCAGCCCGCATCCACCGTGATGGTCTGCGTAACGGTTTTGGGGCATTCATCCGTGGCCGTGATGGTATAGGTGCCGTTCTCCATGCCGGGCACATATACCTGGCCTGCTTGCAGCGTATCGCCCCAAAGCATCGTAACCTGTCCGAAGCCCCCGGTAACGCTGGCAAAAAGCGGTATGGAGTCCTGGTCGCACTGCAGCAGTACCGTGGTCTGGGTGTTGATCTGCATGGGCGGATAGTCCACAATGGCCAGCACCACTGAATTCACCAGCGTGTCGCCGC
>JAFDZG010000030.1 GCA_018267065.1 Bacteroidota bacterium
TCAACGTGTCGTGCTCGCTGATGTAATTGCCACTCTCCATGCTGTTGGCGCCCACGTAAACAATGCCCAAGCCCTCCTTGCCCAGCACCTTGATGTCCTTGCGCATGGGCGGCTTGGTGTAGCCCCTGTTCCAGAGATTCAAGGCGCAGGCCTTGGCGTAGGCCAGCTGGTGGGCGCGGCTCACGATCACCTCGTCGGTGCCGCGGCGCAGGTAGCCGAGGTCGAAGGCCTCCTCGCCGCTGGTGCTCACCTTGGCCTGGCCGATGGTGAGGAAGCGGTGCCGCAGCCGGTTGATGCGGATGTCGCCTTCCTGGAGTTCATCGCTGAGGCGCAGGGCGAATTCCTTGGTGCCGCCGCCGCCGGGGATCACGCCCACACCGAATTCCACTAAGCCCATGTAGGTCTCGGCGTACGCCACCACCTTGTCCGCGTGCAGGCAGAGCTCGGTGCCGCCGCCGAGGCAGAGCTGGTGGGGTGCGGCCACCACGGGGATGCTGCTGTGGCGCATGCGCATCATGGTGTTCTGGAAGGTGCGGATGGCCATGTCCAGGTCTTCGTATTCCTGCTCCACGGCCATCATGAAGATCATGCCCACGTTGGCGCCCGCGCTGAAGAGCGCGCCGTCGTTGTACACTACCAGGCCTTTGTAGCTTTCCTCCGCGATGTCGATGGCTTTGTTCAGGCCCTGGATCACCTCCGCGCCGAAGGTGTTCATCTTGCTGCTCCAGCTCACGCACAGGATCTCGTCGCCCAAGTGCCGCACGGTGACATCCTTGTTCTTCCACACCACCGCGCTCTCCGGCAGGTCGGCCAGCACGATCAGGCCTTCCGCGCGCGGCACGGGCTTGTAGCTCTTGCTGGCGATGTCGTAATAAAGCCGCTTGCCACCTTCCACCTTGTAGAAGCTGCTGTTGCCGGCGGCCAGCATGTCGTTGATCCACGGCGCGACTTTCACATGGGCAGTGTTCATGGCATCGAGCGCGGTCTTCACGCCGACTGCATCCCACAACTCGAACGGCCCCATCTCCCAGCCGAAGCCCGCGCGCATGGCATCGTCGATCTTGTACAACGCGTCGGTTATTTCCGGGATCCGGTGGCTCACGTATGCGAACAGCCCGTGGAAGCTCTTGCGGTAGAATTCCCCGGCCTTGTCGGTGCCGGTGTAGAGGATGGTTATGCGCTTCTTCAGGTCATCCTCTTTCCGCGCGGCATCGACTGTGGCGAACTTGGGCTTCACTTGGGGCTTGTACTCCAGTGTTTTCAGGTCGAGTTGCAGGATCTCGCCCTTTGCCGTGCTGCGGTCCTTGAAAAAGAAGCCCTTGCCGGTCTTGCTGCCGAGCATGTTCTTTTCCACCATCTGCTGCAAATAGTTCGGCAGCGCGAACGTGGCGTTCTGCTCGTCGTTGGGGCAGTTGGCCTGCACGCCTTTCGCCACGTGTACCAGCGTATCGAGGCCCACCACATCCGCCGTGCGGAACGTGGCACTCTTCGGGCGGCCCAGAACAGGACCGGTGAGGCGGTCCACTTCTTCCACGGTGAGGCCCATCTCTTCGATCAAATGGAACAGGCCCATGATACCGTAAACGCCGATGCGGTTGGCGATGAAGGCCGGCGTGTCCCTGCACACCACGGTGGTCTTGCCCAGCACGCGCTGGCCGTATTCCTCCAGGAAGCTCAGCACCGCCGGGTCCGTGTCCGGGCCGGGGATCAGCTCCAGCAGCGGCAGGTAGCGCGGCGGATTGAAGAAGTGCGTGCCGAGGAAGTGCTTCCGGAAGTCCGCGCTGCGCCCTTCGGCGATGGCGTGGATGGGGATGCCGCTGGTGTTGGTGGTGATGAGGGTACCGGGCTTGCGGAATTTTTCCACGTTGGCCAGCACCTGCTGTTTGATGTCCAAGCGTTCCACCACCACTTCGATCACCCAGTCGCAGTCCTTGATCTTGGGCAGGTCATCCTCGAAGTTGCCGGTGGTGATGCGCGTGGCGAAGTGCCTGGCATAGATGGGGGAGGGGGTGCTCTTCAGGGCTGCGGCCAAGTGTTCCTTGGCCACGGCATTGCGGTCCTTGCCTTCCTTGGGCGGGATGTCCAGCAGCAGCACCTCCGCGCCGATGTTGGCGAAGTGGCAAGCGATGCGGCTGCCCATGACACCCGAGCCAAGCACGGCGACTTTTCGGATGGTTCTCTTGCTCATTCGTATGGTACAATGGTGAATGGATGCGGCAGTTGCCGCGTTCTACTTAAAAAGGTCGTCCCGGTCCAGCAGGGCGTTGATCTTGTGCATCACGGCATGGAATGCAACCAATTCCCTTGCCGGTATGTTCGCCTGCACCAGCTCATTGAAGTGGAGCACGGCAGCCTTGCTGATGTCCCGCATGCGCTTGCCCTCCGGTGTGAGGAAGATGCGCATCATGCGGCCGTCCTTGCCGTCGGGCCGGCGTTGGATCAACCCTTTTTCCTCCATGTTTCGCAGGGTGCGGGTAAGGCTTCGCGGCTCCATGCCCATTTTGGGCCCGAGCTTGGTGCTGGGGGTGCCTTCGGGGTCGATGTTGAGCAAGGCATAGCCGATGCTCATGGATCCGCCGTACTGCGCGGCTTCCGCGTTGTAGCGCCGCGCAATGCGGTGCCACGCCCAGCGGATGGGGTGGTCTATGGTTTCTTCAGGCTTCATGGAAGGAAGCCCGAAGGTAGGAACAAGCCGATTGCACGGCGCGAACCGGGTGTGGCGCGAAGCCGTCAACGCATCAGGCTCACGTGCCCGCTGAAGGCATCGTCGTTCACGTTCACGATGTAGTAGTACACGCCTTCACTGGCCGGTTCCCCGTTCGCCAGCTTGCCGTTCCAGCCATTGTTCCCGCCGTTGCTTTCATGGACCAGATTGCCCCAGCGGTCATAAACGTGGACCTGGAAACACGCATCCAGTGACTGGGTGGTGAGGAGCTTGAAGCGGTCGTTCACTTGGTCGTTGTTCGGCGTGAACACATTGGGCAGCGCGAAATGCACCAACTGGTTGTACGGCCCCACGGAGAATACTTGCTCGGTATAGCTGGTGCAGCCCGTATTGGCCGTGGTTTCCAGGCCGATGGTGCTGGATTCCGCATAGGGAATGGTGAACTCCGGGCCGTTCTGGGTGACGGCGCCGTTCACGCTCCAGACCGATGATATGGCGCTGGGGCTGGTGTCCGTGGCGCGGACCAGAAGGCCCAGGCAGGTGGTGTCGGTTGTGATGGTGAAGGAAGCCGGTGATGATTCCAGGATGTTGATCGGTTGGACGGTCTGCATCACGCAGCTGTCCAGTGTCCGTTCCACCATGATCTGCCCAATTCCCGGGCCGCCCCATGCAATGGTGATGCAACTGCCGTTGGTGGCCGAAAGCACGGTTCCGCCGGAAACCGTCCAAGTGTAGCTGGCGTTCTCCAGTTCTTCCGTGCAGTATTCCGCGGTGGTTTGCCCCGCGCAGCCGATGCCGGGACCGGAGATGGTGGGTGGCGTTGAGCTCGGCAGCACCTCTACGGAAATGGTGCCGGTGAATACGCCCGGCGGGCAGGCATCGTCATAGACAAGCACCGAGAAGTGGTAAGGTTCCGGGCTCCCCTGGTCGCAAGCCGTGGCCCAGCAGAATTGCGTGGTCAACAGGCTGTCCGCCGCAGTTGCCCCGTTGATCACGGCCGCCGGGCTGGTCAAGTTGGGTTGGAAAATGCCGCCCACCACGTCCAGGGTTACCAGGTTGCCATCGGCGTCCGTGAAGTTCAGCGGAAAGCACAATTGCTCCCCGGCAACCACTTGGTAGGTGGTGGTGAGCTCCCCGTTCTGCGGCATGGGTGCAACGTTGGCTCCGCTGCATGGCACACTGAGCAGTTGGAGGTCGCTGCGGATCAGGCCGATCAGCTGGCCGTTGCGGTATTCCTGCACTTCCACGGCCACCACCCAGTTGCCGATGGACGGTGCGTAATACTGCGTGGCGCCCGTAACCGGATTGATGCCGGCAAAGCCCGTGCTGCCGAAAGGAATGGTGGCGCTGAGGCCCGGCATGTACTGCACGGGTTGCAGGGGCCAGTTCAGGATGGCCGGAGGCAAGGCAATGCCGCCTACCTGGTCCTGCGATTCATAGGGCGTCCGGAAACTGAAGACGAGCGAGTCGCCATCGCTGTCAACCGCGGCATTGCTGAAGGCAACGGTGTCCGCAATGCAGATGTACGGCACCGGGGTGCCGGTGAACACGGGTGATGAATTGGGAATGGAGGTAGGCGGGATGTAGGAATAGAAGCCCATGCCCGAATCGCCCGGGTCCACCAGGTTGATGATGGCCTCGTTCCGGGCAAATAGCTGCAAGTACAGGTGGAATCCGTTGGTGCTTGCCGGCAGGATCACTTCACCTTCCAGGCGGCTTTCCTCCACGCACTGGCCATCGCCCACGTTGCAGCCGGCAGGCAGGTTCGGCGTGATCACACCGTAAGATGTGACGTACAAATAAGCCGTCTGCATCAATTGCTTGTTGGCGTTCGGGTTGGCCGGATCTTCGGGGTAAACGCCCACGGGCAGGCCGGTGGACTCGGAGCCCAGAATGTCGATCACGGATGGGTAACTGGAGCTGGGCCCGCAGTTCACAAAGAGCCGCAAGATCAGCTTGTAGCGGTATTCCCCTGTGCCGGGAGCGGTTTCCCCGAGGTATTGGTAGCCGAGGTCACCGCCCACAATGTGCGTGGCATTGGCACGGTGGCAGCAAGCAAATACCAGCAACAACAGCAAGTAGCGAATGGATCTTGAGAACGACGACTTCATTTGGATGAATGATTGAAGGGCTTAAGGTAGGTTTTTTGAAAATATTATGAATTCTGACACTGATGAATTGTGACTGATGGGTGGCTCGCAGTACCTCGAACCTGCCTTCCGGCAGGCAGGCGGATGGCACGCGAAGCAATCGTTCGCCCAAACAAGGCGCAGCGAAGCGAGGATACTGGAACGAAGTATCCGGCTGAGCTGCAACTGGCACATCCCGTTCGCGGGAGCTGTATGAGCGAACGATGGCGGCATCCAAAAGAACCTTCATGCCCGGTCGTGCCGCCGGAGCGGGGTACTTCGAACCACCTGATGCGTTTCCGCGATCGGCCAAGGACCCACACACCCAATTCCTGCTATGGGCCAGGTGCGGGCCACACTTGGATGAAGGGCCTGTGCTTGGTTCAGGAACCGGAAGCTTAGAGCGGAGCAGGTGTGCGTGGCTTCCCGTCGACCAGAAGGACCATGGACCGCCCATCGTAGCGGTACCGGATGCGGCTCGTTGGGAGCATCACTTCCCGGCCTCCCTGCAGGTCGTCATAGATCATCAAGCTGTCGCCCTGAAAGGTGAGGTCGAACTGGCCGTTTGCACCGTTGACATTCGTGAGCGGGGCAATGGTGGTGCGCCATTGTTGCAGGCTGTCCATCCGCACCTTGAAGGTACGCTCGGCCACGTCCAGCCATCCAAGGTCCCTGAAGTGGCCGTTCTTCAGCCAGAAGACGTTCTGCCCCCAGCTTTCCAATCCGCCGTAGTTGGCCAGGATGATGGTGCCATCGGCCGTATCGCCCGTTGAGAAATAGGTGGGCAGCATCACTTCGCTGTCATACGCGGGCTTGGAGACCGCAAGCACGTCCGCACTGCTGTCAGCCCGTGGCTTGTACAGGTACAGGCGCAGCCCTTCGCGCGTTTCCTCCACGTTCCTTGCGGCCATCACGAATTCCCCGTTGCCCAAGGCATGGGTGGTGTAGATCAACAACGTGTCGTTGCGCACATTGTCGTCCAGGTTGGGCAGGTTCAGCGGGTGGTAGGTGCGGGCATTTTGCAGCAACGGTTCCTGCCCTGCGGCCGGAATATCCTCCGATGTGCTGGTCGGGGTGCCGGGGTTGGAACAGGCGGCAAGGAGCAATAGTGCAGTGAAGCAATGGGTGCGGTTCATGGCAGGGGCATTACCGATCCACTGCCCGAAATGGAAGACCGCAGGTCGGGCTTTCCGCTGTAGCGCACTTCGCCGGAGCCGGAAACGGAGGCTTCCAAGGTGCTGATGGCCTTTACGTCCGCCTTGCCGCTGCCGGCAATGTCCACATCCACCGCATTGGCGGCCAGGTCCACGGCGTGCAAGTCGCCGCTTCCCGAAATGGCGGCCTCCATGTTGGTGCATGTGCCGCGCACGGTGATGGTGCCACTGCCCGAAATGTCCACCTTCAGGGCTTTGGCATTGATCTCCGCTGCGCTGATGGAACCGCTGCCGGAAGTGGACAGTTCCGTTTTGTCCGTACTGAACACGTTGCCCAGTTCAACATCCGCGCTGCCGGAAACTTCCACGGAGGTGAGTGCTGCCGGTGTGGTGATGTGGATGGTCAGGCCCTTGTCCGATGTCCAGCACTTGGAGGTGCTGATGTCCCACACGCCCCCGTCCACCTTGGTTTCCAGCAGGGCGATCACTTCGGGTTGCGCGGTGACCTTCACCTGCTGGATGTCTCCTTTTTCCACGGTCACTTGTGCCGCACCGCCCACCTCGATGCCGGTGAAGGAAGCAACATCCAGGGTGCGTTCCTCCACCGGGCTGGTGGGATGGATGCAGGTGATGCTGCAGCCGGAGGCAAGCAGGAACAGAAGGGGGATGATCACTTTCATCGGGTGCGGATAAGTGGCGAGGCGCAAAGGAATGAAATGCCGGGCCCAAGGTAGCGTGCTGCCTTGAAGCCGCGGCCCGGGAACCTTGGCAGTGGCATTGCGTATCAGCGGGATGATGCAAGCAGCAGTATCCAATGGCCGCACCGGCTTGAACCTTTCGGCCCCACCGCCGGAATTGGGCCTGGACAGGCTTCAGGGAACCAAGGACCGCTTATTGGCGGACCCGGCTGTTGCGTTGGTGTTGGAACATGCCGGTACGGTTGAGGCAGCGTCCATCCCCGGCATGCTTGCCCAAGTGGAAGCTTATTGCCGCAGCTGCGGCGATCCCGTGGCCTTGCGCAAGCGCTTGGTGCAAGTGCTTTTGGAATCCTTGGACAATTTGTGCCGGCATGCCAAGGGCGTGTTCGGTGATTCTTCATTCGTGCTGCTGGTGCGCTGCGGCGATGGTTACCGGCTTTGCACGGGCAATGCGGTTCCAGCCGCCACCGGCGTGCTGTTATTGCACCGCCTCGGCATCCTCAATTCCATGGGGCATGAGGACCTGCGTGAGCATTACCTGAAACTGCTCTCCAATGCCGGCCGCACGGTGAACGGTGGTGCGGGCCTGGGCTTGATGTCCATGGCGCGCAAGGTGGTGCGCCCCATCCTTGGCACCGTTCAAAGCTTGGGGCCGTTCACGTCCTACCTGACCTTCGAAATGCGGCTTGGCGCTGATCCCGATCAGGACGGGCCTGCGGCGGCATAATCCGCCAAGTAGCTGTACCGCTCCGTAAGCTTTCCGCCTTTGGCGATCGTTGCGCGTGCGATCATGGCATCGTCCACCGGTCCCAGGAGGTGCGGGAGTACGTGGTCCATCAGGTCGCGCCCGAAGGTCTTCGAGGAATCGCGCGGCAATTCGCAGGGCAGGTTGTCCACGGCCATCACGGTGATGCTTCCGGGCGTTCCCACGGCGCACTCCGTTCCGCTGGCGCGGTTGTATCCGTAGAGCGGCTCGGCAATGGTGCTGGCACGCAGGGTGCTGTCTATCGGGCCGCCGATGTCACAGCTGATGTCGGCCACGGCACGCAGGGCGAGCGCTGGGTCCTGCAGGTCCTTCGCGGTAAGGATCTTCGGACCGCGCGCGTCCCAGAAGTGGCATGCGATGTAGATGTGCGCGCGCCGTGCAAAAGGCAGGAAGATGGAATGGTGGCCGCTGGGGTCGGCGTGGAAAGCGGGGGTGTCAAACGGCTTGCCATCATCGCGTGCATAGATGTCGTGGCTGTCCAGAACGGTAAACACCGGGCTGGAAAAGTCCTTGTCCAGGAAATCCTCGGGAGCAACCCGCAATACGCCTGCACGCTCCAAGGTCTCCATGGCGCCATGGCCCACGCGGCCCGCACCGGTAAGCACCATGCGCAGGTCCTTCGGGATGGGGAATTCGCCCAAGTGCAGGTCCATTTCCGCGCGGTCGTGGCAGGCGTTGGCCGGTTTCAGTTCCGGCCCGCCCATGGTGGCCTGCCAAGCGCGGAAGGCGTTATAGGCGCCCACCACGCCGGCCCAATGGCCGAAGGCGAGCACGCGCATGCCTTGGTCGTTGGTGAGCAGCTCATGGTCCAGCAGGGTGATCCGCCTTTCCAGCACGGTGCGCAGCAACTTGGCGTTGTGCGGCTGCTTTTTGATGGTGTGTGAAAAGAAGAGATAGGCCTTGTCCGCCATCAGCATCTCCAGTGGCACTTCCTTCACGCCGATGATCAGGTCGCGGTCGCTCAGGTCGTCCGTGATGCGCACCTCCTTGGCAACATATTCCGCATCAGAGTATGCACGCACATCGCTTCGCTGTACTTTGATGTCGATGCCTTGCAGGGCCACCTCATGGCACTGTTTGGGGGTCAGCGGTACGCGCCGGTCGGGAGGTTGCTTGCCCTCGCGAATGATGCCGATCTTCTTGAACATGGCGGGTTTTGGGGTGCGCGAAAGTAGCCCTTGCGGGGATCGCAGTTCTGAAGGATGTCATCTTCCGGGCACGGCATTCCGGTTTCCCGCGCCCATTGCCGTATCTTTGCGGCGTTCTTTGACAGTACTGGGGCCGACATGGTTTCGACAGCGGCTTCGTGGTGCGTGTAAGCATGCAGAGCATCGGGGATCGGCTCTTGAATCACATCCTCAAGCCTTAACCGGCAACACTGATTACGCACTTGCTGCCTAATAGCCCAAGGCTATGAAGCTTCACCCGTGAAGAACAGTAACGGGGGCAAGTACTCCTCGGGGAGGCCCGCAACCCTCCTTCCCGATCCAGGGGTATCGACCATGGGATGCTGGCCCGCGCGGTGGTCCGGAGCGCTGGTAAGACAACAGGACCTAAGCCGTTCCTAGGGTGCCTTTCCCCGGGGGGCGGTCGAAAACCAAGGACAGGATAAGCATGTAGAAAGCTCGTGGCACGGTCGTTTGGACGAGGGTTCGAATCCCTCCGGCTCCACAGAGGCGGAGCGGCAGCGCGCAAGCGATGCCGTGGCGCGCAGCGGCACATTCGAGGTTTATCCCGGCGGCATGCCGGGAAATCCCTCCGGCTCCACAGGAGGCGGAGCGGTGGTGCGCAAGCAACACTGTTCCGCGCAGCGGATTGATTGGAAGTTTACACCGGGCATGGCTGAGCTGAATCCCTCCGGCTCCGCGCAAAGAAATATGCCTGGCTGCATGCCGGGCATTCTTTTTTCATGCCAGGCAACCGAACGCATGCACATGCGTCATTGCCTCCCTAACATGGACATCGGAATGCAAGGGAAGACCAAGGGACGTTCGGGTGCGGCGGGTTGGCAGGGAGGCGGTTGATACCGCTTGCCACTACGATGCACCCGGCACAATGCCGGGTTTTTTTATTGCTGCGTGGCCCAACGGAAAAAGGAGATGGAAAATGGAACGTATGGAGATCGATGTGATGATGATCCGGGTACACGGCATGATGAACTCGGGCCGTTACGCCGAGGCGCGGCGCATGCTGGGCCATGTGTTGGAGGTGGAACCTGCCCATGGCGTTGCGCACGGCATGCTGGGCTGGGTCCATTGGGCACTGCTCGATGACCATGCCATGGCGCTGGTGCATTTCCGTTGTGCGGTGCGCTGGGCACCCGGCCATGTGAACTCGTGGATGCACTACCTGAACCTGCTGGCAGGCGACGGCATGGGGGAGGAACTGCATGAGGCCAGCGGCCGCGCGCTGGCGGTGGCAGGCATCGACCGTGCCGGGGTCCACGCCATTTTGGCCCGGCACTTGGAACACGCCGGCCGACTGGACCTGGCACTGGCAAGTTACCGCGAAGCGTTGTTCTGGGCGGTGAGTACCGCCGCCGAAACGGAGCATCGTGCCAATGTGCGCCGGGTGCGCGTGCGGCTGCGTCGTCGTCGATTGTCGCGCCTGTTGGGTTGAGCGCTTGGGCGGATGCCGAATGGTGTCCGCCCTTTGCCGTTCGATCAGAACCCCACGCCTACGCCACCGCTCAGGATCGGTCCTTGACCGGCATAATAACTGTTGGGGTCTTGCAGCACCTCAAACAACACTTGGAGATAGAACGATGCGCGGCCGCTGATCGGCTGCACGTAGCCGCCGCCCAGCAACAAATGCGGCACCCAGATGCGTCCGTGTTCCGGACCATAGTTGTAGTATGGTTCCAGGTTCATGTGCAGGAATTCGGCGTGCAGGTAGGCCTGCTCGATCACGCGCCACCTGCTGAACAGCCTGTACCCGTATGTGCTCTGCTCGTATGCCGGAACGAACCGGTTGTCCCGCAGATAGGTATAGCTGGGGCCCAGGCCCAATGACAGTTTGCGGCTGTGGTCCACATAGTAGCCCACCAAGGGGTCCAACTGCACGGCCGTCACTGTACCGAAGCTCAGTCCGATCCCGCCGCCGAACCAGATGCGGTCCTTCAGGGGCACCACCGGCTTCTGTTTTTCCTTGCGCACGTATGCCGTGCTGTCCTGTGCGGATGATGAACAGGCCAGTAGCCAAGCGAGTGCGAACAGGAAGGGCTTCATTGTTCCAAATTTAAGTGGCCTCATTTACTTACTTGGCCGGGGCGGGCAACGACGCTCTTGCCTCATACATTTTCCATGCGGGCTTTGCATCCTCCATGTCGTAAACATGCAGCAACCATTCCTTCCAGGGCGGTTGGGCGCTTTCCACCGGGGTCCAATGTTGCCCAGTGCCGTCCGTACAAGGGGGCAATGGCCCCTGGGCTACCAGCAAGCTTGCCTTTCCACGCGCTGGTGCCGCCGGTGGGCATGGCGAACCCACAACCGTGTCGCTGGCATTGGGGGGGAGATAAAAGGCAGGCACCCGTATCCGCCAAACATCAACTTGGTTGGACAGGTAATTGATGCGGACCTCCGGATGATCGGGGAGCTTGTACGCGTAGCGGGCCAGCCGGGCGATGCCGGTTCCCGCCGGCGTGGTGCATGCCGTGAACAGCGCGATGAGATTGGTGGCAACCAACAATGAGGTGACTACAGCCAACAACTGGCCACGAACAAGGTGCTGCCATCGCGCAGCCCGGCGCTCCTTTAAAATTTGGGCGC
Organism: Bacteroidota bacterium; assembly: GCA_018267065.1. GTDB lineage: Bacteria > Bacteroidota > Bacteroidia > Flavobacteriales_F > PHOS-HE28 > PHOS-HE28. The sequence goes on from JAFDZG010000030.1 coordinate 11,180, forward strand.
CCAGCACCAGCATGATGGGTGCCAGGTCCGCCAGTGGGAACAGAAAACGCAACTCCTTGTGGGGCACTGCCATGTGCAACACCAAGAATGGAACGATGGTCCAGGTGATCAAATGGCGGGGCTTGTTCGCGCAGAGCAAGCCAAAGGCAACCAGAATGGCCGCACCGATCATGGGAACGGCGTATTTGAGCACCCATGCGTAGTAGTACCACCAAGGGAATGCCGCAAAATCATGGCCGGGGCTTCCGGCGATGCCGAGCTTGAAGTAGCGCCACGCCGTAATTGTGAACTGGCCGTAAAACCAGCTGTCCAACGCTATTCCTGCCAGCAATACCGAAGCAAATGCCGTGGCCAGGGCGAATAGGTTGCGCACCCCGGCGTGCTTCACCAACACGGCCCATGCCACAATTCCCGCAGCCGCGGCAAGTATCGGCGGACGGCATAAGAAAGCGAGGCCCAGGAAAAGACCGGACCGCAGGAAGGAACTGCGTTGGGTGGTTTCCCCAAACCATGGTGCAAGCGCAAGCATTAGAAAGATCCCCGACCATGTTTCACCGGTGAAGCGCACGTGCAGAAAGGGGAGGAACCAGAGAAAGAAGGAAAGAAGCAGGTACCACCGTTGGAAGCCGGGCGCGATCATGGACCGTGTTGCCTTCACAAATCGCAGGACGGCTGCAAAAGCCAACAAGGCTGTGATCAGGCGGAGGAAAAAGGCCAGCACGA
>JAFDZG010000310.1 GCA_018267065.1 Bacteroidota bacterium
GCCGCACATGCCAATGGCCAGGCACGGCGCGGTGCAAGGCGCAGGCCGGCAAGGGCAAGCACCAACAGCAATGCCTGCTGCAATGCCATGAGGTGATCCATGGCGCCCAACGGTTTTCCGTATGCCTTGTTCACGCCCCAGTTGAACCAGAGCGGCAGGAAGCGAAAGGCGCAAATCCCGGCGTAGCGCAGCTTATGCGCGTTCACCACCTTCATCCCTTCCTCTTTGTAAACGCGGTCCACTTGGGCCTCGTTCTCGCGGCCCGTGAGCTCCGGGTGCCGCGCCAACGCCGCGTAGGCCACGGGCCGTGCCTCTTCCTCATTCACATAGTGGAAGGGCACATCATCCTGCAACTGGTGGTTGTGCCGGAGAATGTTGTAGCCGGTGAGCGTGGAACCCACCACCACCTGGTGGAACACGATGGTGTTACGGACCACCCAAGGCAGCATCACTAAGCACCAGGCAAGCGCAAATGCCAGCACGGGCGCCACGCGGCGGGAGGCCTTCCAGCCCCGCCAAAACACCGCAACGCCCAGCGGCAATGCCATGACCAGCAAGGCAGAGCGTGAGAGCACAGCCACCGCCATACAGGCGCCCGCCACTGCCCACGCAAGGCTCTTGCCCGTCCGCCAGGCTTTTGCATAAAAATAGAGGCCGGCGGAAACCGCCAGTGTGGCGATCAGGTCCCCGGCGATCTGCGGCAACACCACCATGGCCGGCAGGTACAGCACCCACAACGCTGCCGCGATCAAACCGACCGTTTCCCCGGCCAGTTCGCGCGCCATCCGGAAGATCACCAGGATGCACAGAAGATGAAGCAGCAACTGGACCATGCCCGCTGCCCGCAATGAACCGTGCAGGGCGGCCACCCCGGCAAACAGGTACACCGGCACCGGTTCCCGCATCCCCGATTCCTCGTTGCCCGGGCCGCAGAAGGGGAAGTAGATCGGCAAGCAATCCACGAAACCCGCGCCGTTCGCCACGTTCAGGCTTGCGGGCCACCACGTGTTGGTTTGGTCCCCGTCCAAGGATGGCGGCGTGGTGTACAACCGCATGGACCCGATGGCCATGCCCAAGGCGGCAATGCCGGCCAAGATCCATCTGTTGCGGCCCATGGTTTCCGGGTCAATTCAGGAAAGCGGCGTGGTTACGTCCGGCGGGTGGCTGAAGTTACCGCAGCTGCCGGGCGACGGGGCATGGCCTACAGCTCGAACCGTTGGCCTTGGCGGGGCATTTCGATGTGCCGGAACCCCTTGTCGGCATACAGGGCGCGCAGACCCTCCATGGCATGGTCCGCGCCGTGCACCAGGAATACCTGTTTCACCAAGGAGGGATCCTGGCAGCCGATCCAGCGGAGCAGCTCGTTGCGGTCGGCATGGGCGCTGTAGCTTTCCATGGTGAGGATGGCGGCTTTCACCGGCACCTCTTCGCCGTACATGTGCACGGTGTCCGGCCGCTGCAACAAGCGCTCACCGAACGTTCCCGGGCCGCAGAAGCCCACCACCAGCACGGCATTCCGGGCATCACGCAAGCCGTGGAAGAGGTGGTGGCGGATGCGCCCCGCGTCCATCATGCCGCTGGCCGCCATGGTGATGCTGCCTCCCTTGCGCGTGTTCAGTTCCTTGCTGCGCGCGGCTTCGCGGATGAACTCCACGCCGGGAAAGCCGAACAGGTCCGGGTCTTTCTCCAGTTCCTCCCGGATATCCGCCTGCAACAGGTTGGAGTACTTGCGGTAGATGCCCGTGGCGTTGATGGACAGCGGGCTGTCCACGAAGACGGGCACGCGCGGCAGGCGGCCTTCATTGAACAAGTGGTTGAGCTGGTACAGGATCTCCTGCGTGCGGCCCACGCTGAACGCCGGAATGATCAACCTTCCCTGCTGCTCCACGCACACGCGCTGCACGTGGCCCAGGAGCTCCTGCGCGGAGGCCGAGGCTTCCTTGTGGTCGCGGTCGCCGTAGGTGCTTTCGCAGATGATGACGTCCGCCTGCGGAAAGGGCTTCGGGTCCGGCAGCAGGCGGTCCACATAGCGGCCCACGTCGCCGCTGAAGGCGATGCGCCGCACTCCTTCCCTGCTTGCCACGGTGAGGTGTACCGATGCACTGCCCAGGATGTGCCCTGCATCGATGAAGGTGAGCGTTACGCCGGGCAGGATCTCCACGGTCTTGTTGTACGGCACTAAGCGGATCAGCCCCATGGCGGTGTCCACGTCGGCCGTGGTGTAGAGCGGCCCCACCTCCTCCATGGCCTTGCCCTGTTTCTTGGCGCGCTTGGCATCGAAGCGGAAATCGTTCTCCTGGATGAACGCGCTGTCCGCCAGCAGGATCTCGCACAGGTCGCGTGTGGCGGGCGTGGCATAGATGGGACCCCTGAAGCCTTCCGCCACCAGGCGCGGGATCAGTCCGCTGTGGTCAATGTGCGCGTGCGACAGCACCAGCGCATCGATTGACTTGGGATCGAAGCCGAAGCGGCGGTTCAGCGCATCGCTGGCCGGGCCTTCGCCCTGGAACATGCCGCAATCCAGCAGCAGGCGTTTGCCACCGGGCAGGTCCAAGAGGTGCTTGCTGCCGGTTACCATTCGGGCGGCACCGTGAAAAGTGATGGACAAGGGCATGGTGAAGGGGATCGATGATTGCAATGACCGCAAGGTAGGGCAGCATTCGCGGATTGTTCCCGCAGTAAAAACGAGGCGCCCGTAAACACAGGCGGCCCCGTACGTTGAACACGCACGGGGCCGCCACGGACCGTCCTGTTTCCGGCTACTTCACAGGTTGGGCACCCTGTACCTTCTGTACTTTCTGCTCCTTCTGTTCCTTGCGCTTGTCCTGTACACGCTCCTTCATCTTCTCCTCCATGGCCTCCAGCTTGGTGTACTGCTCCGGCGTCAGCACCGCCTTCATTGCGGCCATGCGTGCTTCATGCAGCTTCATGCCCTCGCCCTTCACCTTTTCATCGCCTTCCTTGCGCGTGGCTTGGAGGTCCTGCTGTTTCTGGGCGTATTCCATGTTGATCGATGCCACCTTGGCCTGTTGGTCGGCATCCAGGCCCAGCTGCTGGGTCATGCGTGCGGTTTGTGCCTTGGCCCGTTCTTCCGGCGTGCGTGCCGGCCTGTCCTGGGCCATCATTGCGCCCGCCACAAGCAGGGCCATTGAAAGACTGACGATCATCTTTTTCATGGGTGTTCCGCCTTGAGGCCGGCGTGGCCGTTTAAGTGTTGGTGTTTTGACGGTTGAAAATTGCGACGGTTCAATGGCGTTTGCAACTTTTTCCCTTCGGTTTTCCTCAGTTTGCCCCGCTCCAGCAGGCCAAGACCAACAGGCCCATGCAGGCGCCAATGAGGAGCAGGGCCGTGCTGTTGCGTTCCGCCCAGCGGGAAAAAGAAGTCCATGCTGCATCCATGGCGGACCTCCTTTCAAGCATCGTGCCGATCCCTGGAAGAACAACCAGGCATGTGGGGGCGGCCTCAACGAACACGTGGAATTTCTTCCCCCCCATGGGTGCTTGTGGGACTTGCCCTTTCCACCGTGAACCGCCGATGGCCGGGACATCCCGCCGCAACCCCGGATCCCGGCATGATATGCGCATCCCCGTTTCCAAAGCACGTTGGCCATGGAAGCTTCAAAAACCAAGCGGAACAAGCGGGGCGCATCCGCGCACGATGCGCCATGGATCACCGACAAGGAAATGCCGCCGTACGGGATGGGCCGGGCGGAGCTGGTCTATCCAGGTGAGGGCAGCCCGTTCACATCCATCAGCGCGGAGAACGGCCCCACGGGGGGACCGCACCAACCAGGCACGCCCCCGCATCCGGCAGCACCACCTACGGAAGTGCCCCAAAACAAAGTGCATCCCGGTGCCGCAGCCACCGTGGCATTGCTGCAGTCGCTTACGGCATGCGCCACCGCCTGTGAGCGCTGCATCGAGGGTTGCCGCAGCATGAATGAGCAGCACCGCTATGCCGACTGCAACGCTGCGGCAAGGGCCTGCGCGGACATCTGCATCCTGTTGCACAGCTATATTTCTGCTGCAGACCGCACGTGCATCACGCTGATAGCGCTGGACCTTGCGCCCGTCTGCGCCCGGGTTTGCGAGACGTGTGCCTTGGAATGCAGCAAACACCCGGGCATGGAAACGTGCACCACCTGTGAACAAGCCTGCCGTGCCTGTGCCACGGATTGCAGGACGTTTGCCCGTTGACCGCTAGGTTCCCGAAGCATTCCGCGGCGGTACCGCCATGCGCGTGCGCACCAGGTACACCAGGCCACCAAGCGCAACAATGACCAGGCCCATGCCGGTGTACAGCGGCTTGCGCCAGAGCAAATTCATGCAGAAGGCGGCCGCACCGGCGATGTAAAGCGCAGGCAGCACCGGATAACCCCATGTCCGGTAAGGACGCTCCGCGTTTGGCTCGCGGCGCCGCAGCACGAACAGCCCCGCTATGGTAACGATGTAGAAGAGCAAAGAGGCGAACATGGTGTACTCCAGCAGATCGCCGTAGCGCCCGCTGAGGCACAACAAGGAAGCCCAGATGCACTGCACCCAGAGCGCGAAGCCCGGCACGGCGGCCTTGTTCAGCACCCCGGCCTTTGGAAAGAACAGGCCATCCTGCGCCATGGCGTAATACAGCCTTCCGCCTGAAAGGATGATCCCGTTGTTGCACCCGAACGTGCTCACCATGATCAGCCCGGCCATGATGAGCGCTCCCTTGTTCCCGAAGATCACCGCGGCCGCTGCAGCTCCTACACGGTCCGCTTCAGCGTGCGCAATGCCATCATTGGGCAGCAGCGCCATATACGCGATGTTGGCCAGCAAGTACAACAGGGTAACGATGCCCGTGCCCAGCACCAGGCTCAATGGAATGTTGCGCTGCGGGCGGTCGATCTCCCCGGCGATGAAGGTCACGTTGTTCCACGCATCACTGCTGAAGAGCGAGCCCACCAGTGCCACGCCGAAGGCGGAGGCAATGGCCGCGCCATAAAGCGGCGCCCACGAGCGGGTGCCGTCCGCAGCTTGGGAGAAGCCTTGCGCCTGCCAGCCCCCGCCGAAATTGGCAGCGAGCACGCCCGTGCCGGAGGCCACCCCGAGGCCGAGCACGATCAATGCCAGCAGGGCAAGGAGCTTGGCAAGCGTGAAGCTGGTCTGCAGCACTTTCCCGTTCTCCACCCCGCGTACGTTGAATGCCGTGAGCAGCACAATGCTGGCGATGGCGAGCACCTGCGTGGCATTGATCTTCAGGAAACCCAGGTCCAGCAGGATGTTGTCCGCGCCCAGCACCGGGAAGAACACGGCGGTGTACTTCGCAAAGGCCACTGCCACCGCGGCGATCAGGCCGGTTTGGATCACCGTGAAGACCGTCCAACCGTACATGAAGGCCGGCAACTTCCCGAAGGCGCGCTGGATGTACACGTATTGGCCCCCGGCCTTCGGCATCATCCCGGCCAGTTCGCCATAGGAAAGGGCCGCCAGCACAGTCATCACGCCGGAGGCCAGCCAGGCCAGCATCACCCAGTAGGATGAGCCAAGCTGGCGCATCATGTCCGCGCTTACAATGAAGATGCCGCTGCCGATCATGGAGCCGGCCACCAGCATCACACCGTCCAGCAGGCCCAGCGATCGTTTGAATCCCGTCATGGTGGAGAACAAGGGCCGCCAATGTACGCGCGGCATGGGAATGGCGCCGGGCCATGCCAGGGCCATCGCTTCTTGCGCGCCCTGCGGTCGCGACTATCCTGAATTCTCAACCACGGATGCACGCCCCGGCGTATGGACGCGCCTACCGGCCGGCAGGTCCGTGGTTCGCCCAAGTATTGGTTAAGCGCCGCCAGGCGCAGTATGATGAGGCGACAGCCCTCGGGCCATGGGATCCGTGAAAAAAATGTAGGCATGCCGAACATCACGGACCATCCAAGCCATTACATTGGCTCGCCAACGAAACCGACGAACGTGAACTTGAGCCGATATTTCTTTTTCCTCTGCTGCCTGCTGGCCACCATGCAAGGCCGGGCACAGGCCGGCAAGCTGAGGGGCGTGGTTACCGATGCGGCCACCGGGGAAACCATCGTAGGTGCGGTGGTGAAAGTGAAAGGGGCAACGGGCGGCACCAGCACCGACCTGGACGGACGCTTCACCCTGAACGTGGACCAGGCCCCGCCGTTCACCATTTCCGTGGTGTTCTTCGGTTACGCCGAAAAAGAAATGGCCGTTGCCAACTTGGTGGATGAGGTGAAGGTGAAGCTCAACGCCAGCGCCATCCAGCTCGGCGATGCGGAAGTGGTGCGCCAGCGGATCAGCGACAAGCAGAAGCAGGCACCGCTAACCGTGGAAACGATGGACCTGCTGGCCATCAAGGAAGTGGCCGGGGGCGACTTCTATGAAGGACTGGGCAACCTGAAAGGCGTGGACATGACCGCGGCCAGCTTCGGCTTCAAGGTGATCAACACGCGCGGGTTCAACAGCACCAGCCCGGTGCGCAGCCTGCAGCTGATCGATGGCGTGGACAACCA
>JAFDZG010000311.1 GCA_018267065.1 Bacteroidota bacterium
CGTGTTGATGGTGACAACCACGTTGGCGCTGGCATCCACGCAAGGCGCAACACCGGCTACGGTGTACGTGTACGTTCCCGCCGTCATCGTCGCTGGGTCGATCATGCCGCCGGTCACTGCGCTCGGTCCGCTCCAGGCTCCGCCTACACCCGGCATTCCGCCAAGTTGCGCGAACAGGTCCACCGGTGCGCCATCGCTGCACAGGGTGATTGCGCCGTCCGTTCCCGCGTCAGGCGGCGTGTTGATGGTGACAACCACGTTGGCGCTGGCACCCACGCAGGGCGTTGTGCCCGTTACGGTGTAGGTGTACGTTCCCGCCGCCATCGTCGCGGGATCAATCATGCCGCCGGTCACTGCGCTGGGCCCGCTCCACGTGCCGCCTGCATCGGCTGTTCCGCCAAGCTGCGCGAACAAATCCACCGGCGCGCCATCGCTGCACAGGGTGATCGCGCCATCGGTTCCCGCATCCGGCAGCGTGTTGATGGTGACAACCACGTTGGCGCTGGCATCCACACAGGGCGCAACACCGGCTACGGTGTACGTGTACGTTCCCGCGGCCATCGTCGTGGGATCCAACTGCCCGCCCACCACGACGCTCGGCCCGTTCCACGTGCCGCCCGCATCCGGCGTTCCGCCCAACTGCGCAAAGAGATCCACCGGCGCGCCATCGCTGCACAGGGTGATTGCGCCGTCCATTCCCGCATCCGGCGGCGTGTTGATGGTGACAACCACATTGGCGCTGGCATCCACGCAGGGCGCAACACCGGCTACGGTGTACGTGTACGTTCCCGCCGCCATCGTAGCGGGATCGAACAGGCCGCCGGTCACTGCGCTTGGTCCGCTCCACGTTCCGCCTGCATCGGGCGTTCCGCCAAGTTGCGCAAAAAGATCCACCGGCGCACCATCGCTGCACAGGGTGATTGCGCCATCGGTTCCCGCATCCGGCGGCGTGTTGATGGTGACAACCACGTTGGCGCTGGCATCCACGCAGGGCGCAACACCGGTTACGGTGTACGTGTACGTTCCCGCCGTCATCGTAGCGGGATCGAACAGGCCGCCGGTCACTGCGCTTGGTCCGCTCCACGTTCCACCTGCATCGGGCGTACCGCCAAGCTGCGCGAAGAGATCGGTCGCCGCATCCGAGCTGCACAGCGTGATCGCACCATCCGTTCCTGCATCCGGCGGCGCAACCACAGAAACATCCACGGTGGATGTAACGACGTTTGTGCCACACGGGCCGGTCACTGTTTCCGCGTAGCTGTACAGGCCGCCGGGGTCGGTGCCCGGCACGAATGTTCCGCTGTGCACCGTGGCATCGGGAGCACTCCAAGTACCGCCGGGTTGATGCGTTCCGCCCAATGCTGAATAGAGGTCCACCGCCCCCCCGTTGCCGCAAACGGTAATGCTGGAAGTGGTCCCGGGACCTGTCGGGTTGTCCACGGTGATGGTCATGCAATCCGTAACGGTGCAATCGGGACTCCCGGCCACGTATGCAGTAACGCAGTATTGCGTGGTAGTTGCCGGTGTGGCAATGGGGTTGGGGATGGTGGGGTCTGATAATCCGGCAGCCGGGCTCCAACTGTAAACCACATTGCCGCCCGGGCAGTCCGCCACGCCGCTCCATGCCAGGCCGTTGGGAGGATTGTTGCCCGTGTAGGCCACGCCGCCCGTTGCATCTAACAGGGTGAAGGATTGTTCATTGGCCCACAACGCCCCGCCCCGGTTGTAGTCCAGGGTGATCACCGCGCCATCAGGCACGGAGATGGTGGTGGACCCGTTTGTTCCGTTGACCAACGTCCAACTGGTGGCCACACCATCCACGGTGACGGTCACATAGCCGTTCGCGTTCCATCCATCCCCAAAGGAGTCATACAACCAAAGCACGTAGTCGCAATTGCCGGCGTCAGGAACGTTGCTCACGGAGGCGGAGAGTTGCACGGCCGTGCCGCACGTGGTGGCATCCGGGCCGGCATCCAGTTGAAGGTCCGGTACAATTGTCACGGTTACCGTAGTATCGTACGTGCAGCCGAAATCATCGATCACCGTGTAGGTGAAGTTGTGTGTTCCGGGGGCAAGGCCGCTGGTGCAAACTTGGTCGCAGTTCGCTGAGGTGGAGGTGATGTTCGGCCCGGACCAAAAGGAACTGTCGCAATCGGCCCCGTATACCGGTGTGAATTGTACCAGGTCCGGATAGATCGCGGGATCGAACGTCAACCCCCAATCACAAATGAAGCCGTTGTCAATGCCCCACATGTCGCACACCTGGAAGGTCCAGGTGCCGTTCAGCTGCGAACCGACAAGCCCCGCAAGCGGTTGCACGCTTTCGTAGGTGCCGCTGGGCAGTGTTCCCCCCGCATTGGCTGCCCACGTGCCATTGGTGGCGGAGGGGCTCCAGCAGTAGTTCCAACATGTGCCTTGTATGTTCGGCGTGGCGTCATTGTCCACGGGAATGCCCAAGTAGGTGCCGCCGCCGCCTTGCTGGTGCAGGATCACGGTTTGCCCGGTGGGACTGATGATCCGAATGATCAGGTCGCCCATGAACGAGTGCTCCATGTTCACGCAGATGTCCAGGAGCTGGTTTACACTGGTCAGTGTTTGGCCGGGCGCGAATTGCGAAAAGGTGAGCGTGGTGCTGAAACATTCACCTACATTGTCTGGAAGGAATACGCCACTGCCCAGGTCCGGGTCCGGGGTTTCGTTCCAAGTGGTCGGGTTTACAATGCCGTTCAGGCACAAGGTTTCCGCGGAACATCCAGTGGCGCCGGTAGTGCCGGTGAAGGTGGGTGCGGTGCCCGCCAAGGTCACCAGGTCCACCCGGTTGGTGCTGGCGCATCCGTTGTTGTCCAGCAGGTACAGTTCGGCGGTGTACGCACCAGGTTGCGCATAGGTATGATTCACCGTTGCCGGTGCGTTGTTCAGCACCGTGCCATCACCAAAATCCCATGTTCTGGTGGCAATGCTGAACCCGGTTGCGGCATAAGATCCGCTCCCGTCAAAGCTCACGGCGTCGCCGGGGCAGATCTTCAAGGGCCCGGCGGAACCATTGGTGGCCACTGCCGTGGGCCGCGCGCAGGGTTGGTAGCAGGTGATGGTGGCCGCGAATACGCCAGTGCCGGCATTGTTTGATCGGAACACCACGGTGAGGCATCCTGTGCTGTTGCCTGCGCTCGCCGAAACCACTTGGCCTTGGAGCATCGTGCCCGTCCATGTTCCCAGCAATGGCGCTGCCGTGCTGTTGCCGTCATAAATGCTCATCGCATCGATCGGTGCAGCGCCCGCCGTGCTCAGGTTGAATGTGATGAAGCTCAATGAGATCGCACCGCCCACCGCATCGGGGCAAATGGTGTACGTGTAGTCCTCATTGTTGGAATAGCCGCTCGCACCTTGGCCGCCGCTGTCCAGAAAGGCGCCCGCACAGGTGTTCGTGGTGCCGTTGAAGATCGGGAAAGCCTGCCCGGATGCAGCACCGTGAAGCCCCAATAGCGCAGTGCAAAGCACCACCTTTATCCCGGTGGCAAGGCATCGCGCAAGCGTGGTGGACTTGAATGAAGCAGCGTAGTGGATCCCCATGCCAAGCATGATGCGTGTGGTGCGCACCATCGGCAAGGAATGTAAGCGTGGGTTGATGTCTTTCCGCCGGGCCTGCCCCTACAAAATAGATGAACCGCCCATATCAGTCGACGGGTTGTCCAAATAGAATTTCACGGAGCGGCGTAGATCATTATCCCTGCAGCGAGGCAACCTTTTCTTGAATGCCCGTACCTGCGTCGGTCAACGTACCACGGTCACATGCCCCACCAAGTCGTGGTTCACGTCGGTGTATGCGGATTGCGCCCGCAGCATCCAGGTGTACACGCCGTTCTTCACCACCTTGCCGTTCATCTTTCCGTCCCAGCCTTGGTTACGGTCCGTGGTATCAAAGATTTTTTCACCCCAGCGGTCAAAGATCATGAAGTGGAATTCGTTGTCGGCGATGTCGTTCCCCACCACCTGCAGCACATCGTTGATCCCGTCCCCATCCGGTGAAAATGCGGTAGGCACGTAAACCAGGAAGACATCGTCCACGTTCACCATTTTGGTCACGCTGTCCGCACACCCCAAATAGTTCCATGCGGTGAGCTGCACCGGGTACAGCCGGCCGATGTCGTCCGGAAATACATAGCTCGTGTCCTGTGAGGTGGCGCTGGCCAAGCCGGCGATGTCCCACAGGTAACCCACTGCCGTGGGCCCGCATTGTTCGCTGAAGTTTACCTCGTGGTTGAAAATGTCGGCGGGCATGGGCGTCCAGGTGAAGTCGGCATGCGGCATGTCCACCACGGTGATCAAATTGACAAAGGCGCTGTCAAACGTGCAGCCGTTCGGCCAGTGTACGTTCACATCAAGGTCGTACGTGCCGAAACGGCTGTACAAATGGGGGATGGACGTTGGAAATCCGTTCAGAACCGGCCCATCGTGGAAGTTCCAGTCCACGGTGGCCCCACCGGTGGTGTCTTGCAGGGTGAAGTGCACGTTGAACGGTTTGCACCCCAACACGCTGTCCACGTTCAAAACGAAGGGCGGGAGCGGCGTGATCTTCACCGTGGTGCATTCCGTTACAGGCGGCGTTTCACAACCATCATGCAGCGTCACGCAGAAGGTCTGGGTGTTCAACAGGTTCACCGTTAGCGTGTCGAAAACGGACGGACCTGCCCCCCAATCGTAGGTGTACTGCCCGTCGCCTCCCGCTACACTGTCCGTGGAAAGCAGGGCATTCACTTCGGGGCAACTGGTCACCGTGTCGGGAATGAATAGGGATAGGCCCGGGCGCACTTGCACCGTTACCGTGCCCGTGTCGGAGAGGCAGTTGTTGGCATCCGTGGCATGTACGCTGTAGGTGGTGGTTTGCAGCGGGGAAACTTGGATGGTGTCGCCAACCATGGCTCCGGGGCTCCAATGCATCACGTAGGTTCCTGTGCCGCCCATGGCGCTGGCGGCCAAGGTGGCCGTGCCGGTAAGGCAGATCACGGTGTCCGCCACCACGGTGTTTATCATCACCGGCGCAGGTTCCTGGATGGTGGCCACCAAGCTGTCCGTGCATCCGTTGCCGTTTGCTCCTTCGGAGATCAGCACTTGGTACGTGCCGCCGGGCCCGTGGAAGATGTCCCCGCTGGCTGAGGCCGTGCTCTGCACCACGGTGCCTACACTGTCCGTCCACACATAGCTCCATGGCCCGCCGGTTCCGGTGGTGTTCACTTGGATGGAGCCCAGGGCATCCCCGTGGCACAGATGGTTCGTTACTACGCTGTCATTTGCCAAGGTGGTGAGC
>JAFDZG010000312.1 GCA_018267065.1 Bacteroidota bacterium
TCGGAAACGCCCAAGGCCATTCCGGCCTGGGTGTGGGCCATGCTCATCGGCTTTGTGGGCTTTGCCGCATTCTATTTCACGCTGTATTGGGCACCTGTCCATCTTTGAACACAAGGGTGGTTCGAAGTACCTCGCACCCGCGGCACGACCGGGCATGAAGGTTCCTTTGGATGCTCGCCCTCAGTTGCTCATACAGCGTTGCAGCTCAGCCGGATACTTCGTTCCATTATCCTCGCTTCGCTGCGATTTGTCTGGGCAAACAATTGCTTCGCGTGCCATCCGCCTGCCTGCCGGAAGGCAGGTTCGAGGTACTTCGAGCCACCCATAAAGGAATAGCCCCTGCGATTTGATCGGTGGCGTAAGCCGGTAACCGGCCCGTCCATAGCTTTGTGCCCGCAGGCTTGCATCCGCAAACATCCTTCCATGAAGATCTCCAACCATTCGGTGGTTTCCTTCCATTACACACTTTCCAACAACGAAGGTGAAGTGATCGACAGTTCCAAGGGGCATGATGCCTTCACTTACCTGCAGGGCGGCCAAATGATCGTGCCGGGCCTGGAAGCGCAGATGGAGGGCAAGGCCAAGGGCGATAAGTTCAAGGCTGTGGTGGAACCGGGGCAGGGCTACGGGGAGTTTGACATCCAATTGCTCCAGAAGATCCCTTTGGCCAGCTTCGGCGGGCAGCAAGTGGAGGTGGGCATGCAGTTCCAGGCAGGTGAACACCACGTGGTTACGGTGAAGGAAGTAACGGCCAACGAGGTGCTGATAGATGGAAACCATCCGTTGGCCGGCGTTACCCTCAATTTCGATGTGGAAGTGACCGACGTTCGGGAGGCCACTACGGATGAAATCGCACACGGCCATGTCCATGGGCCGGGCGGGCATCACCGTTGATCAAGGCCGAAAGGCCCCGGAGATCACTTCTTTTCAGGAACGAGGACGAAAATATCCTCATTGTCCCGCTTCATCAGGTATTGTTCCCTGGCGAACTTCTCCAGCAGGGCCTGATCGCTGCTTATTTCATGCAATTGGGCGCGTGTGCTGGCGATCTGTGCCGCGTACATGTCACGCTGATCCTGCATCCGGCCCAATTGATGGCGCAATTTCAGCATGGTGATAAGGTCGTAGTCCGCAAAGAGACAGATCCACAGCAGCAGGGCCAGAAGCCCAGCGCCATAACGGTTGCGCAGCCTCCGGGGAACAAACCGCAGGATCTTTTCCTTCATGGTGCAAAAGTGCACCGGTAAAAACGTGAAAGCGCGGGGCTCCATTGCCCCGCGCTCCACGATCGATCGTTGATGACGCTCAGCCCAGGAACGGATAGCGGTGATCCAAGGCCGGCACGAAGGTTTCCTTGATGGTGCGCGCACTGATCCAACGCACCAGGTTCAAATAGCTGCCAGCCTTGTCGTTGGTGCCGCTGCCGCGTGCGCCGCCAAAGGGCTGCTGCCCCACCACGGCCCCGGTGGGTTTGTCGTTGATGTAGAAGTTGCCGGCCGCGTGGCGCAGGACTTCCGTGGCTTGGAGAATGGCCGCCCTGTCCTGTGCGAAGATGGCGCCGGTGAGCGCATATTCACCCGTGGCGTCCACCAGCTTCAGCGTGTCCATCCAGCGGTTGGTGCTGTACACGTACACGGTAAGCACGGGTCCGAATATCTCTTCGCACATGGTGACGCTCCTGGGGTCCTTGGATTCAAGTACAGTGGGCTCAATGAAGTAGCCGGTGCCCTTGTCGGACTTCCCGCCTGCGATCACCTTGATGTTTTGCTTGTCCTTCTTTGCACCCGCGATATAGCCCGTGATCTTGTCGAAGCTCTTTTCATCGATCACGGCGTTGATGAAATTCGTGAAGTCGCGCGGGTCGCCCATCTTCATGGAGGCAAGGTCTTCCAGCAGGGCTTTCTTCACCTGCGGCCACAGGCTGTCCGGTATGTAGGCCCGGCTGGCAGCGCTGCACTTTTGCCCTTGGAACTCAAAGGCCCCGCGGGAGAGGGCCGTGGCCACGGCAAGCGGGTCCGCACTGGGGTGCGCCACCACGAAATCCTTGCCGCCGGTTTCACCCACGATGCGCGGATAGCTCCGGTAGCTGCTGATGTTCTGCCCGATCTCGCCCCAAATGGTGCGGAACACCTTGGTGCTGCCGGTAAAGTGGACACCGGCAAAATCCTTGTGGCGCAGGATGGTGTCGCCCACCACTTGGCCGTCCACATGGATCAAATTGATCACACCATCGGGCATGCCCGCCAGGCGGAAGACCTCCATGATCACCTGGGCGGAATAGATCTGGGTGTTGGCGCATTTCCACACCACGGTGTTGCCCATCAGGGCGGGAGCACTGGGCAGGTTGCCCGCGATGCTGGTGAAGTTGAACGGGGTGAGCGCGAAAACAAATCCTTCCAGCGGGCGGTACTCCAACCGGTTCCACATGCCGGCTGCGCTGCCGGGCTGGTCGCGGTAGATCTGCGTCATGTATGCCACATTGAAGCGCAGGAAGTCCGCAAACTCGCATGCGGAGTCAATTTCCGCCTGGAAGCAGTTCTTGCTCTGTGCAAGCATGCTTGCCGCATTGATGCTGGCGCGGTACGGGCCGCTGATGAGGTCGGCGGCTTTCAGGTAGATCGCGGCGCGTTCCTGCCAAGGCATGTGTTCCCAATCACGTTTTGACTTCAGGGCCGCGTCAATGGCTGCACGCACATGCTTGGCATCGCCATGGTGGCTCATGCCCAGTTTGTGCTTGTGGTTGTGCGGCGGGCTCATGCGCCGCTGGTCCTTGGTTTCCACCGCTTTGCCGCCGATCCACATCGGCGCGTCGATCACCGTTTTCATCCGGCGGTCGTATTCGGTTTGAAGCACTTTGCGTTCCGTGCTGCCCGGGGCATAGCCCAGTACAGGTTCGTTGTGCGGTGCGGGAGGGGTGAAGATGGCGTTGCTCATGGCGATAGGAAGCGTAAACGGATGATTTCGGGCCGCAAAGATACCCGGCGCTCAGTTGGCCGTGTAGGGGAAGTGCAGGTCGAACGCGGGTATGTCCACGTCAAACTCGCTGCCGTCGTCCAAGTGGCGCATGCGGTAACGGCCGCGCATCCGGCCCAGCCCGCTGCGCAGGTCGCAGTAACTGGTGTAGCTGAATTGCTCCCCGGGCTCCAGTACGGGCACATTGCCCACCACGCCGGGGCCTTCCACCTCGCGCGCGGGGGCCAAGCTGTCCGTGATGGTCCAAAACCGGTGCAGCAATTGTGCGGCACGATGTCCCCCGTTGGCTATGGTAATGCGGTAGCTGAACAGGAACCGGCCTTCGCCAGGCTCGCTCTGCCCGGCCTCATACCGCGCCAGCACGCTGACGCGGAACTCGTGGCTGATGGCAGTGGGCATGTTGCTGGATGCTTCGCAAGTTTAACACGCCAGCGCGCCGGTTGTGCGGCAATTGGGCAAGGTGTCAACGATCTGATGGTGGAAAAGCATGCCACGGGTTGACACGAGCGGTGGCTGCGCCGGTACTTTGCGCCCCTTGAAAATCCGGAATGAAACTCCTGGTGGCCGCCTTGGTGTTGTTTCCGTGTGCATTGAATGCGCAATACAATGGCCCGGAAAGCGTGGAGCACGATCACGCAGGCCAACGCTATTTCATAAGCAATACCGGTAGCAGCACCATTTTGCAGCGGGCCTATGACGGTACTGTGTCCGCGTTCACCGGCACGCTTTCACCAGCTCCTTACGGTTTGGAATTGCAGGGCGATACGCTTTTTGCGTGCATGGGCGGGAGCGTGCATGGGTTTTCCACCGCAAACGGCGCGGAAGTGTTCAACTTGAACTTGGGAGGCACTTTCCTGAACGGCATCACCAGCGATGGCGTGTTCCTGTACGTCACGGATTTCAGCGCGAAGAAGATATTCAAGCTCAGCCCGGGCCAAGGAACGTTCACCACATTGGTGGCGAACACGGTGAGCACGCCAAACGGCATTGTGTGGGATGAAGGCATGGACCGTTTGTGGGTGGCGTGTTGGGGCGGAAATGCCCCCATCAAGGCATACGACCGCAACAGCGGGTTGGGAATGGGCAGTTTCACCACTGCGCTGTCCAACATTGACGGCATTGCGTTGGATTGCCAAGGGCGCATCATTGTGGCCAGTTGGGCGCCGGACAGGATCAGCCGTTTTGAGAACACGTTCTCCGATCCGCCCGTGGACCTTGCCGTTCCCGGTTTGGACAATCCCGCAGACTTGGACTACGATGCCGTCAATGACCGGATCTGCGTGCCAAACAGCGGGAACAATACGGTGGCCTTTGCCGAGGTGACCGATTGCACAAGCAACGTAAAGGAAACCGTACCCTACGGCAACTTCAAGCTTTGGCCGAATCCCACCGACGGTTTGCTGCAAACGGACCTCCGGGTTTCACGCGCCGTGCCTTTCCTTGTGTTCAATTCCAGGGGAATGATGGTGGGCAGCGGCACGCTATCCCCGCATGGCCAATTGGACATTGCGGAATTGGGGCCGGGCAGCTACGTGTTGGAAGTGCCCAGCCTGCGCAAGCGGGCCAAATTTATTCGGCAGTGACCCGTGCCGTTCAGCCTTTTCGGCTGTTCAAGAAGCGAAGCCCCATCAGCTTATCGCAGCCCAACGGATAGTCGTGTACATAGACCAGGACCACGTAGTCATTTTCGGTTTGGAAGTGCGATCCCTCCAGCAGTGCCAGGTCGGGCTTGGTTGAACCGGCTGGAAGAAAGGCGTAGGCATAGTCAAAGTAGCCTTGTTTCACCAGGGTGCGCAAGGTGTAGGCTTTCTTCACCGGGTCCCACGTGCAACGGAATTCCTTCTTGCATTGGAAGTCACTGATGGCACCGTACACGTAAACGTCACCACCGGGTTCTTCCGCGGTCCTGGGCAGGGTGAAATCCACGTACACGTAGTCCGCGCTCAGCGGATCATCCTTTACCAGGTCGTTTTTCACCAAGTATTTCCCATTGATGTCCGGCAGGTCCAGATACACCTTGAACTCGCGCTTTTCATCAGGCAGCAGCACGGCCTCATCCAATCCGTCCTCCGCGCGCGTCCATTGGCCCACCCGCAAGGTGGAGTAGCGCGTGTTCTTCAGGTCTGCCCCCCGCCATTCGTTGCCACCGGGGAAAACGCCTTCCTTGGGTTGGTCGTAGATCAGCTCACTGTCTCGGATGAATTTCGGGCGGAACCCCGTGTGGATGTCATCCCAGCGCATGTTCTGAAGCACGGCCACCTGCAGATCACTGAACGGGTCGGGCACGTTGATGCCCGGATAGCGCAGGCTCAGGTCCAGCTGCTGGTCCGTTTCGCGGTGCTCAATGTCACGCGTGGGCACGATGGAAGCATCGATCTGCACCCGGTTCTCGAATACCAGGAAGCGGCGTGTCAAAACCAGGTCATCCTGGTCATTGTTCCGGAAGACCTTGACGATGTAATTCCCCGACAGGGTGGGCCGCATCATGTCATTGGGGAATTCCACTTCGTATTCCAGGTACGGTTTTAGCGTGTTGAAGCTTTGGCGTGCGGCGGGGATGAAGTCAGTGGGCATCCCGCTGATGTACTGGCTGGTGGCCAGGTCGCTGGGCTGCCAGTCCGCATTGCAATGGACCAAGCAGTATGAAAGGTTTTCGTTGTCGGGCGAAAAGTCATCGAACCGCAGCACTAATGGGTCCGTGCCGCCCAGCTCAATGATGGGCGGTGAAAGTTCAAATCCCTTTTTGAACAGCTGCACCGTGTGCACCGTGGGGGTGTACACATGGTCTGCATAGCGGATCTCCTGTTGGGAGTAATACTCTTCATTCCCGCTGATGGCCGGTTGTGTGGCCGTGCAGGCCCCGAGAGTGAGCAGGAGCAAGGGAGCTTGGCCTTGTAACAGGCCGTTGATCGTGGTCCACATGGGCCACAAAGGAAGCGTACGGAACATTGGCCACAGGGTGTAGGGGCCATGAGAGGGAGGCTTCAACGCGGCATCCGCTTCGCGGCTGCGGCTTGTTCATGCATGCCAGCTTTGGCAAACAAGCTAGTCCGTTGACATGCTCGAACAAGCGCCCGCTGCGCGGGCCGCGTTGGCGAAGAGGGAGGGATTGCGCGTGCTTCAGCTCCTCAGCCGTATCGGCTTGCGGAGCGCCACTTCATTTATGCTCAGCCTCGCGCCATCCCGTAGCGGGGAGGCTTCAACGCGGCATCCGCTTCGCGGCTGCTGATCGCTCCTCTGGTGCTGCTGCTTCGAGCAAGCTCGGCAGCGATTCCATCGGATTGATCGCCCGCTTCGCGGGCTGCGTTGGCGGAGAGGGAGGGATTGCCGTGGGAACGGCTTCCCTGAAGGGGGGAGGCTTCAACGCAAATCCCGCTGCGCGGTCTTTGATTCCTTCAGCAACCCTGCTGCTTCGAGTAAGCTCGGCA
>JAFDZG010000313.1 GCA_018267065.1 Bacteroidota bacterium
CTGCCCGATCGCACCTGCTCCGGCAGGTACACCGCGCACAGCGTGTTGCTCACGTGGAAGATGCGCTGGCGGTGCGCATCATCCGGTGCTCCGTCCAAGATGCCGCGCAGCACCTGCCAGTTCACGGTTTCGTAGGAGGCGCCATAGTCGTGCCACACAATGATGCTCTTGTCGTCCTTCAGCAGCTTGAATGCGCTCCGCGTGTCGATGGTCACGCCGGGGTATTGGTGGTCGGCGTCCACGAACACCATGTCGCAGGTGCCGTTCAGTTCCGTGAAATCGTAGGTCTGCGTGTTGTGCTCAATGCGGCGCAGGTTGGGCAGGTCCTTGCTGAAGAGATGGGCCGCGCGCACCGCCGCGTCGCTCGCGCCGATCCGTTTCATGTCGGCCGCGCTGAAGCTCATGGCGATCACTTCCTTCACCAGCGGCGCCACGTTGGCCAGGCTCTCGCCGCGCCAACTGCCGAACTCAATGTAGCGCCCCTGCGGGAAACGTTTGGCCAAGGCGCGCAATAACGCGAAGTCCGATGCCCGGCTGGTGCCGTCCAAGTAGGTGTAATGCGTCACCGTGTCGTCCAATCCGGGCGCAAGGTCCAGGAGGTCCACCGTGGGAAGCCCTTGCCCCAGGCCGTACTGCCTGACCACGTGATCATGGCAGATCTCCTCCATGGTGAAGCGGAACAGTGCTTTCAGCACCTGTTTCGGTTGCGTGATGCAAAGCCGCAGGAACGGGCCCGCCAAATGCCAATTTCCCATCAGCTCGCAAAGAAGGCTTTGATGGAACGGATCACTTGGTCCACCTGTTCATCCGCCAGTTCGGCAAAGACCGGCAGGCTCAGGATGGTGGCGCATTGTTTCTCCGTTTCCGGGAAATCGCCGCGCTTGTGGCCCAAATGGGCCGCTGCCTGCTGCAGATGGATGGGCACCGGGTAGTGGATCTTGGAATCGATGCCGTGCTCCTGCAGGAATTGTTTCAGCGCATCGCGCCTGGCCGTTTGTATGATGAAGGTGTGGTACACCGCCCGCTCGCCGTTCCGGTCCTGCGGCAGGAGCAGGTCGCCCACGCCGGCAAGCCCTTGCTGGTACATGGCGGCTATGGCACGGCGGCGCTCCGTCCAGCGCGGCAGCTCCCGCATCTTTACATTGAGGATCGCGGCCTGCAAATTGTCCAGGCGCGAATTGTAGCTGAAGAAGTCGCTGTGGTCGCGATCGCGCATGCCGTGGTTCCGCGCCTTCAACAGCCGGGCGGCAAGGGCGTCGTCATTGGTGGTGATCACGCCGCCATCCCCCGCAGCAGCAAGGTTCTTCAGCGGGTGCAGGCTGAAACAGCCCGTGATGCCGAAGGAGCCCACGTGCCGGCCGTTGAGCGTGGCGCCGATCGCTTGGGCGCAATCCTCGATCAACTGCAGTCCGTGTTCCTTGGCGATGGCCAACAACTCTGGCATCCGTGCCGGGCGGCCCGTGAGGTGAACCGCGATGATGGCCTTGGTGCGCGGCGTGATGGCCTTGCGCACGGCCTCGGGATCGAGGTTGAAGTCGTCCAGCACATCCGCGAACACGGGCTTCGCGCCAGCCAAGGCGATGCTGCTGGCACTTGCCAAAAAGCTGTTGGGCGCGGTGATCACCTCATCGCCTGCGCCGATCCCCAACGCCATCAGGCTCAGGAAAAGCGCGTCCGTTCCGTTGGCCACGCCGATGGCATGTTTGGTTCCGCAGAGGGTCGCAAAGGAATCCTCGAAGTCGCTCCCTTCTTGGCCCAGGATGAAGGCACCGCTGTCCAGCAGCTTGCCGATGCGCTCCAGCACTTCCCCCTTGATGCCCGCGTATTGCGCCCCGAGGTTTACGTAGGGCACCTTCACATGTGTGTCCGTGGCCATCAGTTCAGATGGATGCGCTGCATCCGCTTCACGTTGAAATAGCGGTCGTCCGTGAGGCTGTCCGGAATGGCACCCGCATCAAACTGCACCTTCAGGTCGCGCACGGCGTCCTCCAGGCTGTGCGTGGCCGCGAAGCCGATGTCGCGCTTGATCTTCGCGCTGCTCACGTGGTAGCTGCGCAAGTCGTTGGTGGGCGTGGTAACGATCTTTACATGGGGCCCGATCACATGCTGCACCATGCCGGCGATCTCCGCAATGGTGAAGTTGTCGAAGCCTGCGTTCCAGATCTTCCCGGCGATCTGCTCCTTGGGCAGTTCCAGGAGTTTGACGTAGAGGTCGGTCATGTCGGCGATGTGGATGTTGGGCCGCTTCTGCGTGCCGCCGAACACGGTGATCTCGCCCTTGTTCACCGCCAGGTTGGTGAGGATGTTCACGCTCAGGTCCAGCCGCAGGCGCTTGCCGTAGCCGCACACCGTGGCGGGCCGGATGGTAACAGTGGTGAAATCATTGCTTTGGAACGGTGCGAGGATCTCTTCGCAACGTGCCTTGAACTTGCTGTAGTCGGTCAATGGCTCCAGCGCCATGTCCTCGGTGACGTTCGGCTCCTCCTTGATGCCGTACACGCTGCTGCTGCTGGCGTAGATAAAGCGCTTTATCCCGCTGGCCTTGCTGATGCGCACCAGCGGCTCAAAGGCGTCCAGGTTGATGCTCTTGCCCAGTTCGGGGTTCAGCTCGAAGCTGGGGTCGTTGCTGATGCAGGCCAGATGGACCACGGCATCGTGGCCGGGCAGCAGCTTCTTCAGCAGCTCCTGGTCGCGGATGTCGCCCTTCACGGCGTTCAGCCTTTCGTGCTTCGGCAACACGTCTTCACCGTAGATCATCAGGTCCAGCACGGTGACGCCATATCCCTTTTCCAGCAGCTTCGGCACCAGCACCGAGCCCACGTAGCCGGCCCCGCCGGTGATCAAGATCTTGTTCAGGTTCATTCGTAAGACGCCAATGGGCGTGCAATGTTAACCCAAGTATGCCGTAACCGCTTGCAGGACCTGGGCAACCTATGATGGTGAGGCACGTCAATATCATCCGATACTGTCATTCACTCACTTGCAGAAATATTCTCCTTGCCCCCTGGTATCTTTCCGCCTCCCATTCATCACCTCCAAGCATGTCATTGCGGCTCGTTCTATGCATCACACTGGTATTTCAGGCCTCCTCCTTTAGCTTTTGCCAAGGTTTCGTTCGCTCTTATGCAACCCTTGGTACAAGCTCAGGTGGCAATGCATTGGTCGCATCACCGGATGGAAATCTATTTTTGGGTGGTTACCAAGGAGATAAAGCCCTGGTGATGAAAATTGACCCGAACGGAAACATTCTTTGGAGCAAGACCATTGAAGGCGATGCTGGTTATATAAACTACGTATCACAACTATCAATCACCCCTGATGGCTACTTACTTGGTTGCGGCAATTCAAATTCTTCGGGTCTACCGTATAATACTTTCTACTTCAAAATGGACCTGTCAGGCAATTTGCAATGGGCTAAACACAGTAACACCTCAGTGCTTGGCCTCTATTCCAAGGCTATTCTAACAGCACCTGACGGATCATACAGCCTGATAGGCGGTGCATACTCCTTAGGACCTGCGGCCGATCCCGTACAAAGGGGCATTTCTGCTGCCACGGGATCTACAACTTGGACTGGTCCCCGCTATAATTATGTGCCGTCCAACCCATTTATTGACGAGACGTATTCCGCAATACCTGCAGCGAATGGCGGCATCTTCACCACAGGAAGAATATATGTAGACGGCGGGTCACCAACCATGCGGCCTTACATCAGCAAATTTAACAATACAGGTCAAATGCAATGGACAAAATATTATATATCAGATTCAATATCAAGTGCAAGGGTTTATGGATTAGATATAATTTTGAATAATGATTCTATCGCTTTTACGTATTTCGGTGACATCCTTACCTATTCCAACAGTTATAAAATTGGTATCATACGCACTGATACAATAGGCACATTTGCATGGGGAAAAAACTACCAGATACAAGAATATAGCACCGAACTAAGTTTCAAAATATTACCGATGCCATACGGATATATCATCTCCGGATATGGACAAGGCCAAAATAGCAAGGAACTATTTCTCGTAGGCATAGACAATATTGGCAATGTACTATGGGCAAAAGGATACGGCGACCCAGGATTAGATGCAGACCTCTATTCTTCCGCCAGCAGAAATGCCATCACTATGAACGGCGATATATATTTCACAGGTCGTGTGGTAAATAATTCAAGTACGGATGTTTTACTCTACCGAGTGGATCAATATGGGAATATGAATTGCGGTCCAAGTCATGATTTAACCATTGTGACATCCGATGTCCCTTCTTACACCAACATCCTCACCCCGTCAGGAAGTAATGACAATGCGACATTTTCAAATGTGAGTTCATATCCATCAACTATCATAGTCAACGAATGCAATGATCCCGGTAATTTCCTTGGGAATGACACCTCAATCTGTTCGTCAATCACATTGCAGGCTCCATCACTCGGCTCCGGATCTACCTATTTGTGGCAGGATGGATCCTCCAGCGCATCTTTTACCGCAAGCTCACCAGGCACATATTGGGCTCAGGTCACCAGCAATTGTTGCTCGTTCATCGACTCAATCAACATTCTGCCGGGTATTGGACCACATGCCTCTTTCACTGCATCTACACAAGCATGTTCACTCACGGTTAATACCACGAACTCATCTACGAACGCGAACAGTTTCATCTGGGATTTTGGCGATGGGTTTACGGGCAGTTCGACCCAGCCTTCACACACGTATGCCAACGGAGGTTCGTATTCCTTATCACTTACGGCTACCAATGGCTGCGGCACAGATGATACAACAATAGCCGTCACCGTTCATCTCGCACAGGGGAGTTTTGCCATTAGTGGCCCCGACACGCTGTGCCCGAATGTACCGGGCACATTTACTGGAACACTTTCCAACGCGCCCCTGTCAAGCATCTTGTGGTCAAATGGCACACAGGGCCCCTCCATCTCATATTCCGTTTCTGCAAGCACATATTTGCACGCAACGGCAATCGATTCAAACACATGCTCCTACACTGATTCAATCTACGTTGTAATTCTAAACAATCCCACTGCTGCATTTACTTTCAACGCCCTTGCTTGCGATACTGAAGTCACATTTGTCAATCAGTCTACTTCCACGACCGATCTATTGTGGAATCTTGGCAATGGTCAACTATCATCCGCAGAGCATCCTATTGGGCAATACCCGCTCTTTGGCACCTATGAAATCACCTTGATCGCAAGCAATTCATGCAGTAGCGACACGGTCATCCAAAATTTGACCACAGGACCTACGGATGAAGCCGTAATCGCCGGCCCCACCACATTGTGTCAAGGACAATCAGGCATTTTCAATGTTTCCCTGGCCGGTGGAACAGGAATCACAAGCGTGGCGTGGTCCAACGGAACCAGTGACTCTACCAGCATTGCCCTATCCTTTCAGGGGAGTAGTGCCTTGACTGTTTCGGTCACGGGACTGGATGGATGCATTTACCAAGATACGCTTCTACTTTCAATCCTTCCACCTCCATCCGCCTCCTTCACATACGTATACAATCCTTGTGACAGTACCGCCATCTTTTACAATGGTACGAGCAACATGGATTCCATCCATTGGGATTTCGGCAACGGGAGCGGAAGTGCCATGGCAATCGCCACTACCGGCTATATTCCGGGAACCTCGTACGCTATATCCCTTGTAGCATACAATGCATGCGGCACAGACACTGCTCAATTGATTTTAACAACGGCATCACTTCCCGAACTCTCCGTCGTTAGGCCAGCTTTCATTTGCACGAATGATCCAATTGAGCTCCAGGTTTCCATTTCAGGTGGTACCCTCCACAATATCTTATGGTCAACTGGTGACACATCTGCGACGATACAGATAACACCTGGAGACTTGCTCACAATATCAGTAAGTGCATTTACCAATGATGGCTGCCCGCTTACCGCAGTGGATTCCATTCCGCGAATCGGTGACGGAGGGTCCACCAGCCTTTATATACCGAATGCCTTCACGCCAAATAATGATGGAATCAATGATGAATTCAGGCCTAACATTGCCACAGGATACCGCAGTTTAGAAATATTCAATCGATGGGGCCAAACGATTTTTCAATCAACAATTCCAAATGATGCATGGCTTGGCACTTTTAAGAACCAGGTAGTCCCGGACGGAACCTATGTGTATATTGTGAAGTGGTATGACAACTGCGAAGGCACAAATAAGTCCCGGATCGGGCATGTCACCCTTCTGCGCTAACTATCTGCATAATTTCATTTAATATTTTATCTGATTCTCTCAAAGCAGTAACATTTCACCTTGCCTTATTCCACGCCTTGGGGTGTACACCGCAGCCAGTAGCGTTCACTTTGCAGTACTATGTGCTTCGAACTCCGAGACTCATTCCCATTGACTAAGTATTCCTCACAGCTTGCCTGCTCTATTGATAGGGATACTAATTATTTACCACAAGCTTCCCATAACCTTCAATTTTGTTATTCATATCTGTGATTACATAAGTGTAAACCCCAGTAGCAGCCGACATGTGTATCGACTCTTCCCCTCCGGATATTTCCTTTTCGACCACAAGTCTTCCGGAAACATCCATCAATCTGAACCGCAGTTTTCCATTATCAAATGGCTTGATGGTTATTTCGCCCAAGTCAGAAATAAATACCGAAGCGACGTGCCCGGTTTGATCGGTTTCTGAAATCCCAACATCCAAAGGTGCATATTCCCAAAAATCAGCCGTGAAATTTCCACCGGATACCTGTCCGGCAGCGATGTAGCCCAGGCCATTTATGGCAAAGCCAGCTCCGCCATAATTCATGGGTCCGCCATAGGATGCAACTTGTGTCCATGAGTCATTGCTGGCATCGTATTCCCAGAAATCATTATATCGCACACCATTTTTGGAACCACATCCATAGAACCCATGGTCGCCGATATTGAATGCTTCTCCGCCCATTCGTTGGCCGCCTGGAAAATTCCCTTTCTGCGTCCAACTATCGATATCCGGGTTATATTCCCACACCTCGTTTGTGCTATTGGGGTTAAAGTATCCACCTATCAGATAAGCCCTGCCATTGCATACGAACGCTCGAGCGGCACTCCTGCCCGATGATGGCAGGGATGCTTTTTGGGACCAGCTATTTGTCGCTGGGTCGTATTGATAAAGGGCGTTGTTATAAGGAGGGCCATTAAAGGAGCCGCAGCAGATGTAGCCCTTGTTGTTGATAGCGAATCCGGTCGCATCATACCGGCCCGGCCCAGGGCAACTAGCAATTTGACTCCAAGTATTGTTCGAAGGGTTATATGCCCAAAAGTCGGTCATTGTGGTTCCATTACTTTGACCACCTCCTACATACGCGGCTCCATTGACGACAAAGCCGGCTGGGGAGTACCTAGGTCCGCCGCCAAAACCTGCCTTTTGAGTCCACGTATTGCTAGCAGGGCTATACTCCCATGTATCTTGTTTATCGGTGTTGGCATTTTGCCCTCCAACAATATATCCCTTTGAACCGATGGCGCAGGAAAAGGGATACAGACGCCCCCCTCCGGCGAAATTGGCCCTTTGAACCCATGTATTGGCCTGGCCTATTGCAAAACTTGGCAGCAGCATGGCCAGGGACACGATCAAAGTGGGTCTGAATTTCCTCATTATTTGTGAATTAGGCTTCCAAATATAGCCATATATCCCATTCCGGCAATTCCCTCTGAGAAAGGATCATCATCGCGCCGCTACCAAAATCATCGTGGCTTGATCACTTTAGCAGGAATACCGACTGCCGTAACGCCTTCCGGAATTTCCCGATGGACCATTGCTCCAGCACCAATCTTGGAATATCTGCCAATCCTGATCTTTTCAAGGACGGTGGCATTTGTTCCCAACAGCACCCCCTCTTCCAGCGTGACATCCCCAGAGATATTCACTCCGGGGTTTATTGTGCAAAATGGGCCAATCCTTGTGTAATGGCCGATAGTGCATGACAAATTTACTATCACATGTTCACCAATGATTACATTGGTCGTAATAATGTTACCTGCTGTAACCACAGTCCCTTCCGCAATTCTCGATGTATCCGAAATAATGACCGAAGGGTGGACACCACTTGCAAACCGGCACCCTGACTTTTGAAGAAACTGAACAACTGATGCTCTTGCACTGGGACTACCCACCACGCACACAAAATAAAATTCCGTTACATTCACGGTAG
This sequence comes from Bacteroidota bacterium, assembly GCA_018267065.1. Taxonomy (GTDB): domain Bacteria; phylum Bacteroidota; class Bacteroidia; order Flavobacteriales_F; family PHOS-HE28; genus PHOS-HE28. The sequence continues at coordinate 8,201 of JAFDZG010000313.1, forward strand.
CAAGCCAATCTCTTGTTCCGAGTACCTGAATGCCGTTACGAACTTTGCCAACAGAACTTGGATTGTCATCTAAAAATCCAATAATATCCCAAGCACCTACGCTCAGGCTTTTATTGATGTCCCGGAAGAGCTGAACAATCTCATCCCCAAAATTAGATGCTCCGAATAAGATCAATTTCTTGGTTATCATTTCATGATCTCGGTTTAGTCTGAACTACTTGGTAGAAATGCAGCAATCGCGGAATGTGGTTCTTCAAAGATAGCTGGTTCCGGACACGGGCAAGGGAACTTGTTGTGTGTTCATGGGAAAAGGCTTCCAGCAAGGGAACAAGACGGCCCAACTGCTCCCTTGCTATCGAGATCCCCACTCCATGCCGTGTAATCATCCACGACTGAAACCAGAGGTTTTCAGATGAAACAATGCCAATTGCAGCTTCCATGAAATTGAACAACTTCAGGGTTGTGCAGAGCCTGTACTTCGCTACTGATTGCTTGTGTTCTGCATCATTGACAAATCCTATATGGATCCCCCAGTGGTACTTCGCCAGCTCCCCTGCCAGCTTTTCCTGCGGCACGGGTGGGTGGAAGTGGAAGCGCGGGTTGGTGCGTGAGAGGGCCTCATACTCCTCCAGGTCCGCGCGGATGTTGGTGGGGCTTGGGTAAATGTGCAAATGCAATCCCTGCCGGGTAAGCGTTTCGATCAGCCCGAAGAACTGGATGTTGCCATATTGCCGCGGATCGCGGTGGGAGCCTGCAACGCCGCCCGCATATACCAGGTGCGTTTCCGTACCACTGACCTTCGGCACGGCGCCCGCGAAGGCATCATCGTCGCAGTACAGTGGGAAGAAGAGGGTGCGCGGCCTGTCCTTCCGGGCAATGCCGTAGCGGCGAAACCCTTCGTTCGGCTCCAGGCTGTGGGCCACTAGGCCGTCGGCTCCTGCCATGCACGCCCGCTCATGGGGCAGTTCCTCACGCAGCCAGCGCAGGTCCACTTGGGTTCCATAGTACACCACCAGCGTGTCCTGAAGGTCGTGTATGTAGGGTATGCCCAATGGTTGAAGAGCTTGGCGCGCCACATCGGGGTACTTGCTTTTGGGCGCAAAGCCGTGCACCAGCTTCGGCTTGGGCAATGCGTTCAGGATACGGCGCAAATGCCAGGCGTTGCGATAGAGCAGCACATGGGCAAATCCCGCCGATGCAAAAGCCGGGATGAAGCCGTCGCGGTGGCAGAGCAGGATGATGCGCGCACCCTCCACGCGCGCCACCCATTTGGCCATGCGGCCCGCGCGGGCGGGCAGCAACTCGCACACGTACAGCATGAAGGGCGCGGCTTGCTTCACCCCTGGCGGCATGGTGGGCGGCAAGCGGAGGATGTGCAGCACGGCATCCACCATTGCACTGCCGCGGGTGCGGGACTCCCTTCGGAGCTTTGTAAGCAGCACTTTGGTTCCTCCTGCCGCCATCAGTTGCCCGTGATCATACCGCGTGAACGCCTGAACAACTTCGCGACCTGGGCGCCCAGCTCCGGGGCCACCTGCAACATGTGCACGGCTGGCCAATACAAGGCGGTGAGCAGCAAGGAGCGCCAGGCCAGGTCCAACCAGGGCGGCCCGGCGTGCGGAAGCAGGCCGAAGATGGCGGCAAACGCAACGGCCAACAGAATGGCGCGCAGGCTCATGCGGTCGTAGGGCCACAACCCGAACTTGCCGCGGAGGAAGAGCACCCGCCAGCCCACCACGGTCACCGCGCAAAGCAAGGTGCTCCACGCCACGCCGATCAGGCCCCACCACCGGATGAACAGGAAATCGAGCAGCACGTTGAGCACCAAAAGCACCGCACCGCTCACGGCATCGAACCAGTAACTGCGGGAGGTGCTGACGATGCCGCCGCTGAGGCCGGTGGAAAGGTTGAACACGTTGGCGACGCCCAGCACCAGCA
>JAFDZG010000314.1 GCA_018267065.1 Bacteroidota bacterium
CGCAGGTTCTTGGCATCGAAGCCGTCACTGTTGGCGATGATGATGCCGCCGTTCTTGAGCTTACCGAGGTTGGCCTTGAGAGCTGCCGCGTTCATCACCACCAGCACATCGCAGGTGTCGCCGGGCGTGAAGACGTCCACGCTGCCGAAGTGGAGCTGGAAGCCGCTGACGCCCGCGAGGGTGCCTTGTGGCGCACGGATCTCGGCGGGGTAGTTGGGGAACGTGCTTACATCGTTGCCGAAGAGCGCGTTGGTATCGGTGAATTGCGCCCCGGTGAGCTGGATCCCGTCGCCGCTGTCGCCGGCGAAGAGGATCACCACCTTGTCGCGTGCCTCCACCTTCTTGGGCGGAAGCGTTGTGGTTGTGTCCATTTTCGGGATGCAAAGGTACGGGGGCGCAATGTGGTTGAACTGATGGGGATCAGGGGCGCCTTTTACTGTAATGCCTTTCCTACCTTCGACCTGTCATGCACCGACCACTTATTGCAATCGCCATAGGCCTGTGCGGGGCCCCGGCAACGGCACAATTGTCCGGCACATTTCAGATCGGGCCCGGTGGCGATTATGCGAATTTGAACGCTGCGATAAATAGTGCCCTGACCAACGGATTGGCGGACAGCACCCTTTTCATCGTGCTGCAGGGCGGGGAGCCGATTTATCCGTTGACGATCGGTGCGATCCCTGGGACTTCCTCAACTCACCAGTTGCATATTCTATGCTCACTTCCTGACTCCAGCCAGATGGATTTGGGCGCTGTGACCTTTGACCACGCATCCAATGTCGTTCTCGAAGGATTTACCCTCTCCAACCCATCGGGATCGACCGCTCCGGCTGTTTCCTTCGATGAGTGCCTTGGGGTTGTGCTGCAAAGATGCAGGATAGCTGAGGGCATCGGAGTGAACTATTCATACTCCGCAGGCTTGATAAAGGCGAACATGCCACCGGGATCCACGAATTACGCAGGAACAGTCATATCCTTCCGGAATTGCAGGGCGGTTTCAACCTCAACGGTTCTAAGGACTGCAGGTCAGTTCGGGAACATCGCCTTTACGGATTGCGTGCTCAGTGGAGCAATTGACTGTACGAACGCCCACAGGACATTTGATGGTTGCACGATCACGACCTCCTCGGCGGATTATCCCGGCAACGACCGATTGCGGGATTGCCAAGTCTATTCTCCTACAAACCATATTGCCTGGAAAGGCACATTGGTGCAAGGCTGTACGTTCCATTGCAACGCAGACCTGGCCATTGCCCTTGCTGTTGGGAACAAGTTGCAAAATGTGCAATTTCTGTATGACGATGGAGTGCAATTGATTCGCAATGAGATTGACACCCTCCACCTGATATTCTCGCACTATGCCAAATTGATCGGGAACAAGTTCCATGGTCCGGTCGACACGAATGCCGATGGCGTTCTATTCTACAGTAACTCCTTTGATGTTGGACTGGAGATCAGTCATGGTCCCGGCCAGGTCATTCAACAAAATTCCTTTGGTCCTGGAGCTTCGTTCGAAGCTGGTTTTTGCAGCGGTGCAACGCGCTACAATTCCTTCTGGAGCATCTCAGCCATTGGGTACCCGGAAGACATGCAACTCCTTGGAAATAACTATGCCAATGTGGACAATGTGGCTGCGTATTATTCCACGTTTGACCCCAGGGCCACGTTTTATGACCCTGGCTACGTTGACACCCTTGGATATTGGCGTGCGACCAATGTAGAACTGAGCGGAAAATGTGATTATGTGGGCGGCAACAACCTGTATGATATTGACAGCGTCATGCGCAGTCAGCCTGCGGATGTCGGGGCCAATGTCATCTGCATACTGCCTGGTTCAATGCCAGACACCCTAACAGTGGAATGCAGCGACCAGATCGCCCCCCGGCTTTGTGGCGCACCCGGTTCCGGATTGCTCAGCCCGTTACCCGTCGGCGGGTTTATAAACGCAATGAACTGGCCCATGGATACAGGAGCCTATCTGTTCCAAATGGATTCAGCAGGCATAAAAGTGGATTCGTGTTGGATCACCGGGGCACCTTACCCCCAACCATCCCCCATCGAATTGTACAACTACTGCGGCTTCCCAACACAAGTGTCAGCTCCAGCCCACTGGTTTGCGGATTCGGCAGTGTGGTCACCAGCGGTATTGTTCAACGATACAACTGCGCAATCGCAAATCCTTTCATCAGATACTTCAACCTGGTTCACCGTTACAACGATGAACAACCTTTGTGGTCCAATCCAGCAATTGTTCCATTTGAACATATCTCCTTCACCCATTGCCTACTTCACGTATGAACAAAATAGCAACGAAGTTCAATTCAACAGCTTTGATGGTTGTTGTGACAGTGTGCGATGGGATTTTGGTGATGGGACCCAGAGCGAGGAACCAAACCCCGTTCATAGCTATTCCTATAACCACTCCTTCCTCGTTACGCTAACCTGTTATACACCCGGGGACACTGGGGTCAGCGTTGTTTGGGTCACAGTCCTCGATATGGGCATCCATGTTAGCGACACCTTATTGGTGCTTGTTCATCCAAATCCCTCGAATGGGGTGTACTACATCAATGGATCCTTGAACAAGGAACCAAAGGTGGTATACAAGGTGTTCGACATGTTGGGGCATTTGGTACAGCGCGGGACCCTGCACCTTCCCGGAGAGATTGATATAAGCGACCAACCCGCAGGGCAATATGTTTTGGACATCACCAGGGGCAATCACAAGACTCATGCAATCCTCATGAAGGAGTAATTTTCCCAGGCCGCAACTCCGACCTCCACATGATTCATTCTGATAAATATACTCAGGTGATGGTATGAGAGGCTTTCTTTGCCCGATTCCATGAAAAAGATTCCCCGCTCCACACTCTTCATCAGCCTCCCACTTGTTATTGGCTGCCACACGCAAAAAGCATTGGCTCCAATACCAGCCCCCGCCCAGCTTGCCCAACAAAACGTGGATGCCACCATCTACCAAAACATGTCCGCCGAGGTCTACCGCCTCTATCAGCAGGGTTATGAACTGGCCAAGATCCGGTTGGACGCCAACCTGGCCCGGCCGCACACCAAGCCCCCGGC
>JAFDZG010000315.1 GCA_018267065.1 Bacteroidota bacterium
CAACATGGGCAAGGGTGCAGCCATCCACCGGGGCATTCAGGAGGCAACGGGGGAATACCTGATCATCCAGGATGCCGACCTGGAATACGACCCGCGGGAATACAACGACCTGCTGCGGCCCGTGGTGGAAGGTTTTGCCGACGTGGTCTTCGGCTCGCGCTTCATGGGGCACCACCCGCACCGCATCCTCTTCTTCTGGCACAGCATCGGCAACAAGTTCCTCACCCAGCTCTCCAACGCGTTCAACAATTTGAACCTCACGGACATGGAGACCTGCTACAAGCTCATCCGCAGCGACATCGCCAAAAGCCTTGACCTGAAGGAGAAGCGCTTCGGCTTCGAGCCGGAGGTCACCGCGAAGCTGGCCCGGGTGAAGGATGCACGCATCTACGAAGTGGGCATCAGCTACTACGGCCGCACGTATGCCGAAGGAAAGAAAATCGGCTGGCGGGACGGATTCCGGGCCATCTGGTGCATCGTGAAATACGGTCTTGCATGAACTTGTTGCGCGCTTGCAGGATCGCCAAGGCGCTGCTCCTGCTGTGTACGGTCCTTGGAATTACGTCATGCAGGCAGCCCGGCACCAGGAGTTTTGTTTCCTTGGAGCATGGCAAGTTCAGTGTGGATGGCAAGCCGTTCTTCCCCGTTGCCGTGAACTACATAGCACACCTGCAATTCAACGATACCACCTGTTGGCCCGCACCCTTTCGGAACTATGAGCGGAACGACCGGTTCCGGTACAACACCAAGGATTCCGCGTTGCTTTTGCTCAAAGCTGAATTTGAATTGATCCGCAAGATGGGCTTCAATTCCGTGCGGGTCACCAACCTGGCGTCCGACATGAAACTTCGTGGCGACTCCCTCTTTCCATACTTGCCTGCACAATACGGGCTTGGCCGGGATTCACTGTATCCGCTCTCGGGCAAACACCTCGAGCAATACTTGGATGCGGTGGATGAGTTGGCCGATGTTGCCGAGGAAACCGGACTGAAGGTGGTGCTGCTGGTTAAATTGTTTCCGGGTGTGCCCGTGTATGAGCGGCAAGCGGTAAAGCTGCTGGAACGTTTGAAGGAAAGGCCCAGCATCATGGCCTATGACTTTTTTAACGAACCGCTATATTTTGACGTGCATGACCGGCCAAAGCGTGAGGTGCATCAAGTGGTGCAGGACTGGCAGAAGCTGTTCAAACAACATGCGCCCCGGCAACTCACCACCATCGGCCTTGTGGGCGTGCCGGAAGTTTTTGCGTGGGACCCCAATGTGCTTGCCGTGGATTTCATCTCTTTCCACCCGTACGAATATGAGCCGAACCAGGTGCTAAGTGAACTCTACTGGTACGGGGAACAGGTGGACAAGCCGTGGATCATCGGTGAAACCTCCCTTCCGGCAGACAACGACTCGGTTCCCTATGCGGAGCAATTGGCCTTTGCACGGAAGACGCTCACGCAAACAGTGGCCTGCGGTGGCGTGGGCTATTCCTGGTGGCAATACAAGGATGTGAAATGGGGCCGCTTCCATTCCGATTTCATGGGCGTGCTGGAGCAGAAAGGCACCACCGAGGTTGCACCAGGCCTGCCGTATGTTGATGGTACCGTGAAGCCGGTAGCACAAGCATTCAAGGAGTTCAATCCAGAAGTTTCGGCCGGTACTTGTGAAAAACCCGCCAACTACTACAATTTTTCATCCTTGCACGGCGCAAGGCTCACCGGCAAACTGCTGGACCAGGACCGCAAGCCCATCGAAGGCGGGGTAATCCTCGGTTGGAATGAAGGCTGGACGCGCTCCTACTACACCAAATCCAAGGCCGACGGCAGCTTTGAGCTCTATGGTGATTTCCGCTTCCACCATTGGATGGTCTCCGCCACGCGGTATTCCATGGAGCGCGGCGATTGCCAGCCGGGAGCCTTCTACACCGGTGCAGACAGCGTGCCGGCGTACTACCTCGGGGAGCTGACACTGGATCACATGCACCTCAAGGAGTGACTGCGGCCGGAGGCTTGATCAAGGAAAGCGCCGCTTCCTTCCCTGTTGCCCGGCCCGTGGCGCGCAAATCCTGCGTTCCGGGGTCCAGCACCACGTAGCGCCCGTTGAACGCCTTGATCGCCACCATGCCGCTGTCCAATTGCACCATGGTGAACAACCCGTAGTCGCCAAGGTCATTGCAATCGGCGGCAAGGTGTTGGTCCCCTTCAAGTTGCGCGCAAAGGAAATTGCCGTTGGAAGCCAGGAAGGCGACGCGGCCATCCGTGGTATGAAGCCGGAGGAAAGTCTCCCAATCATCCGCCTTGTCCTTGTTGGCCAGCAGCCTGTTGTCCCTGGATTGGTCAGCGCACAGGTACTTGCCATTGGCCGCGATGAACCGCACGGTGTCGCTCCCTTCAATCGGCACGGCCAGCCCGACAATTTCCTGGATGCTGTCCGTACTTATGCCGTTGAACGCGCACCAGTTGGCCAACGTTTGGTGGTCAGTATGGTCAAAGAAGGAAATGTAGTTTCCCGGATAGCCGCCGGTATATGCGTTCACCACCGGAATGCCCAGATCCTGCCCTGCAAACATGGCGTTAAGGTGCATAGCGATTGTCGCCAAATGCCCCTCTTGAAAATCCCGGATCACCGGCACGGGCGGCTCATAGGCCACGGCCACGAAGGGAGAACCCGATTGATGTTCCCGTGCAATGCGCCGTTCCGTAGCCTCCACCATCCTCTGCGAATCGAATTTGTCAAACCGACTGATCTTGTCAACATCCCATCGGTTGTCCTGCACAACCAGCACGGGCAGCAGGAGGCTCAGTGCCCAAGCTGCCTTCCGGTTCCGGGAAAACACGTTCAAAACTGCAACGAACAAGATCAGAAAGAACACTACCTGCACATTGACAAAGCGGTCCACGGCGCGCAGCACGGAGAAGCCGGGCAGCATGAACACCAACTTATAGAGGCTGAAGCCGGCGATGTTCAGGCAGAAAACGGAGCTGATCAGCAGGGCCGATCCAATGGCGGTCAACAGGCGTCGATCGTTTGTTGAAACGCGCTTGGAAAACAACAGGAACGGCACCGCCAGGGCGGCGGCCCATGGCACGGCGCCGATGAAATGGAAATGGCTCCACCATTGCGGGAAGGCATTCACGCCAATGTGGGACAGCGAACGCCAGGAGAGTGCCGCAGGATGGGTGAAGAAATAGGAGGTGGGCCGGGGAACAGAAGCGAGAATATCGCTGAAATTCCTTGTGCCGAGGTCTTTTGGAACAGCCAAGTAGTGCAGCATCATCGGCAGCATTAGCAATATGCCGACCGCTGCGACCCCGCCCCAGCCCGCCATAAAGCGCCAATTCCGGAAATAACCGAGGTAGGAAGGCGTTCGGTAAGCAATGAGGCTTCCGATGAAAAGAAAGAACAACGCATACACCAGAATGAACCCGATGTACATGCCGCAATAGAACTGGTACACCACGGCCAATATGGCCAGCAGCAGCCATTTCCACGCCCCGGAGCGCAAATGGTTCCAAAAGAAGAGAAAGGCCAGGGGCACCATGAAGCGTGGCAATACCTGCAGGTTGTTGACCTGCCCGATGTTGTAGATGCCGAAGGCGAAGATGTAGGCGGCACAAGCGGCCAAGGCGGTGTTGCCCGCCCATTTGCGCAAGGCAAGGAGGCAACACCAGTAGTTGAGCGCAAAAAGGACCAGGATCCAGCCTTGGAAGGCGCCTTCCCGCGTGAAGCCGAGCATGCGGAACACCGAGTAGATCGGGGCGGAGCCGAGCAGGTTGTCGCTCAGCGCGACCACGTTCTTCCACGGGTACATGAACGGGGCGTCCCAGTACACATCTGTTCTGCCGGTGATGTACCGGTAAAAATGCTCCAGGATGTAATTGTTGAAACGCGCATCGCCGAGGTCGCCGGGGATCAAGGCGCGGTTGGGGCCAAAGAGCGCCAACGGCACTGACCACATGCCGATCAGGAACAAGGCCATGCAGACCAACAGGCTCCAGGATTCCAACCGTTTGAATCCAATGCGCCCCTCAGAGGGTATTGACAGGTTGTTCATCTCTGCTTCACTTGCCTGCCGCAATCTGCCCGATCACGTCCAGTAATGGAGGCCACGAGCCGTTCACGCAATACACGTCGA
>JAFDZG010000316.1 GCA_018267065.1 Bacteroidota bacterium
GATAGTGCGTACCTTTGCACGCTTTTTTCAAAAGCGCAGCACCTCCAGCACATGACGGAACTCCGGAACATCGCCATCATCGCCCACGTTGACCACGGCAAGACCACCTTGGTGGACAAGATCCTCCATCAATGCCAATTGTTCCGCAGCAATGAGGAAGTGAAGGACCTGTTGCTGGACAACAACGACCTGGAGCGCGAGCGGGGCATCACCATCCTCAGCAAGAACGTGAGCGTGCGGTACAAGGGGGTGAAGATCAACGTGATCGACACGCCGGGCCACAGCGACTTTGGCGGTGAGGTGGAGCGCGTGCTGAACATGGCCGACGGCGTGATCCTGCTGGTGGACGCCTTCGAGGGGCCCATGCCGCAGACGCGCTTCGTGCTGGGCAAGGCCGTTGAGATGGGCCTGAAGCCCGTGGTGGTGATCAACAAGGTGGACAAGCCCAACTGCACGCCGGAAGAGGTACACGAAGCGGTGTTCGACCTGATGTTCGCGTTGGGCGCAACCGAGGAACAATTGGATTTCCCCGTGGTGTACGGCAGCGGCAAGGGCGGCTGGATGGGCCCTGACTGGAAGACGCCCACGGAAGACGTGAGCTACCTGCTGGACGTGATCCTGCAGCACATCCCGGCACCGAAGCAGGTGGCGGGCACGCTTCAGATGCGCATCACTTCGCTTGACTACAGCAGCTTCCAGGGCCGCATCGCCGTGGGGCGTGTTTCGCGCGGCACCATCAAGCCAGGCCAGCAAGTAAGCCTGGTGAAGAACGAAGGCGGCATCGCCAAGGGCCAGGTGAAGGAACTGATGGTCTTCGAAGGCCTGGGCAAGGAGAAGGTGAAAACGGAAGTGGGCTGCGGCGAGATCGTGGCCATCATGGGCCTGGAAGGCTTCGACATCGGCGACACCGTTGCTGACGCGGAGAACCCCGAGGGCCTGCCGAAGTTCAAGGTGGACGAGCCCACCATGAGCATGCTCTTCACCATCAACAACTCGCCCTTCTTCGGCCGCGAGGGCCAGTTCGTCACCAGCCGCCACGTGCGCGACCGCCTGTTCAAGGAGATCGAGAAAAACCTGGCCATGCGGCTCCAGGAAACCGACAGCCCGGACCGCTTGCTGGTCTTCGGTCGCGGCATCCTGCACCTGAGCATCCTGGTGGAAACCATGCGCCGCGAGGGCTACGAGTTCCAACTGGGGCAACCGCAGGTATTGTACAAAGAGATCGACGGCGTGAAGAACGAGCCCATCGAGCAGCTCACCGTGCAGGTGCCGGAGCAGTTCAGCAGCCGCGTGATCGACAACGTGACGCGCCGCAAGGGCGAGATCCTCAACATCGAGCAGAAGAGCGACCGCACCGTGCTGGAGTTCGCCATTCCCGCGCGCGGCATCATCGGCCTGCGCAATGCGCTGCTCACCGCCACCGAGGGCGAGGCCATCATCGCGCACCGCTTCAAGGGCTACGAACCGTTCAAGGGCCCCATCGCGGCACCGCGCCCCGGCTGCATCGTCAGCGCGGAAACCGGCACGGCCATCGCCTACGCCATCGACAAGCTGCAGGACCGCGGCAAGTTCTTCATCGATCCCGGTGAGGAGGTTTACGCCGGCCAGGTGATCGGCGAAAGCCCCAAGCCCGGCGAGGAGCTGGCGGTGAACGTGATCCGCGTGAAGAAGCTCACCAACATGCGCGCCAGCGGCAGCGACGAGAAGACCAACATCGCGCCTGCCGTGAAGTTCAGCCTGGAGGAGTGCATGGAGTACATCGCCGGGGACGAGTACTTGGAGGTGACGCCCAAGAGCTTGCGCATCCGCAAGATCCTCTTGGACGAGAACGACAGGAAGAAGGCCAGCCGCAAGGCCGTGGAGGCCTGAAGCCGTTAGCTAAAGACGTTTCAGGCTGCGGTCCAGCACAGCTGCGGGGTTGCCGAAGCGCTTGGCCACGTTGAAGCGGAAGTTGCCCACGCCCCAGTGGAAGCTGCTCCGCTCGTCGATCAGGTATCCGATGTTCTCCTGGTTGAAGGAGAAGCCGATGAAGTAGCGGGCACTGTTGTATCCTGCCCCGGCGCGAACTTGCGTATGCCAGCCCAGGCCGGCCACGGTGCGCAGGTCTTCGCGCTCGGCGCTTAGCACCGTGGCGGCGCGCTGGAAGCTCAACCCCGCACCGAACACCATGGATGCCGTGATGAAGACATGCTCCCCCGCAACAAGGGTATATGCATAGCCCGCACTTGGACCGAGGTCCAGGAAGCCGCCGCGGCGGATCTGCAGCCCGTCGGCGAATTGCGGAAGGAGCTGCACGGGCACCAGGGAGGAATCCGCGCGCAGGTGGAAGTAGGTAAGGTAGCCGCCCGCCAGGAATGAGCCTTGGCTGCGGCGCTGCCATGCGTCCTGGTTGAAGGCTGCGCGGTAGCTGAACCGGTCGTTGTTGAAGATGTGCACCGTGCTGGCGCCAAGGTTGAACTGCACCAGGTCCGGGCGTGTGGGGTAGAACGAGGCTTGTTGCCACCCCAGCTCATCCTTGGTGTACGTGTCGAGGTAATAACCCTTGAAGCGCTGCAGGAAAATGTTGGTGGCCCAGTGCTTGGTGTACACGTTGGCCTGTGCGTCCAAGTAGCGCGTTTCCCCGTACTTGTCCTGGTCCTTGTTCACGCCGGGGATGCCCACGCCGATGTTCAGCGTCAGTGAGCGGTAGCTGGCGCCCACACCGAAGTTGACCTTGTTGTTGGGGCGGAACAACAGGTCTTTGGCCCCATTGCCGGCCGTGAGCTGCAGGCTGTTGTACTTGGTGCTGATGTACGCACGGAGCGTGAGGATGTGCGAGTAATCCTTCACATAGAGGGAATCAAAGCGGTTCCTGTCCGCAGGCTGCTGTGCATGCACTAACATGCAAGGCACGAGGAACGAGGCACTGATGATGCCGCGGACCGCCTTGTTGGACATGCGAATTCCCATGGGCGCAAAGTTCGTTGCGCTTGCTTGTAAAGCGCGGTGTGACTTTTCATGCGGTGAACCTCATGGTCATTGCCGTGTACGGCAACACGGTCCCAACACTTCAAAAAAATCAACCGCACCATGAAAACGTCCCGGTCCTTTTCCTACGCACTTGCCGGCCTCTGTGCCGTGCCGGCGGCACTGCTTTCCTTCCATGAGGCACCCAAGCCCTGTTGCATGGACCATCCTGAACATGCACAGCCTGCGGGTTGTGTGTTCAAGACCGTTTATGAAGGGGAAGGCTTGGACCCTGCGTTTGTGCTGAAAACGCCTTCCGAGGTGCTGGCTTCCGAGAACCGTGCCTACGATTGGATGGTTGCGGCGCAGAACAAGGACGGCGGTTTCGCGGCCGGCCAGCACGCGCACCAGGAGGTAATGGACCCGCACGCCGTTCCGAGCGATCCGGCCACCACCGCCATGGTGGGCATGGC
>JAFDZG010000317.1 GCA_018267065.1 Bacteroidota bacterium
AAACGCCGGCGGAACGTTGCGTGAATCACTGTCTGCACATCTCCCATCTCGTGCTGCGACAATGTGAACGCGTTGACTTGAAATGACTATGGAAAATAGCCGGGGTCTAAAGAAACCAAGGGTTGAAGAAGCCTTTTATCAAGGTTTGGCTGAGCGTTCCATCAACCGTGCCTGTTGCTCAGCAAGGCGTTCCAACGTCCTGGTGATCGCAGTAAGCACCTCCACGAATTGTTTCATGGTTTCCTCACCAACGCCGTGTTGGTATTGGTTGTGGACGCTTGCCCCATTGGATGAATGGTCGTGCATGTGCAGCACGTACTTGTCGCCGTGCAACAGGTCGTCGAGCCCCGTTCCATGGAACTCGGCCAACTTGTCAAGCTCAACCGCCGTGAATGCCGTATGGCCATTCTCCAGGTCACAATAGGCGGTTGTACTGATGCCGAGGGCTGCGGCAACTTCTTTCTGGTGCAGGTGGCGATCCTCCCTGAGTTGCTTGATGCGCATGGCAATCTCCTTCTTGAGCATGGCGAACGTATTCGAGGGAAAGATATGGGCAAAGCTGAATCCGTTTTCAGGATCGCTGAACTTTCGAGATATGTGTTCCTGCACGGGTTTACTTCGGAACAAACCCCTGAAATTTCATCCTTATGAAACGCTCATTACCCTTTTCAGTGCGGCAAGTCACCTTGGTGTTGTACCTTGCTGTTCCGCTACTTGCCATGGCACAGACTTATGTGAACAAGGAATGGTCGGAGACCACTGGTCTTCCGGACACGTTGAACTGGAATGCAAGCGTGTTTGACGTTCAAGGCAATGTGCTGATGACGGGAAACACATTGGCCGGTCCAGGCAATCCCGACATGCTGATCAATAAATATGACCGGGAAGGTGGCTTGGTATGGCAACGTGGTTTTGACGGTACGGCACATGGGCCTGATTACGGGGGTGCTATTGCCTCGGACTATTCAGGCAATGTATTTGTTGCCGGCGCGACTACCTCATCCTCCGGCCTGCAGGACATCACTGTCCTGAAATATTCGACAGATGGCGATTTGATTTGGCATAGCACATGGGACGGAGTTTCCCACCTGATCGATGCTCCCACCAGCATCAAGCTGGATGCAGCAGGCAACATCTATGTAGCGGGCATCACCTACGCCTCCATCAACAACGTGGATTACATTCTGCTCAAGTTGGACGCAGCAGGAAACATGCTGTGGAACAGCAACTATGACTACAGCGGGTCCATGGACATCGCCGTTGGTTTGGAGCTAAACACGAACAACGACCCCGTTGTCAGCGGCGCTTCTTCAGCTACACCGGGCACGTGGGAATATGCCACCGTGTGCTATAACAAGATCAATGGTGGCCAAGTACAGACTGAGCGGGTTTCAGTCCCCGGTGTCAGCATCAACAGTGCATTGGCGTTCACCATGGATAGCCAAGGCCGCTTCTACCTTACCGGCTGCAGCGGCGAAGGAAGTGCCCGGGATGTACAGACCGTTAGGCTGACAAGTAACTTCACGCTTGATTGGGTGCAGACGTATAATGGCCTTGCGGGTTTGGCGGACGTGGGCCAAGCTATTGGAGTAGACCCAACCGGACAAGCCTATGTGGCGGGATGGAGCAGCCTCGCCGAAGGCGGGAGCCTGATGATGACCATCAAGCATGATGCACAAGGAAATGTTCTTTGGACCAGGGAATTCAAGCCCAAACAAGCGGAATTCCGTGCGGAAGCCGAGAAACTATCCGTCACCCAGGATGGAGGAGTCCTAGTGGTCGGGACCTACTACAACGGAGTTTTCGATGATTTCGTCACGGTGAAGTACACGGCCGATGGCAAGCAGGAATGGTATAAGTTCTATGATGGGCTTGCTGGCAAGGACAAAGCTTTGGGCTTAGTAACGGTGGGCAAGGATGTATATGTGAGCGGCATATCCGGGGAAGGCCAGGAGAAGACCTATACAATGGTGAAGTACCGCTATACCACGGTAAAGGACAGCGTGGTGTTCGACTCCGCGGGCACACCGTTGTGCATGGATGCGCAGTTGATCGTGAATTTCAGGAAACCCGTTGTGAACACGGATTGGGTCAACAAGAAGGAGATCCAATTCGGCACTTTGGATCAGGCCATAGATCCAGCGGCTGCGGATGCCGTGGCCCATAAACTGAATATCTCTTCTGGCGGCAAGGTGCCGGTATACAAAGTTTACAAGGGGCTAACCACGGCGGACAGCATCTCCATATCGCGGCTTGGCAATGAAGTCCGGATGCCTGAGTTCTGGCGTTCATTGAAGATCAGTGTGCCGCGCAACACAAACCTCACCGCCGCCATTGACAGCCTGAACACCTTGGGCAATGTGGTTGCATACGCTGAATTGAACAGCATATACCAACCCTATGACATCCCGAACGACCCACTGCTCTATCGCCAAACTTCGTTGGTGCCTTCGGCCACTTATCCTGGAGCCGACATCAACGTGGACCCCGCATGGGACATCCAAACAGGGATTCCGCAAGTAAAAGTCGGAATCGTGGACTACACCGTTGAAGGCATTCATGCAAATGGCATGGGCTATAACGAAGCAGTGGAAGACCTTGCAGACCAGGTTGCCGGTGGCTATGATTTTGACATCAACGGCTGGCAGGATTTTTACGACTTTTTCGATCCGATAAAAGCTCATGGCACAGCATGTGCAGGCATAGTAGGGGCCATCCGGAACAATGGCATTGGAATCGCTGGCATTGCGGGTGGTACTGGGGCGCCAAACACGGGGTGCTCCCTCTATTCTCTTGGTAACGTAGCATACGATCACTACATGACGCTGGAAGCTTCGGCACCTGCAATTGTGGACGCATCAACTGACGTGGCTGGCAGTCATGTGCCCGGTTGCAACATTCTCAACATTAGCTGGGGCCGAGGGCCAAGTAACTACTCCCTCGAACCGGACATGATTGAAGCCATAGTAAATGCTTACCACAACCAGTGCATATTCGTATCGGCTCGGGGCAACGCCTTTTCACCTATGCTTGCATTGGGTAGCACCTATCCAAATTGCTATGGAGGGTCCTTTTTAGACGAGAACGGAATTTTGAGCATAGGAGCGAGTGGGACTGATGGCGAATACATGACATATGGAAACGGCCCTTTCTATTCCAGCCACGGTTTCGATATGGACCTGATTGCACCCGGTGCAGCCCAGAACATTGCCACAACAGTTGGCCACAAGCCGTACAATTTCCCCGATTGTGATCCCGGCCTCCCAACGTATTACGATTGTTTCCAAGGCACCTCAGCTTCTGCACCCCATGCTGCCGGTGTGGCAGCCTTAATGATGAGCGAACATAATGTGTTGAGCGGTGCCGTAAATGACCTAGCCCCGGAAGATGTGGAGCACATCATGGAAAATACGGCCGTTGATATCATCAATCCCGGCTTGGGCTATGGTGTTGGTTACGACGACTTCAACGGTTGGGGCCGATTGGATGCTGGCGAAGCGGTGCGTCAAGTAGCTCCTCCCTATTGGGTGTTCCATTCTGGCGACATTCATGGCATACCTACTACTTTCCCCAGTGAAACCATTCACATCACCCCATATGTCAATTATTGGAGCGGCTCGTGGAATCTGCCACCTGGCGACTACACCGCCGCCCGCACAGAAGTGGTTTTCACCTATTCCAACACTTTTGGTCCTGACTACACGGTGTTGAACACCTGGAACCGGGAGAGTTCCACATTGGGCATCTCAGCCAACCCGAACGTAGATGGAAGGTATGATGCCAGTTACATCTATACAATTGATCAAAGCACGGCGACGGTCGGCGTTACCGCCACCACCAATTGCTGGTACGTCATGGCGGATGCGGACGGCAATCCAGTGAACCAATGGATCCCTGCTTCGCCCGGTGCGTTAAAAACCGCATATAGTGTCCATCTACTTGGCCCGGACATAGGTGTGTCCGTGGCGGATACACCCACTCCAGTGGATTTTTCTGCTTGGCCTTCACCAGCCAGTGAAATAGTGAACGTGCGTCTCCCAGTACCACTTCCCGCAAATACGACAATGGAAGTAGTGGATGTCACCGGCCGAGTGATCGTGTCTGCTCAGCTTGGGAACAGCCCGAATACGTTGCAGATCCCTGTAATTGGTTGGGCAAAAGGGGTGTATTGCATTCGGCTTGACCTTGGCAGAGCGATTCGAAGCACCCGCTTTGTGAAGCAATAACCCATGCGTTGTGTTCAACACTTACTTGGGTGCACACCTTTCTTGCTTTGGGCCTGTACCGCACAAGCCCAAGCACCGGAACTGGAATGGCAACGGTGTTTGGGGGGGAGTTATCATGAGTTTAGCTGGGGCATTCAGGCTACCACCGATGGCGGATGCGCAGTATTCGGCACCACAATCTCAAATGACGGGGAAGTTTCTGGCAACCATGGATTTTGGGACTTCTGGCTTACGCGATTGAATGCCAGCGGCACCCTGTTATGGCAACGTTGCTACGGGGGCACTATGGCCGAATCGGCCAAATCCTTGTTGGCCACATCGGATGGAGGTTTCTTGTTATTGGGTGACATCGGCTCCACGGAGGGCGGGGATGTAGTGTGCAACTCGTTGGCCCATACCGTGGCATTGAAAGTGGATTCAACAGGAAACATCCAGTGGCAAACCTGCCTCTCCGGTGATCCGAATGGATCAGGTCCTGGGCTTAGCCGCGCCGTGGAAGCGGCAGACGGCGGTTACTTAGCTGTAGGTGGCACTTATGCCAGCACCGGCATCTGGCACGAGAACCATGGGCAATCCGATTACTTTGCAGTCAAGCTCAACGCCTCGGGAGCGGTTGAATGGTTACATTGCTACGGCGGATCGGGATGGGACTCGGCAGTCCCTGTAAAAGCGACCCCGGACGGCGGGTTTGTGATCGCCGGGGTGGCCCAAGTCCCGGATGGCCAAGTTACCACCGGGGACCATGGCGAGATCTGGGTGATCAAGATCGACACCTTGGGCAATCTGGTATGGAACCGCCGCATGGGTGGCAGTGTGGAACCCGGCCTGGGCCAGAGTGTGAGGGAACTGGTGGTGAACCTGAACGGGACCATCTTGGTAGTGGGTTCTGCCGGCACGAATGACGGTGACATCAGCGGCAATCACGGAAGCAATGACGTGTGGCTGGTCCTGTTGGACAGCAGTGGAGCGATTTTGCAGCAGCATTGTTACGGCGGCTCCGGCGATGATTACGCATGGGGAGGTGCTGCCTCCGCATCAGGCGGCTACGTGATCGCAGGCCATGCCCTTTCCGACGATGGGGATGTGAGCGGGATCCATGGCATGGAACATCCGGACGCTTGGGTGTTCAAGGTAGATACCGCACTGAACTTGATCTGGCAGAAGTGCATAGGCGGCACGGAAAGTGACATGGCCTATGCGATGGCATTGACTCCTGCTGGTGAAGCAATCATCTCCGGGTCCACCGGATCCAACGATGGCGATGTAAGCGGCTATCATGGAAACGGTGACATTTGGGTGGCAAAGCTTGGTTCGGATATAAATGCAATCACGGATGACGCTTTCAGTGGCGGCCCGATATTGGCCTACCCCTCCCCAGCCATCAATGAAGTGAACGTCAACCTTTCCGATCCCCTTCCCTTACCCGCCACTTTGGAGGTAGTGGATGCCTTGGGGTGCATCGTGAAGCACCGTTCGGTGGCGGCGGGCGTGAAATCGCTGCTAATTCCGGTGTACGGCTGGGCCAATGGATTGTACGGCATTCGACTTACCATGGGAATCCAGCTTCGCACAGCTCGGTTCGTGAAACAATGAATGCACCATGCGCAACACCCCAGTCATAGTTCCTGCAATTGCATTGTTCTTGGCCACAGCCAACCTGAAGGCCCAAGTGCCCGCGCTGGAATGGCAGCATTGCTTGGGCGGTGTGCTCTATGAAGACAGCCAGGATGTGATGGCCACGGCTGGCGGTGGCTGTGTTGTATTAGGCACGGTGGGTTCCATGGAAGGCGACGTAATCGGCAGCCACGGGCCGCCGGACATTTGGCTCATAAAGCTCGATGCCAACGGGCAGATCTTGTGGCAACATTGCTATGGCGGCACTGAAGCCGATATAGCGAGCCGCCTGCTCCACACTTCCGACGGTGGCTACCTGATACTGGGCAAGACCTGGTCCGTGGACGGGGATGTTGATTGCACCGGGGTCCTCCAGCAGGCATGGGCGGTAAAGGTGGATTCCGCAGGTACCATCCAATGGCAAGCCTGCTTGGCCGGTGGCATGGACGGTTCGGCGGCATCGTTTCAGAGTGCCGTGGAAACGGCGGACGGCGGCTACTTGGCCGCAGGACAAACATTTGCCAGTGATGGCATCTGGGACGAGAACCACGGTCAATCCGACTTTTTCGCGGCCAAATTGAGCGCCACGGGTGCCGTGGAATGGCTGCATTGCTACGGTGGATCCGGACCAGACGAGGCATGGGCCATTCGGTGCACACCGGACGGCAATTATGTCATCGCCGGAACGACCGGTTCCACGAACGGACAAGTCACCACGGGCAATACGGGTCAGGTCTGGGTGATCAAGATCGATGGAACCGGCAATTTGATCTGGAACCACCGCATGGGCGGCTCCGGCGGCGGGCCTGACATGAATGACTTGGCAAATGACCTGATCGTATGCCCCGATGGGCGCATCTTAGTGGTGGGTTCCACCGCCTCCAATGAAGGGGATGTGAGTGGCAACCATGGCGGCTATGACGCCTGGCTGGTGGTGTTGGACAACACAGGGGCCATCGTGCGCCAGCGATGCATCGGCGGAACGGACAATGACCAGGTATGGTCAGGCACAGCATCGGGCCTAGGGCGGTTTGTGTTGGCCGGCACGGCACTTTCCAACGACGGGGATTTGAACGGCCTCAACAGTTCGGGATGGAATGTATGGACATTGATCGTGGATACTAACTTGGTCCCGCTGTGGCAGCACTGTTACGGCGGCGCAGGAGTGGATGACGGCTATGCCGTGGCCCGGAACGTTTATGGTGAAATTTTCATTTCCGGACGCACCATGTCCAACGACGGAGACGTAAGCGGCAACCACACTCTACCTGGGGAATATGACATTTGGGCCATCAAGCTCTCCAGTGACATTAGCGTAGATGTGGTCGAACCCATCTTACCGAAGCTTATCACTGCCTATCCCTCCCCTGCCGATGACGTACTGAACATTCGACTTCCCGAAGCGCTCCAGGCCAACGCCAGCATGGAAGTGCAGGACATCACGGGCAGGAAGGTGCTTCAACAGCAGATCGGCTCCGGTACCACGGCGGTGCAAATACCAGTGGGGCCATGGGTTGCAGGAATGTACTCCTTGCATATCCGCACAGCTTCCACCTCGTATTCTGGGAAGTTCGTCAAGCACTAGGCCGAACTCACGAAAACCTGCGCCTGCCCATGTACTTTCTGCTGGCGCGCAGGTCGTCCATGATGTTCAACAGGCGTTCAAAGGCTGCCAGACGCGGATCCATGGTGCAAGTGTAGGGAGCGTTCACGTGTTCTCCCTTCCTCTTCGCCTGTTGATCGGATCTTTTTCCACCTGAATGCGAAGCGTTTGACCAATTATTTCAACCATTAGGTTTGACTATTTGGTCAAACCAATTAGTTTTGCGCCCTCGATGGACGAATTGACCGAACCTGAACAGCGCATCCTGGCCGCCGCCCGCAAGGTGTTCGAGCGGGATGGCTATGCCGGTGCGCGCATGCAGCACATCGCCGACGAGGCCGGTATCAGCAAGGCTTCGCTGCACTATTACTTCCGCAGCAAGGAGAAACTCTTCCAGCGCATTTTCGACGAATACATCACCCGCATCGTCCCGGTCTTCAGCGCATGGAATGACGACGGCGACGACTGGCAACCCAAGGTGCGCACCTTCATGAAGGGCATGATGAAGGCCATCTCCGAATCGCCCATGCTGCTCATCGCGCGGGAATTCGACCGTGATCCCTCGAAGATGGAGGCATTGTTGACGGCCCGGCGCAAAAAGCCCAACGCCTTCGCCGCCTACTTCGAGCGGTTGAGCAAGGCTGGCCTGGTGCGCGACATCGACCCGCGGCCCCTCATCATGGCCATGCAGGCCCTCTGCGCCTACCCGTACATGAACAAAGCCTTCCTCTGTGCCGCGATGCGCATGGACCCCAAGCAGTACAACGCCTACCTGGACCAATACACCGACCAAGCCGCGGACATCATCATCCGCGCCATGAAGAAATGAAGACCGCGCGCCTCCTCGCACTTCCCCTGTGGCTCGGCGCCGGCGCGCTGGCCGCCCAATCCACCGTCACGCTGGAGCTGCTGCGCCAAGCGGCCCTGGCCCATGCGCCCGCCACCAAGGACAAACAGCTCCAGTTGGACGCCGGAACGCTGAAGGCCAAGGACGTCAACCAAGGCTGGCTGCCGCAGGTAAAGGCCGTGGCGCAAGGCACCTACCAGAGCGAGGTCACCGAGTTCGACCTGAGCGCGCTGGGCTTCCCGGCGATCACCATCTCGCCGGACCAGTACCACGCGGGGCTGGAGGTGCAGCAGACCTTGTACGAATTCGGTGCCACCAAGGCCCGGCACGACCTGGCGCTCACGCAGGCACAGTCCGCTGCGGCGCAAAGCGATGTGGAACTGCACCAGGTCACCGGGCAAGTGGACAAGTTGTACGCCAACCTGCTGCTGCAGCAGGCCAACCTGAAGGTGCTTCACCTGCGCGCGGGTGAACTGGACGCCCGGCTCCGCCAGGTCTCCTCGGCCGTGCGCAACGGCGTGTCGCTCCGCAGCAACGAGGAAGTGCTGAAGGCCGAGATCTTGGCCACACGGCAGCAGGTCCTTTCCTCGGAAACGGCCATTTCCCAGACCGTGGGGGCGCTCGCCGTAGTGACCGGCATGCCCTTGGACACCGCCATGCAGTTCGCGCTGCCTGAGGTGCCCGCGGAAACCGCAACGGTTGAACGCCCCGAACTGCGCGCCTTCTCGCTGCAACAGGCCGGTACCGACCTGCAGGCGAAACTGGTGAAGAAGGCCAACCTCCCCCATTTGGCCGCGTTCGGCAACGGCTACTACGGCCGCCCGGGCTTCAACTTCCTCAACAACGACTTCCGCCCGTACGGCATCGCCGGCGTAGGGCTGCAATGGAACATCGCCGGGTTCTACACCCAAGGCCGCGAACTGAAGGAGAACGCCATCCAGCGCCAGCTCATCGACGACCGCCGCCAGCGCTTCGAGCTGCAGCAGGCCGCCGACCTGGACCGCGAGGCGAAGGAGATCGCCAAGCTGGACGGGCTGGAGGCACTGGATTCCGCCATCGTGGCCAGCAAGACCTTCGTACGCAAGACCGCCGAAAGCCAACTGGACAACGGCACCATCACCGCGCAGGACTACGTGACCTACCAGAACGCACAGGACCAGGCCCTGCTGAACCTGGAAATGCACCGCATCCAAGCGGTGATGGCGCGCATTGAACACCAACACAC
>JAFDZG010000318.1 GCA_018267065.1 Bacteroidota bacterium
CAAACGGCAAGGCACTTCCTGCCCGACCCCTTCAGCACGGTACCCGGTGCCATGATGTACCGGACCGGCGACATGGTGCTGTGGAATGAGGAAGGCGAACTTGAATTCACCGGCCGCACCGACGACCAAGTGAAGGTGCGCGGCTTCCGCGTGGAGCTCGGCGAAGTGGAGGCTGCCTTGAACAACCTGGCAACCGTAAAGGACAAGGTGGTGGTGGCCTTGCCCACCGGCACCGGTGAAAAGCGCTTGGTGCTTTATGCCGTGCCGGCAGACCCGGCCGTGGTGGCGGACGATGAACCTTCAGATCCCGGCACCAATGCCGCCTTCCGGCAGGCCGTGGAAGAACACCTTGCCGAAGCCTTGCCGGAACACATGCGGCCATCGGACATCGTAGTGATCCGGTCCATGCCCTTGAACTCCAGCGGCAAGCCGGACAAGAAACGGCTGCCCGCGCCGCCAAGCAGCCAGGCACACATGCTTGCCAAGTATGTCTCGCCGCGCAACGAGCTGGAAACCGCGCTCGCCCGGATCTGGTGCAAGCTCCTCAACCTGGAGCAGGTAAGCATCCATGACAACTTTTTCGAGATCGGCGGGCAGTCCTTGATCGGCATCCAGATGCTGGCCCATGTGGAGCGCGAACTGGGGCAAAAACTTCCGGTGAAGGCACTTTTCCAATCGCCCACCATTGCCAAGCTGGCCGCCATGATGAACCATGGCCCGTCCACGGAATTGACCTTGAAGAACCTCACCGCCATACAGCCAAAAGGGGAACAGGCGCCCTTCTTCTGCGTGCATGGCGATGAAGCCAACGTCTTCATTCCCCGCTACCTGGGCGATAGCCAACCTTTCTACGCCTTCTTCCACCAAGGCGAGGATGGCCTGCCCATCACGTACAAAACCACCAAGGGCATTGCGGAGCATTACATCCGCGAGCTGCGCCAAGTGAAGCCCCACGGCCCGTACTTCCTGGGCGGTTACTCCTTCGGTGGCATTGTGGCGTTTGAAATGGCGTGCCAATTGGCTGCACAGGGTGAATCCGTTCCCTTGGTCGCTTTGTTTGACACCTATTCGCCGGAGGAAAACGTGGAGATGATCCGGATCGAGCAGAAGGTCCACGAGCCGTTGAAGCGCGTGATCATGCGCAAGCTGGTGAAGCTTTACCACGACCGCAAGAAGCCCTTGCCGGGAAAGCTCCGCCATTTCTACATCATCGACACGTACGGAACATCCATTGAACAGTACAAGCCAGGGGTGTTCCCGGGCCGATTGACCCTGATCCGCACCAAGAGCAGCCCCGGCACGCAGGACATGGGCTGGGGCAAATTGGCCAAGGAGGGCGTGGATATCCGGTACACGGACGGGGACCACTATTCCATCGTGAAGGAGCCGTTCGTACGGCAACTCGCGGATGAACTGGGGCAGTGCCTTGCAGGCGCGCAGGCCACCGCCAAGGCAACAGCGGGATAGGCCGGTGGCCATGACCAACATGAGGACGTTGCGGGTTTACTGCACCACCTTGGACATGGACCTGTCCACACGGCCGTCCTATTCCCTGCACAAAGGGGAAACGCATCTTTGGTACGCCACACTGGCTTCCCTGGCCCACCGCACCACCAACTACCGGACGCTTTTGGATGGGGAAGAACAAGCAAGATCGGCCCGTTTCCTTCATGAACATGACCGCGGGCGCTTCGTCCTGGGGCATGGATTGTTGCGGTCCCTGCTTGGGCAATACCTCGGCGCCCCACCTGCCGCATTGGTTCTTCACCGGGGTGAATTCGGAAAACCCTTCCTGGAAGGCCACCCCGTGCACTTCAACCTGAGCGACACCAAGGATGCCGTGCTGGTGGCCATCGCAGGCAGGCCGATCGGCGCGGACATAGAAACAATGAACCGCCATACGGACCACCTGCGCGTGGCCGACCATTACTTCACCGGGGCCGAGGTGGAAAGCATCCGCAAGGCAGGCAATGGCAAGCGGCGTTTCCTGGAACTGTGGACCCGCAAGGAAGCCGTGTTGAAAGCTTGCGGCGTGGGCCTGATGGACGACTTGCACAGCTTGGAGGTGGGCAACCCAACGAACACCATGGCGATCTCCCATCCGGATTTTGTACGCTTGGCGGCGCCTGCGTACCATGTAGGCACCTTCCCGGCCGGCACGGAACACCTGGTCAGCGTGGCCGGCGCCGATGCCTTCAAGGAACTGAAGCTCTTCAACGCTTCAACCTCCGATCAATCATTCCCACCGTAAAACCGAGGGTGGAAGTTGAGCAGGTAAAGCTTTTCACTGGCCCTGGTCACCGCGGTATAGAGCCAGCGCAGATACTCCCTGTCGATCATCTCTTCGGTGACATAACCTTGGTCCACGAACACGCTTTTCCATTGGCCGCCCTGGGCCTTGTGGCAGGTAACGGCGTAGGCATACTTCACTTGCAGCGCGTTCACGTAGGGATCACGTTTGAACTCGCGGAACCGTTCGGCCTTGGTGCGCGCAACGATGTTGGCAAGCACATCCTGAGACAGCTGCCGCATGCGCGGCCCCGGTAGCGCAGGCCCCTCCCCCCCGAGCACGTCCAGCATTACCTTTACTTCCAGCTCGCGATCGGCCTGGCCGTCCCACCAGTCAATGGTGAGGTCCGCGAATCGCAGTCCGTACTTCTCCTCGGTGCGGTGCACGCGCCGCACGCTGACCTGTTCCCCGTTGGCGATCAAGCCGAACGAACCGGCATCCTGCTCGCGCGCTGCCCAGAAATAATTGTTCTTCACCACCATGAGGCGATCGTTGGCCTCCAGCTCCTCCTCAAAGCCGTGGATGCGCGCCCGCACCTGCTGGCTGTACTGGTAGGCGCGCTTGTTGCTTCTGCAGATCAAGCAAACTTCGTCATCGCCGTGCTTGGCGTAGGCTTCCTCCAGCGCATCCTGCAGGTCATGGCCGTCCACGCGGACCACGTCGTCAAAACCGGTGATGAACTGCGGCACTGGCCGCTCCTGGCCCGTGCTGCCCGCATCTTCCGTGGCAGTTTCACCTTGCTCCGCGAGCAGCGAGCGCAAGGCGGTGGCGTTCGCCAGGATGCCTGAAGTTTCAGATTGCCGCACCACATCCGTGAGCTCGATGGTCCCGGCCAACAGCCCCCGCGCGGAGAGGTCCTTGAGGTCGAGCGCCGGACTGTGATCGCTGCCCACCGGTGGCAACTGGGCCGGATCGCCGATGAGCAACAGCTTGTTGCCCGGGGCCGAAAAAACGTATTGGAACAGGTCCGAAAGCAGATCACGGTCAAACGTTCCACCGCCACCTGCGCCGATCATGCTGGCCTCATCCACCACGAACAAGGCTTGGCGCTCACGGTTCGGCGCCACGGACATGCCGCCGTACCCTCCGTCCTCATCGGTTGCCGTGCGGTAAATGCGCCGGTGAATGGTGCTGGCGGGTGCACCCGCGTAAGCACTGAGCACCTTTGCCGCACGGCCCGTGGGTGCAAGCAGCACCACCGGCCTGCCGGCTTCGGCCTGCACCCGCACCAAGGCTCCTACCAAGGTGGTTTTACCGGTGCCCGCATAGCCTTTGAGCACCAAGGTGGCATGCGGCTTTTCAGTGGCAAGCAGGCGCTCCAAAGCATTGATCGCCTTTTGCTGGCCCCCGGTGGGCACATGCACCAAGCGCGCAAGCAGGCGGTCCGTAAAGGCGGGCATGCCGCAAAGGTGGCGAAGGGCAACGGGCCGCCTTTCATGCGGCCAGCGGGCCGGAATTTAGTTCCTTTGCGAATGCCCGCCCCGGAGCAGGCAAACGGAATGATCACGGAAACTTTCCGCAAGGAATACGACCCGGCACGCGACCATGCCTGGCACTTGAGCTGTTGGCTCGCCCCGAACCTGCAAGCTTGGTGCGTGCACGAACGTTCCTCGGGGCGGTTAATGGCCTTGGCCAGCGGCACCGGGGATGAACTGCCGGCCCGGCCCATGGTACCGGAAAGGCCGGCCAGCGTGAGCTTCACGGCCATGCCCGAAGTAGGCGCCCTGGTACCGGAAAGCACCTTGGAACCGGGCTCCGAGATGCACTATTTGAAATTGGTGCACGGCTCCGTGCCCACCGGGCTCCTCCGGGATGAACCCATCGGCATGATCGGGGCGCAATGCATCTACCTGCATGACGAAGCCGCTGAGCGCAACCTGCTGCAACGCTTTCCGAATGCGCGCCCGCTACCGCTTCAAGGCACGTTGGTGCACCACGCATTGACGCACGGCCCCGCGGGGGCTGTTGCCGTGCTGCACCGCTCCTCCACCCGCTTGGACATCGCGATCGCGGACAAGGGCAAGCTTCTCCTGAGCAACACCTTCCATGCCACTGTGGCCGAAGATGTGCTCTACTACACCCTGTTCTGCCTGGAACAATGCGGCCTCTCCGCGGACAAGGCCGCCATCCGGGCCGGCGGCACCCACTTGACCGCAGGTGAAGAGCATCTCCTTTCCCTGTATGCCGCAAAAGGACCCATACCCTCAACGGGTGCGGGCTACGCCGCGTTGGAAGGCTTGGAACTGGCCAATGCGCACCACTGGACAGCCTTGATCGAACAGTTCACATGCGCATCATAGGCGGCCGGCTCAAAGGGAGGCGCATTGAACCGCCGAAGGGCATTACCGCAAGGCCCACAACGGACTTCACCAAGGAAGCGCTCTTCAACATCCTGCAGCACTCCATCCCGCTGGAAGGCATTCGCGTGCTGGACCTCTTTGCCGGTGCAGGCGGCCTCTCGCTGGAATTCCTGAGCCGCGGTGCGGAGGAAGTGATCAGCGTGGAACTGGACAACATGCTGCACAACCATCTGCGCCGGAACGCCACTGCCCTCAATTTGGCCAATTGGCATTGCGTGAAGGCCGATGCGTTCGCATTTCTCCGCGCCCAGCAAGGCAGTTTCGACGTGATCTTCGCCGATCCCCCGTTCAACCTTCCCGGCACTGCTGAAATACCGGCCATCATTCGTGAACGCAACTTGCTGGCCCCCGACGGCCTGTTGATCGTGGAACATCCGCGCGACATCGGCTTCGGCGCAGATCCCTGGTTCGATTCTTGCCGCAAGTACAGCAACATCCATTTCAGCTTCTTCACCCCGAAAGCCGGAACACCATGAAGACCCCTGCATCCAACGGGCAGCGCATCGCCGTGTTTCCCGGTTCGTTCGATCCGGTGACCATCGGCCATGCCAGCATCGTGCGGCGCGCACTGCCGCTTTTCGACCGCTTGGTGGTGGCCATTGGCGAAAACAGCACCAAGCGCTACATGTTCCCGCTGGAGCAGCGCCTTGCCTGGTTGAAGGCCACCTTCAGCAACCTGCCGGGCGTGGAGGCCATTTCCTTCAAAGGCCTCACCGCCGACCTCTGCGTGGAACGGGGGGCCAAATACATTGTGCGCGGCCTGCGCAACAGCACCGACCATGGCAGTGAGCGGAGCATCGCCCTGATGAACCACGCCTTGCGCGGGGTGGAGACCATCTTCCTGCCCGCACTGCCGGAACATGCGCACATCAGCAGCACCATCGTCCGTGAACTGATCGCCAATAAGGCCGATGTTTCAGCGTTCGTACCGGACGCAGTGCGCCTTCCATGAGGTTTGCAGCCTTCATTGCCTTGCTCCTCCTTGCGCCCGGCCTGAGCGCCGGGCCTGTCACCATTGCACTGGATGCACCGGGCTATGGGGACAAGGCTGTGGTGCTGTACCGCTACATGGACCCCTTCACCCTGCGGCTGGAGCGCATTGCGCAGGGGCACACGGATGCAACGGGCCACGCTGTGATCACGGCGGATGTGGAAGGCACCGTGCGCGCCCAATTGCGCATCAACGAAGTCTCCGCCGACCTGTACCTGCGGCCTGGCCAATACCACGCCACCATGCCCTTGCCGCGCAAGGATGAGGTGCGCACCATCAGCGGGGCCACCAAGGTGAACCTCACCTTCCCCGGCCTGTCGCGCATGGACGTGAATGCCTTGGTGGGCGACCTCAACATGCGCCTTGATGCCTTTCTGGCGGAAGACCTCGCCACGGACCCCAATTCCGGAATGGACGCAGTGGCCAAGGCGCGGAACCGCCAAGGCAGGATGGAACCGGACAGTGCCAAAGGCCGTCCGGACCTGTTCATTTCCCCGCGTTGGAACGAGGCACGCGTGGACACCTTCGCCCGCAAACTGCACAAGTTTTACGCGGGCGTGGAAGATCCGTGGTTCCAAAGCGATGTGGAATATGGCCTTGCCGGGCTCCGGCTGGGGCCACGAACGGATGACCGCGCGCTCTTCAACCGGTTCTTGAAGGACCGCCCTGTGCTGTACAACGTTCCGGAATACGCGCGCTTCCTCTCCAACTTTTTCGCTGACTTCCTGCTTCGTTTTCCCTTTCGGACCAACACCGTGCAATTCCAGCGTGAGATAAAGAACGCCAGCACGGACAGCCTGAAAGCCTTGCTGGCAAGGAACGATTTCCTGAAGGATGACCGCTTGTGCGAGCTGGTGCTGATCACGGGGCTCTATGCCCAGGAAGCAAACAAGGAACTGGACCGTGCCGGTATCCTTTCCATCCTGGGACAGATCAAGGAAAAATCCGCTTATGCGGAACACCGGCTGATCGCCGCCAACATGCTGTGGGACCTCACGGCCATGAGCGTTGGAATGAAAATTCCCGCCGTGGACCTGCTCGACACGGCAGGCAACGCGCTCCCTTTGGACAAACTCCTGGACGGGCGGACCTGCCTGATGTTAACCCGGCCCGGCAACTCATTCGGCGGGCAGGAATTGGCGGCCATGGCCCAATTGCAGGTGGAATACGGGAATGTGGTTCATTTCATCTGCATTGCCTTGGACCGCTCGCCAATGGAGTTGGCAGCCTGGTTGCGCACGCAGCCCAAGTTCAACTGGCCCTGGTACGCACCGGTGGAACAGCAGCGCCTGTTGGATGACCTGCGCATCCGGAACGCGCCTGTCCTCTTCATGCTGGACGGGAACCTGCTGACAGCCTCGCCGGGCCCACTGCCCAGCCAAGGATTGGTGAACCTGCTGCACGCCATCCGGGCCAAGGACGCCGAAGACCGGAAGCTCAAGCCCGACCGGGGCGTTCCTGCTCCCAGGCATTGAGCACCTGCAAGATGGACGCATAGGTGTCGTTGCGGAGTGCTTCCAGCCCTTGGGCATCCAGCCAGCGCACGGCATCAATATCCTCCTCGGCCTGGGCCTTCAACGGTTCCGCCGCATCGCCCGCCATGTGGAACCAATGCGTGCACTTCAATTTCGGGCCCTTGCGTTCGTACGTATGCCATGTTTCCAGCAACGGCTTGATGATCCGCAACTGCTTCAATCCGCACTCCTCGCGCACTTCGCGCACCGCAGCATCCGCAATGGCCTCCCCCGGCTCCACCTTGCCCTTCGGCAGGTCCCACCGCCCCAGCCGATGGATGGCGAGCAGCCTGCCTTGCGCATCCGTTACCGCACCACCCGCCGCCTCCACCATGGTGTAGCGTTCCTTGAACCATGCCCAGACCTGTTCAATGGATGGGCCAAAAGCATGCACGCCCGCCAACTCGGGCCTCGCCGCAAATGTGTCGGCAAGGCGCCCCAGTTCTTCCGGCCGTTCCACCCGGAGCGCCAGCCAGTTGGAAGGCAGGGCACTCATTTTCGGCAATTCGCCGACGATCAATGTCCTTCCGTCGATGTGGACTTCATACTTTCGCGGCATGGATTCCCGTCTTGATCCGGCGCTGAAGATCGCAGAATTTTTGTTGAAGATCAAGGCCGTGCGGCTTGACCCGAAGAAACCGTTCACCTGGGCCAGCGGCTGGAAGAGCCCCATCTATTGCGACAACCGGCGCTCCCTGAGCCACCCGGTAATGCGCACCTACATCCGCCAACAGTTCGTGGAGGCCATCAACCGCGAGTTCGGCAAGCCGGAAATGATCGCTGGCGTGGCCACGGGCGGCATAGCGCACGGCGTACTGGTGGCGCAGGAAATGGGCCTTCCCTTCATCTACGTGCGCAGTGCGGCCAAAGAGCACGGCATGAAGAACATGGTGGAGGGCGACCTGACCCAGGGACGCAACGTAGTGGTGGTGGAAGACCTGGTGAGCACCGGGAAAAGCAGCTTGGGCGCAGTGGCTTCACTGCGTGATGCGGGGTGTGAAGTGAAAGGCATGGTCAGCATCTTCACCTACCGCCTGAAGGTGGCCTCGGAAGCATTCGCAAACGCCAAAGTGCGGCTGCACTCCCTTACGGACTACAACATCCTGCTGGAACAGGCCATTGCGGACAAGTACATCACCGAAAAGGAACTGGCCTCGCTGCGCAAATGGCGCGAAGACCCCGCCAACTGGCCGGAACCCGCCAGCACCAAGGCGGCCAGCGCGGTGCAGGAAAAACCGGCCAAGTGATCATGACGCGCATTGAAAGCAAGCAGGTGACCATCGCCAAGCCTGCCGGTGAAGTGTTCCGCTTCCTGCAGGACATGAACAACTTCAAGCCCTTGCTGCCGCAGGACCGCATCAGCGAATGGACTTGCGACGGAACCTCCTGCTCATTCAAAGTACAGGGCGCTGCCACCATCGGCCTGGCGCTGGACGGCGGCACGCCGAACACCTTGGTGAGGATGAAGAGCACCGACCGCGCACCCTTCCCGTTCACCCTGCACGTGCATCTCACGGAAGAAGGCGGGGCCACACAAGCCTACCAAGTGTTCGAGGCGGAGCTGAACCCCATCATCAAAATGATGGTGGAGAAGCCCTTGAAGAACCTCTTCGACCACATCGCCGACAAGATGGTGGCTTTGCACGGGGCTGCCTGACCCGGCCTACGGCCCAAGCAGGGACGGCCGGGTCCCACCATTCCAACAAGGCGCGAGGGATGTTTTATATACCGCAATTGTAACATTCAATATTACATTTGCGGTAATGCCAACCCGAACCAGACCCCGCCTGCTGAAGCGGGATGCCCAAGCTGCCCTGCAACGATCACCGGCCGTTGGCATCCTCGGGGCCCGGCAGGCCGGGAAGACCACCTTGGCGCTGCAACTGGCCCGTGCAGCCAAACGGAAGGTCCTGTACCTCGACCTGGAGAGCCCTGAAGCCACCGGGCGACTGGCCGACCCGGAAGATTACCTCCATCGGCACCGCGACAAATTGGTAGTGATCGACGAAATCCAACGAATGCCCGGGCTCTTCCCGCTCCTGCGGTCGCTGATCGACCGTGACCGCAGGCCAGGCCGTTTCATGTTACTTGGGTCATCATCGCCTGCGATCGTGCATGCGAGCGCGGAGTCGCTCATGGGGCGCATCACCTACCTTGATCTGTATCCGTTCTGCCTCCATGAGGTAGCCAAGGCGGACCGCGAAAAGCTGTGGTTCCGTGGCGGATTTCCACCTGCCTTCCTGGCCGCAAGCGACCGGATTGCCACTGCCTGGACGCAAGATTACCTGCGCGATCTTGTAGAACGGGAGATTCCGTTGTTGGGCCTCAATGCCGATCCCCGCTCCACCCGTGCCATGCTCGCCATGCTCGCCTCCGTACACGGCCAGCCGCTCAACATGCAAATGATCGCCAAGTCCATTGGCATGAGCGGGCCCACCATCAAGCGCTACCTCGCTTTCCTGGAGAGTGCCTTTGTTGTCACCCTGCTGCCCAGCTACCACGTGAACCTGCGCAAGCGCCTCACCAGTGCGCCCAAATTGTATTTCTCCGACAGTGGATTGTTACATGGACAATTGCGCATCAACGACCTGGAAACGCTCAAGACCGGCATCGCTTCCGGTGCCTCTTGGGAGGGCTTCGTTGTGCAGCAAGTCCGGGCATGGCTGCGCGGCCGGGCAGAGCTGCACTACTTCCGCACGCACGATGGCTCGGAACTGGACCTGGTGCTCACCCAGGGCCATCGCGCCAAAGCAGCCATCGAGATCAAGACCACGAACACCCCTGCGCTCAGCAAGGGCAACCGCCTGGCCTTCGAGGCGGTGCAAGCTCCTGTACAGCTGATCGTTACGCCCTCGGCGGAGGACCACGCATACGCCAAGGGCATTGAGGTTTGTTCCCTCAACAGCCTATGGGGGCATCTGGAAAAAGCGATCCCGTGAGCGGAAATTGTGCAGCTCCGTCGCAATGAAAGTGGTGGAGTAGCCTTGAAGAACCTCTTCGACCACATCGCCGACAAGATGGTGGCTTTGCACGCGTGAGGGACGGCGGCGCCCCGGAAATGCCAAAACGATCAACATCCCGGGCTGGACAGTCCGGACAGTGGCGAACTTGGCCGCAGATCAATCCCCATGGCATCCAGACGAGGGGCGGCGAAGGATGATGGCGCCAAGCCGGCCAAGCTCTCCAAAGCCGCATTGCGCAAGTTCTTCCGGGTGTTCCGCTACATGCGGAACCAGCGCGGGCTTTTCGCCTTGGGCATGGGCTGCCTGCTGGTAACCAGCCTGCTGAGCGCCGCCTTTCCCTGGCTCATCGGCAAGTTGATCGATGCCAAGGCCACCACCACCTTCTGGCAAGCACCGATCGGCGACATGGGCAACGTGCATTCCATCCTGAAGCTGCTCTTGATCGTGTTCGCCGCGCAGGCCTTCTTCGGCTTCTGGCGCATCTGGACCTTCGGCTCGGTGACGGAGAACGCCCTGACGCACCTGCGCCGCGACACCTACGCGCACCTGCTCCGCCTGCCGATGACCTTCTTCGCGCAGCGCCGCGTGGGCGAGCTGAACAGCCGCATCAGCGCGGACGTCACGCTCCTGCAGAACGCCTTCACCACAGTGCTCGCCGAGTTCCTGCGCCAGTTCGTGGTGATCGTGGTGTGCATCGCCGCCCTCACCTACCTCAGCGCCGAACTGATGCTCACCATGCTGGCCACCTTGCCGGTGGTGATGCTCGTGGCGGTCTTCTTCGGGCGCTTCATCCGCAAGCTCAGCAAACAGGTGCAGGACCGCATCGCGGAAAGCAACGTGATCGTGGACGAGACGCTGCAAGGCATCCAGAGCGTGAAGGCCTTCAGCAACGAAGGCCATGAAACGCGGCGCTATGATGCCAGCGTGCAGGAAGCCCGGCGGCTCGCCCTCATCGCGCTGCGCTGGCGCGGGGGCTTCATCAGCTTCGTCATCTTCTGCATGTTCGGCGTGGTGGTCTTCGTGGTGTACCGCGCGGCCCTTTTGAAGGATGCGGGGCTGATGAGCATGGGCGAGATCACCAGCTTCGTGGCCTTCAGCATCATGATCGGCGCCAGCATCGCGGGCATCCCGGAACAGGTTACCTCCCTGCTGAAGGCCGTGGGCGCCACGGAGCGCCTGATGGACCTGCACGATGAAGTTGCGGAGCCGGTACACCTCGGCCCCAAGGCAACCCACCTTGCCCTCAAGGGCCGGATCGAGTTCAAGCAAGTGGATT
Source organism: Bacteroidota bacterium (assembly GCA_018267065.1). Classification (GTDB taxonomy): domain Bacteria; phylum Bacteroidota; class Bacteroidia; order Flavobacteriales_F; family PHOS-HE28; genus PHOS-HE28. The sequence continues at coordinate 11,395 of JAFDZG010000318.1, forward strand.
TCCACTATGCCTCACGACCGGACCTGCCGGTGCTGCGCGGCGTGTCGTTCACCGGTGAACCGGGGCAACGCATTGCCTTGGTGGGGCCGAGCGGCGCCGGCAAGAGCACCATTGCTTCCTTGGTGCTGCGCTTCTACGACCCCGTGGATGGCGCGGTGCTGATCGACGGCAAGGATGCACGGGAGTATCCGCTCACCGCGCTGCGCGACCGCATGGCCATTGTGCCGCAGGAGGTGCTGCTCTTCGGCGGAACGATCCGGGAGAACATCGCCTACGGCAAGCCGGGTGCAGCACAGGAAGAAATTGAGAACGCCGCCCGAAAAGCTAACGCGCACACGTTCATCAGCCAATTCCCCTTGGGCTACGGCACGGTTGTGGGCGAACGCGGCGTGCAGTTGAGCGGCGGCCAGCGGCAGCGCATCGCCATTGCGCGCGCCGTGCTGAAGGACCCCGCGATCCTGATCCTGGACGAAGCCACCAGCGCCTTGGACAGCGAGAGCGAGCGCTTGGTGCAGGAAGCGTTGGATGAGCTGATGAAGGGGCGCACGAGCATCGTGATCGCACACCGGCTCAGCACCATCCGCCGTGCCGACAAGATCTTGGTGCTGGACAAGGGCACGGTGGCGGAAAGCGGCACGCACGACGAACTGATCGCCCGGAGCGGGATGTACAGCTCCTTGAGCCGGCTGCAACTGGACCAGGCATAAGGGCTGCACTTTCCACGCGGCCTGTTAGTAACTGCCTGAACGGGCAACTGACAAGGCCCGTGCGATCAAACTACCTTGCGCTGCATGCGTCCACCACGATGAGGTTCATTGCAGCACTGTTCTCCGGAAGCTTGCTGTTCCTTTCGGCCCAAGGCCAAAGCACCGTCGCCATCCGCACGGATACCAGCCTGTACGTTTTCGGTGTTGTATCGGATGACCAGACACAGGATACCCTGCCGGATTCCCGGATCACCATCCAGGACATGCGGGAAGGTTACCCGGACAGGGAACTGCATGCCAACGCGGACGGGAAATACAGCTTTTACCTGGGCCGCGGGGCACGCTACCGCGTAACCTACACCCGTTTTGACCGGGCCGCCAAAACAGTGGAGATCGATGCGGCCAGCGTGCCCGATTCCAGCTGGCACGGGGGCATGTCCATGGAGATCAACATGACCTTGCCCAAGCCGTTCAGGGGATCGGATGATGCGGTGTTCAACGAGCCCATCGGCCGGAGCCGGTACAACCCGGCAACCAATCTGCTGGAGTGGGACATGGAATACACGCAGTTGGTGAAGGAAAGGAGAAAGGCGCGCCGGGAAGAGCTGAAGTAGTTCGCAGGGCAACCACGGGCTGCCTGTTTTGTGCGCTACAGGTCCACCTCCACCACCTTTTTCGTGGCGAAGAACTCCTCCGGAAAGAACGCAGACAGCTCGTAAACACGCAGCTTTTGCCGCACAGGCCGCAGCTCTTCGGCCAGATCACCGCCTTTCAGATAGAGCAACTTCCCCTTCCCTTTGGGTACCAAGTGCTTGGTCATGCGCAGGAATTCCGTGAGGGTTGTGACGGCACGGCTGACGATGAGATCATACCGCTGCTTGTGGTCTTCGCTGCGCTCCTGCCCGGCCGTGCAGTTGGTGAGGCCAAGTTCATCTATTACGCCCTGCACCGCCATGATCTTCTTGCCGATGCCGTCAATGCCGTGGAAGGTGCTGTCCGGGAACAGGATCGCCAGCGGCACCAAGGGAAAGCCGCCGCCGGTGCCAACATCCACCGTACGCGTGCCTGGCTTGAAGGCGTGCACCTTGGCGATGCCGAGGGAATGCAGCACGTGCCGCTCGTAAAGGTGGTCAAGGTCCTTGCGGGAAATGAGGTTGACGCGGCCGTTCCATTCCGCGTAGAGGGCGCCAAGCGCGGCAAAGCGCGCCTGTTGCTCCTCCGTGATCTCCGGGAAATGGCGAAGCACGAGATCAATGCCTTCCATTGATCGGGGATATCAGCAGATCAGATGTGGTCCTTGCGCGTGTCCAGCAGGTTCTCCAGGAACTCGCGGGCGCGGAACAACTGTGCCTTCACCGTGCCCAGGGGCAGGTCCAATTCCTCCGCGATCTCCTCGTAACTGTACTCCTTGTAGTAGCGCAGCTCCACCAAGGTGCGGTAGCGCGGCTTGAGTTTCTCCACCACCTCGCGCATCACTTCGCTCTTCTGGTCCTTGATCACGCTTTCGGCGGGATCCAGGCCGTGGCCCTTCAGCTCAATGTGCATTTCATCGCCGTCCTGCGTGCCGATGGGCGAATCGATGCTGAGCATCTTCTTCTTTTTCTGCTTGCGGATCCAATCAATGCAGTTGTTGGACGCGATCTTGAAGAGCCAGGTGCTGAACGCATAATTCGGCGTGTACTGGTGCAAGCGGTGGAAGGCCTTGCCGAAGGCCTCGATGGTGAGGTCGTCCGCATCGTCCTTGTTGTTGATCATCTTCAGCAGCATGAAGTAGATCGAATCGCGGTAGCGGGACATCAGTTCGGCGTAGGCCTTCTGGTCCTTCTTGTCCACCGCGCGGCGCACGAGTTCCAGGTCGTAGACGGCCTTGTCGGACAGGTTCAGGTTCACTTCCATCGTTGCGGCTTGATGATGAGCGTGCTGACGTAAATGCAGGGATCCAAAAGTAGAAACAGCCATTCCAAGGGCAGGCTGAGCCAAATGATCCGCCCGGCACCGAGCTTGCGCATGGCGAGCATCCCGATGGGCAGGAACACAAGCAGTTCCACGGCCAGCCCGGCCAGTGCCGGCACGAAGTGGCCACTGATGAACAGGTACAGGATGGCGGCCCACAGCACCAAACGGGCGGCCGGCAGCAAGGTGAGCAACAGTTGATGGCCGAAGCGGTAGAACTGCGCAGTGGTATAGTGCCGGCGCTTGCGGCGGAACCAAGTGGCCATGTCCGGCGTGGCGCGCGTGGTCATGTAGGAGCGCCCGTCGGCCACCGCGGCAGCGTTGTTGGCGCGGGCCACTTCATTGATGAAAAGGTCGTCGTCACCGCTCATCAATTGGCGGTGACGGTGCTGGCCTTTGGCCGCAAAGAAGAGGTCGCCGGTGAAGGCCATGTTCCGGCCCACGCCCATGTACGGCAGCCCCGATTGCGCAAAACTGATGTACTGCACCGCCTTGCTGAAGCCGTCATAACGTTCCAACAGGTTGGTAAGGCCGGGCTGGTGCTCGTAAGGGCTGTGGCCGATCACGATCTGGCGTTTACCGGCAAAACCGGCGGCCATCACGCTGATCCAATCGCGGCCCACGGGCAGGCAGTCGGCATCGGTAACCAGCACGTTGGGGTATTTGGCGCTGCGCACGCCAACGCCCAGCGCGATCTTCTTGCCATAGCTGAACTTCTCGTCCGCCTGGATGTTCACGGGCCTCAGCCGGGGATGCTCCGCCTTCATCCACTGGAGCACTTCCCACGTGTCGTCATCGCTGCGGTCGTTCACCACGACCAGCTCGAATTCCTTGTGGTCCTGGTCCAGCAACAGCGGAATGAGCTGCTGCAACGCCATGCTTTCATTGCGCCCGCACACCACCACGCTCACGGGCAGGTCCCGGTCCGGCTCCACCTCCTGCTTGCGGAAAGCCAAGCGGCTGAAGATGGCCAAGTGGAAGAAAGCCAGCACTACCACGGCAGCAGCCAGCAGGAAAAGCACAGTGGTGTCGATCAAAGCAGGTCCGCGCGTTCGCGCAAATGGTACGGGGCGAAGCTATCCAAGCCCCTTCGCGGAAACCGGCGTGAAGGAGCCAGTTATGAACAACGCCGGGGTGGATGCCAAGCTCATTGCCAAAGGCGATCTTCGCACCCCGATGGAATTCAAGCTGTTGACCTCCGACCCCAAGAGCAAGGCACGCGCAGGCGAGCTGCACACTGCGCACGGCGTGGTGCCCACGCCCATCTTCATGCCCGTGGGCACCCTGGGCGGGGTGAAGGCGGTGCACATGCGCGAGCTGCGCCGGGATGTGAAGGCCTCCATCATCCTGGGAAACACCTACCACCTGTACCTGCGGCCCGGAACCGAGGTGCTGGAGCATGCCGGCGGCCTGCACAAGTTCAACGGCTGGGGCGGCCCCATCCTCACCGACAGCGGCGGCTTCCAGGTGCACTCGCTCAACGAGATCCGCAAGATCACCGAGGAAGGCGTGCGGTTCCAAAGCCACATCGACGGCAGCCGCCACCTGTTCACCCCCGAAGGCGTCATGGACATCCAGCGCACCATCGGCGCGGACATCTGCATGGCGTTTGATGAATGCACGCCCTGGCCCTGCGACATCAAGTATGCCACGGACAGCATGCACCGCACGCACCGCTGGCTGGACCGATGCCTGGACCGTTTCAACGGCACCGCCCCGAAGTACGGGTATGAACAGGCGCTCTTCCCCATCGTGCAGGGCAGCACTTTTCCGGAGCTGCGCAAAGCCAGCGCGGAATACGTGGCCGCCAAGAACACGTACGGCAATGCCATCGGCGGACTTAGCGTGGGCGAGCCCGAGGAGGAGATGTACGCCATGGCCGAACTCTGCTGCGACATCCTGCCAAAGAACCGGCCCCGCTACCTGATGGGCGTGGGCACCCCGTGGAACCTGCTGGAGAACATGGCCGTCGGCGTGGACATGTTTGATTGCGTGATGCCCACGAGAAATGGCCGGAACGGCATGCTCTTCACGCGGGAAGGCGTGGTGCAGATCAAGAACAAGGTGTGGGCGGATGACCATTCCCCGCTCGACCCGCAAGGCACCAGCTTCGTGGACAGTGACTACAGCAAGGCATTCGTGCGCCATCTCTTCGTTACCAACGAGATCCTCGGCCTGCAGATCGCCAGCCTGCACAACCTCGCCTTCTATGTTTCGTTGATGACGGAGGCACGCCAGCACATCTTGGAGGGTTCCTTCAGCGAATGGAAGGCACGGATGTTGCCGAAGTTGAAGAACAGGATCACGGGATGAGTTCCGTCTTGAGTCCGGAAGTCTTGAGTCTTGAGTCTTGAGTCGGACTCACGACTCAAGACTTCCGGACTCACAACTATTGGACTCACGACTATTGGACTCCAGACGAAAGAACGACCTTTGCAATCCATGCTCAAAACCCTCGACCGCTACATCATCCGGCAGTTCCTGGGGACGTTCTTCTTCATCCTGGTGCTGATCATGGCCATTGCCGTGGTGTTCGACATCAGTGAGAAGACGGAGGATTTCGCGAAGACCTCTGCCAGCGTGTATGAGATCGTGGTGGATTATTACTTGAACTTCATCATCTATTACAGCAACCTCTTCAGCGGGCTGCTGATCTTCATCGCCGTGCTGCTGTTCACCAGCCGGTTGGCGGGGCGCAGCGAAGTGATCGCCATGCTGAGCAACGGCGTGAGCTTTCCCCGCTTCGTGCAGCCGTTCTTCATGGCCGCCACCATCCTCACCGCCCTGTCGCTTTACGTGAACGTATTCCTGCTGCCCCACGCCAACCGCACGCGGCTTGCCTTTGAGAAGGCGCACATCTGGAGCACGTACAAATTGGAGGAGAACAACGTGCTGCGCGAGATCGCGCCGGGCGAGATCGTCTATTTTGAATCCGTGGACATGGCCCGGCAAACCGGATACCGCTTCAGCCTGGAAAAGTGGGAAAACGGACAGCTGCGTTCCAAGCTCCTCAGCGACCATGCCGTGTACGACAGCACCACGGGCCAATGGGCCGTGTATGATTACTTGATCCGCTACATCCCGGAGGACCACGGGCCGCTTGCCATGGACGCCGCTGGCCTCTCCCTCCCCGAAACGCCGGAAACAATGCCGCGGGAGCGGATCCGGCAGGGCGCGCGATTGGACACGGTGATCCCGTTGAAGCCCTCCGACCTGGGCCAGCGATTGGCCATTGCCCAGGCCATGGACCGCAAGGAGATCGCTGCGTTCATCAAGGCGGAGAAGGCGCGTGGCGGCAGTACCGTGGCCTACTATGAAGTGGAGCAGAAGCAACGCACCTCCTACCCTTTTGCAACATACGTGTTCACCTTGATGGGCGTGGGCATCGCCAGCCGCAAGGTGCGCGGGGGCACCGGCGTTCACTTGGTGCTGGGCGTGGTGCTGTGCCTGCTCTACGTGTTCACCATGAAGATGACCACCGTGGCCGCCACCAATTCCGCATTCAACCCCACCCTCGCCGTGTGGATCCCGAACCTCATTTTCGGCATCATCGGCGCGTGGATCTACTGGAAGGCGCCGAAGTAGGTGGCTTATTTGTCCACCGGGTAGCCCTTGTCGATCCAATCCTGCTTCAAGTTGTCCTTCAAGTTGAGCAGCTTGCCGTTCGCGAAGCCCATTTCCTTCATCATGTTGAAGGCCGGGCGCACGTTGGGGCAGCGGCTGAACGGGCAGCAACCGCAGTAGATCACCACTTCCGCATCCTTGGGCAGCTTGGCCAGTTCGGCCCTCAGCTTGTCCTGGCTATCCTTATCTTCAGTCGGTCCAATGTGGATGGAGCCCGGAATGGAGCCCACGGGCCCGATGTCGAAGATCACCGGTTGCTTGGCGGTGCTGTCGGCAATGGCCTTGGCCAAGGTGGCCGGCTCCATCAGATCGCTATCCTTCCATGGGTTCGGCTTGCCTTGGCCGCAGGAGATCAACGGCGTGATGAGCAGTGCCAGGCAGGCCATGGCTGCAACATTGCGGAAGGTGCGGTACATCGGTTCGGGCGTTTGGTGCTTCAAAAGTAGTGCTTCCGGTTGCGGGATAGGCGGTGGATCAAGGGCAAGGGCATTAAAATGGCATTGCGTTCAGGCCTTGTGCAATGACTTCTTGCAAGTTGTACTGGGCCTTCGGCTCCGCTCAGGCCAGACGCTCTTTTCAATTGTTGCAATGGACAAGGTCCGGCCTGAGCATTGGCGTAGCGGCACTCCCGCTTCGGCTCCTCAGCCGCAGTGTGGCTTGCGGAGTGCCGCTACGCTTATGCTCAGCAGGATGCACCGCATCCGGGGAGCCGAAGGCCCAACAGGGGGACCACCTGCCGGGCCAGCATGCACTGCCATACAGAAGTAGTGTTGCGTTTGCCATGCCCTGGAGAGCGGGCTTCCCATCGGGGGGATCACCAGGCCATGCGGCCGCCCATCTCCCCCAAGTCCTGCGCCAAGGTGGCGTGGCGCACGGGCTGGAGATCGGCAAGGCGCGCGTCGCGCTCCACTTCCATGCTGGCCAGCTCCAAGTGCTGGTCCACGAACAACAGCTCCGTTTCAGGGTAAAGCCCGCGCAAGGCTTCCACCAACTGCAGCACGGACCAGGAATTCTCCACCAGGTCAAAGGTTCCAGAATGGTTGTTCGGGGCCAACGCCGCGAGCAGCGTGCCCACCACGGCGTCCACATGGATGAACGGCCTCCGCTGCTCACCGCTGCCGCGCACCGTAACGCGCCCTTGGAAATGCGCCTGGAACAGAAAACGGTTGATCACCGCATCGAAGCGCATGCACCGGCCCGGGCCGTACACGTTTGCGGAACGGAGAATGAGCACGGGCTGGTTATCGCCCAGGCGTTCCATATGGGCCTCCCCGCGCAACTTGGAATGGCCGTATGCGGAGCGGGGTGACGGCTTTAGCGGCAGCAGTGCGGAACCCTTGCCCTGCCCGTAAACCGAAGCGCTGCTGAGGTAGGCCACGCGCGCCTTGGGGGCGGCTTCCTCAATGGCATAGACCAATTCGGCAGTGCCCCAGTGGTTCACCTGTTCAAACTGGCTGGAGCCCGCGTCGGCAAAGGGCGTTGTAACCTTGGCCGCGAGGTGGTACACCATGTCGCACCCGGCAAGCTCCTGCAGCAAGCGGCGCGAATCCAGCACATCGCCTTGCACGAAGCGCACCTTCGCCCCACCGAGCTTGGCGCCCATGAAGAGGCCATAGTTGCCACGGTCCAGCACGTCGTACACCACCAGCTCCTTCACCCGTGCATCCCGCGCCAACCCGGCGCACAACTCCGCACCGATATAGCCCGCCCCTCCCGTTACCAGTACTTTCATGGTTGCTTGATCTTGTCCGCGCCCAGGTCCGTGTTCAGCCCGCATTCCGTCTTCTTCAGGCCGTACCAGCGGCTGGTGCGCTCATCATAACCTTCCATTGCCTTGCGCGTGGATGGCATGTCGCCGATGCTCAGGTAGCCTTCGGCCTCCAAGGGATGCGGCGGAAGGTTGTGTTCCTGGATGTAGGCGTGCACCATCTTCGACGTCCAGTCCAGCATGGGGTGGTACCTCAGGCAACCGTATGCGGCCGGTTGTTCCACCTGCATGGCCCTGCGGGTGGCGCTCTGCTCGGCGCGCACGCCGTTGATCCACACATCATGCTGGGCCAACACGCGCTCCATGGGCTGCACTTTGTTCAGATAGCTGTCACGGTCGGGGTCCCAGCTATACATCAGGAGTCCTTCCGCATTCAGCTGCTGGCTCTTGGAGATCAACGGCCTTAACTGCACGAAATTCAGGCCCAGCAGCTTCTTCAGCGCATCGCGGAAGCGCAGCGTTTCCGGGAAGAGGTAGCCCGTGTTCACGTAGTACACCGGCACGGTGGAATCGATGCGTGCCAGCATGTGCAGCATGGGCACACTGTGCCCTTGGAAGCTGGTGCTCGCAAAGAGCTTTTTCCCCTCCGCGCGGAACGCATGCACGCGTTCGCGGAACTGTTCGAAGGTGGGCATGGTGCAAAGAACCGCGTTTTGCGCTTTTCCCCGGCTGACATTCCGCAGTAGTTGAACCAACGGGCGCTTCCGGTGTTCCAACTTTGCACCATGCTTGCCACGGCCCTGCTGAAGGAAGTGTTTGCCTTCCACCTGAACGACGTTTCCCTCCCTCCCGGAATTGATGTGCTGGACCCCTTCCGCAACGAAAATGCGGCGCAAGTCCACGATCTGGTCACGAAGTTCCACCGGAAATTCTATGCGGACAACAGCCCCCGCATCCTGATGCTCGGCATCAATCCGGGCCGCTTCGGCGCAGGCATCACCGGCATCTGCTTCACCGACACCAAGCGCTGCGAAAGCGAACTGGGCCTGCCCGTGAAAGGCATCCGCACGCACGAGCCCAGCAGCGACTTCTTCTACCGCGCGGTCCGCGCAGCTGGCGGGCCCGAGGCCTTTTACAGCCGCGTTTACGTACAGGCGCTCTGCCCGCTCGGGTTCACGCGCATGGGCCCGAAGGGCAGTCCGGTGAACCTGAACTACTACGACGACCCCGCGCTGCAGGAAGCCATCACCCCGGTGGTTACAAGCTGGATCAATAAGCTCATCGCCACCGGGCTGCGCACGGACGTGATGGCCTGCATCGGCACGGGCAAAAACCTGGCCTTCCTGAAAAAGCTGAATGACCGGCACGGCTTCTTCAGGCGGATCATCGCGCTGGAGCACCCGCGCTTTGTGATGCAGTACCGCTACAAGCGCCTGGATGAATATGCCGCCAAGTACGCCGAAACGTCCTTGTTGTAACTTCTATACCGGCTTGCGGAACAGGTAGCGCGTCAGGAAGATGCCGGTCTTGTCGTTGCTCTGCACGCCGGCCGTTACTTGGTAAAGCTCCCAGCCCTCCGTGGTGTACTGGTTGATGTTGTCCACGATGAGCTTGTCGTTGTTCGCCACGTTCTTGAAGTTGATGCCCGTAAGGCTGTAAAAGTTCATCAGGTCCTTGCCCACCTCCTGGCTTGCGTCATCGCTGATGATGATGCGTGAACGGCCCAGCCCCCCGGGGATCACACTCTCGATGGTGCTGAACTGGCGGTAGGTGTAGGACTGGGCGGCAGGCATGGGCCTGAAGCTGTATCCGGCAAGCAGGGCAAGGGCCATGCCGGCCCCGATCAAAAGGGAGCGAAAGTTGTTGTTCATCGCGAAGTGTTATTTTGTGCGTTGCTTCATGCGAAGATGCACCATTAACCTCCACACACCATGAGAAACCGGATTTTTTTCAGCGCATTGGCCCTTGCCACCGCATGCCTTTCCCAGGCACAAACCAAGATCAACATCACCGCCGTGCAAGCCCAGGATGGAGACCACCAAGTGCAAGGCACCGATGCCGTGATCGAACTGAACCATGCGGAAGGCTCCGGCAACGCCTACATCCTGAACGCCGGCGACCTGGTGGTGAAGCTGGGCGCCAAGGTGACCACCCAGAACGTGAAGCGCAGCAGCCTGAAGGACTCCGCCGTGAACCTGGTGATGGACATCGCCATGAAGGCCGGCCGCGACAAGGACAGCAAGCATGTGGAGAAGATCTTTTACATGGACCAGAAACGCAGCGGTACCGTAACGCAACGCTTCAACTTCAAACAGGGGATCAACATGCGCACCATTACCCTGTCCTTCAACGTGGCAGTGGAATGAGCAACACCGCAACACGCCTGTTCGACCTGCTGGACCGGCAATTGGCCGCGTTCCCGCAGGAGGTCTGCATTGCCACCAAGGAGCAGGGCGTGTGGCGCAATTACAGCACTGCCGACGTGGTGGGAACCGCCGAAAAGTTGGCCATGGGCCTTTTGGAACTGGGCATCAAACCGGGCGACAAGGTGGCGATTGCCAGCGGCAATCGCAGCGAATGGTGCATCACGGACCAGGCCTTGCTGCGCATCGGGGCCATCAACGTGCCCATCTACCCCACCAGCAGCGTGGAGGACTATGCGTACATCCTCAACCACGCCGGTGTGCGCGTTTTCTTCGCGAGCAACGCCGAACTGCACGCCAAGGCCGAAGCAGCCGCAGCCAGCGTGCCCTCGCTCAAGCATATCTTCACTTTCGACCGCTTGGACGGCCTGCCCCACTGGACCATGCTGCTGGGCGCCGGTGAAAGCCAGCGCGGCAAGCTGGAAGCATGCAAGGCGCAGGTGAAAGGCGGTGACATGGCCACCATCATCTACACCAGCGGCACCACCGGCAAGCCCAAGGGCGTGATGCTGAGCCACGCCAACATCCTCAGCAACGTGCACGCCAGCGAGGAACGCCTGCCCGTGGGCGTGGGTTCGCGCTGCATCAGTTTCCTGCCGCTCTGCCACATTTACGAGCGCATGCTGATGTACCTGTACCAATGCACCGGCATGAACATCCACTTCCAGGAAAGCCTGGAAGACCTCGGCGCACGCATCAAGGAAGTGCGCCCGCACGTGTTCACCGCCGTGCCCCGCCTGCTGGAAAAGATCTACGATTCCATCCTTGCCAAGGGCGAGGCCCTCACCGGCATCAAGCGCAAGCTCTTCCTGCTTTCGCTGCACGTGGGCGAGAACTACGAAGTAGCGGGAAAGGGCCCGTGGTACAAGTTGCAACTTGCCTTGGTGGGCAAGCTGGTGTTCAGCAAGTGGCGCGAGGCCCTGGGCGGCGAAGTACTGTGCGTGGCCAGCGGCAGTGCCGCGCTCCAGCCCCGGTTGGCCCGCATCTTCAATGCGGCAGGCATCCCGCTCATGGAAGGCTACGGCCTCACGGAAACATCCCCGGTGATCAGCGTGAACGATGCACGCAACAACGGGCTGCGCTTCGGCAGCGTGGGCAAACCCATCCGCGATGAGCAGGTGCGCATTGCGGACGACGGCGAGATCCTCGTAAAGGGGCCCAACGTGATGATGGGCTACTACAAGCAGCTGGAGATGACGGCGGAGGTGATGGATGCGGAAGGCTGGTTCCACACGGGCGACATCGGCAAATTGGACGCGGACGGCTTCCTTTTCATCACCGACCGGAAAAAGGAGATGTTCAAGACCAGCGGCGGCAAATACGTGGCCCCGCAGGTGATCGAGAACAAGCTGCGCGCCTCGCGATTCATTGAGCAGGCCATGGTGATCGGCGAAAACCGCAAGTTCCCCGCCGCGCTCATCGTGCCCAGCTTCGCCTTCCTGAAGGACTACTGCGCGCTGAAGGGCATTCCCTACACCAGCAATGCCCAAGCGGTGAAGGAACCTGCGGTGATCGCCCGCATCCAACAGGAAGTGGACACCGTGAACCAAGGGCTCGGCCATTGGGAACAAGTGAAGAAATTTGAACTGCTGGCCGCCGACTGGAGCATTGAAGGCGGCGAGTTCACCCCCTCGCTGAAGCTGCGCCGCAAACCGGTGCTTGCGAAATACGCCAACGAGGTGGCGGCCATCTACGGAACAACCTGATCCGGTCCGCCCGTGTATTTTCACGCCCCATAAATCGACCCCACATGCGCTTTTCCTTTTTTCCGCTGCTTGGTCTCTTGCTGCTGGCGCCCTCCTGCAAGAAGGAACCCGGCGAAGGCGGCAAGGCCATGATCAAGGGTACCGTCATGCGGCAGAACGTCAATGCCGTTGGCAATCCGCAAGGCGACCCCTACCCGTACCAGGACCAGCGCGTGTACATCATCTACGGCGACAATGAGTTCCAGGATGATGACGTGCGCACCGGCCCGGACGGGAACTTCGAGTTCCGCTGGCTGCGCAAAGGCAAGTACACCGTGTATACATTCGGTGAATGCAATTGCCCCGGCAACTCCGTGGAAATCTCAGCGGTGGTGAACATCGACGGCAAGAAGGACGTGGTGACCGTGCCACCGTTGATCGCCAACAACTTTTGAGGGCATCCGTGCATATCCCGAATGAGCAAGCCATGACGCGGCCCTGGAAGCACGTTGCCATGCTTCCCTACAGCCTTTGCCTGCTCGTGGTGATGGCGTGCGGCAACGGGCTTTGGGCGCAGGAATCCGGCGGGCTGCGCCCGGTAACACGCGGCGAATTATGGCTCAGCGCAACCGGATCTTACAAGCCTTTCAACAAGAAGACCAAAAAAGGCGAAAAGGAACCGCTCATTGAAAACTTGGAGCTGATCGGCGAACTGGCGTGGCGCAACCGCCTGGACCCGCTGGCGAGCAAATACTGGTACACCGCGGCGGGCACCAAGCTCAAATTGAACGACCTGCTGAAGGTGGGCGCGGAATACCGCTACAACTGGAAGGACCGGTACACCTCCAATGATTCACGCATCGACCTGCAACTGTGGCTGGGCCATGAATTCGGCCGGGTGGCCTTGGATCACCGGGTGGATTACCAGCACGAATTCATTCCCGTGAACAAGTTGCGCTCCGTGCTCCGCAACCGCCTTACCGTGGAATACAACATCCCGAATTGGAAGTTGGCCCCGCATTTCAGCGCGGAGGCCTTTACCGGATTCCACTACACCGGGAATGACCTGGTGGGCATGCGCTACGAACTTGGCACCGAGCTGGCCTTTGACAAGAAGAAAACGCGAACATTGGACCTGGGTGTTCGTTATGACCAGGAGCTCCATGTTGATAACCCGGAAAACCGTTGGATCCTGGTGATCGGCTACGGGCACGAATTCAAGAAGAAGTGAAAAGCCCCCCCTTCCGCGCCCGTCTCATAGTAGTGGGCGCAATCTTCATCGTTGCGGTATTGGCCGCCTATTGGATCATCAAACCATCGGGGGAACTGCCGGTGTACCATCCGTCCGAACTGGACCAACGCTTGGTTGGCGAGGCCGCCAGGGCCGAGAAGGGCGAGCACCACATCAAGCCGTTCCACCTCATCGACCAGGACGGGGACAGTGTTTTCCTAAAGGACGTAGCCGGCAAAGTGGTCCTCGCGGACTTCTTCTTCACCACCTGCGGGAGCATCTGCCCCAAGATGAGCACCCAGATGCAACGCGTGCAGGAAGCGTTCAAGGACGATGACCGCGTGTTGCTCCTCTCCCACTCCGTGACGCCGGAAACGGATTCAGTGCCTGTTTTGAAGGCTTACGCCCAGGAATATGGCGTGGACCACCGGCGTTGGCGGCTGCTCACCGGCGACCGCAAGCAGATCTACGACCTGGCGCGCACCAGTTACTTCGCTGCGCTGGATGAAGGCGACGGCGGGCCGGATGACTTCGTACACACCGAAAATTTCGTGCTGGTGGACCCGCAAGGGCGCATCCGCGGCTTCTACGATGGCACCAAGGCCGATGAAGCGGACCGCGCCATGGAGGATATGCGGACGCTGCTGAAGGAGATGAAGTGAGGGTGATCAGACGATCAGAAGATCAGAAGAGAATACCAATTCCTCATTCACAGCCACCCATACTTCCGCAGCGGTCTTCCGCAGGAGACCCTGCCTTCCGGCAGGCAGGCCTGCGGCAACCATGAATGGATCTGGCGACTTTGAAAGATGAAAGTGTATCACAAGATCTGAGGATCGAGGGACCAGGCGCGTTGAAGGCAGGCCTAATACCAATTAGTCATTGAAAACCAGCCAATCTGCTTGCTCCTTTTCCGTATGCCTTCTCCAAGGGAACGCTTCCGTAACCACCGCTACGCAACCGTTCCCTTGTATCGCCATACGAAAAATTAGCGGCGCATCTTTGGCCGTCCTTCATTGACTAATTGGTATAACACCGATCAATGCCGTGGGCGCGCGAAGGGCACGGATGAAATTTCGGGGCCGTAGCAAAGCTGGCCGTCCTTCAGCCTGGCCGCCGCCGTGTACGGATGCTCCTCCGCCTTGGCAATTCCTTCAATATGCCACACCCTCCAGCCTTCGGACTTCAACTTGTCCGCGATCATGGAGCGGTGGCAACGCCACCAGAGCACCTCGCTGCACATGATGCAGGTGCGCTGTTTCCCCGCCAGCTCCTTCAGCTCCTGCAATCCCTGGCCAAATCCAGGGTCCGTGAGCATGTAGTCCGCATAGCCGCGGAAGGCGGGATGGCGCCACACCGTGTTGGGTGAATCCTTCGCCACTTTCCGCCTGCCGCCCAAGGAGCGGATGTGCACGTAGTCCACTTCCTCTTTCCCAAGGGCTGCCGGCAATACTTCCTTGTTGAACCACGGAACACGGCGCGATCCCGGAAAGCTGCGCACATCGGCGAGCAGCTCAATATTCCACGCCTTCAGCCA
>JAFDZG010000319.1 GCA_018267065.1 Bacteroidota bacterium
GAGGGCTACGACCAGACCTTCACGCGCAACACCTACATCCTGCAACTGAAGTGGAACAACCTGGTGGCTCCGCCATTGGTGAACGGCTCCACCTACAATGTGGAGGTCAACGTGCGCGTGGGCGATACGTACAGCGGCTTCTGCGCGAGCAGCTGCACCATCACCATAGACAATACGGGAACCCTGCTTGGTGGCGAGATGGAACAGGCCAGCTTCGGGGAGACAACGCTGTGGCCCAACCCCGTGCGCGACGGCCAGGTGAACCTGAGCATCGGCAACCTCAAGGATGCCGACCAGCGGATTACCGTGGACGTGCAGGACATCTATGGCAAGCAGGTGTTTGCCCAGGAGTTCGGCAACAGCGGTGAGCGCTTCAGCACCATCCTGCAACTGCCCGGCGATTTGGCCAGTGGCGTGTACATGGTGAACATCACCGTGAACGGTGAGCGCACCGTGCAGCGGTTGAGCATTGTGAAGTAGGCATGCCCGTCCCCAAGGTCCCCTTCGGGAGGCCCTGAGGCAGCAAGTACATCAGACGAAGGCCCTCCGGAAACGGGGGGCTTTCGTCGTTAATGGCATCTGCTGTTAAATTTGGTCAAGTATGGTGCGGTGGCCTTGGGCAGGAGAGCAACTTGTCTTTCAGATTGCATGGAGGATCCAATCAAAAAGCCACAACAATGAAAGCATCGCCGACCTTGGTACGCCTGTGCATTGGTGCATTTTCGGTACTGGCCTTTTCAAGCACGGGCCAGGCACAGATCTTGGACCGGATCAAGGACAGGGTAAAGAGCACCGCTGAGGACCATGTGGTGAACGATGCCGGAAACGCCACGGACAAGGCCATTGACAAGGCTGAGGAGAAAGCCGGGAAAGCAGCAAAGAAGAAAGGCAACAAGGGTGATGCCGATCAGGGGGCGAAGGGTGAAAAGGAGAGAACGGGCGGAGCATCCGGCGATGCCCAGGCCGGAACCGCCAACTTCCACAGTTACCAGAATTATGATTTCGTTCCTGGCGACACGGTGATCTTCTCGGACGATTTCAGCGAGGACCAGGATGGTGAATTTCCCGCCCACTGGGACCTTAGCGATGGGCAGGCGGTGGTGAACACGGTGCAGGGGAAGCCCACGTTCTGCCTTACCCAAGGCAACTATTGCCGGGTTTATCCCCGCATGAAGACTTCGGCCTACTTGAGCAATCCGTTCACCATTGAATTTGACACATACACCGATGGTGAAGGCAATGAATCACCCCTATTGTTCCTGGGCTATACGAATGCCGACGGGGACCACGGGGAAGGGATGGTCTCCTTTGACCGGGGAGACAGCGAGGGAAGGGGCGAGGTGGGCACCTCGGAATTTCCGCATGATGGATTGAACGCGGCAATGCCTGAAGACCTGATGAACAACTACGAGAACAACTGGCACCATTGCGCGGTGATCTGCAAGGATGGCCAACTGAAATGTTACGTGGACCAGTACCGGGTGCTGGTGGTGCCGAACTTGGGCTGCACCCCGACATCGTTCGGTTTCGGGGGCATCGGCGACCAGGACCACCCGATCATGATCACCCATGTTCGCGCGGCCTCCGGCGGAAGCATGAACACCATCGGCAAGAAGTTCACGGCGGCGAAGATCGTGACCCACGGGATCAACTTCGACGTTGACAAGGCCACGCTCAGACCCGAGAGCATGGGCACCTTGAACATGATCGTGAAGGTGATGAACAACAACCCGGACCTGAAGTTTGAGGTGGACGGCCACACCGACAACACCGGAGATCCCGCCCACAACATGGCGCTTTCCAAGCAACGCGCCGAGGCCGTGGAAGCCCAGCTGGAAAAGATGGGCATCAGTGCTTCACGGCTTTCCGCAAAGGGCTTTGGGGCCAGCAAACCGATCGACAACAATGACACGCAGGCGGGCAGGGCCAACAACCGCCGCGTGGAATTCGTGCGGATGTAGGGGCATTGCTCTTCTTCACCCTTGGCGGGCACAGCGCATGACCCGCAAGCCGCCATTCGACCGCGGGTCAACTGATCCGCCCTACCGCTCCTTCTTTTCCTTTTCCCGCTTTTGGGGCTGAAGCGGATTGGCGGTCATGATCTTGTATGCCTCCCGGTGGTGCAGGATGTCGCAGGCCAACCAAACGGCACTGCGGAAGGAGCCCTCATCAGCCAGGCCTTTTCCGGCGATGTCCAAGGCGGTGCCATGGTCCGGGCTGGTGCGCACCACCGGCAGGCCGGCGGTATAGTTCACGCCATGGCCGAAGCTCAATGCCTTGAACGGTGCCAAGCCTTGGTCATGGTACATGGCCAATACCCCGTCAAAATGCTTGTAGGTGCCGTTCCCGAAGAACCCGTCGGCAGCGTATGGTCCCAGCGCGGTGATGCCTTCTTCATTCAACTTGCGCACCGCTGGCAGGATGCGTTCCTTGTCCTCGGAACCCAGCGTACCGCCATCGCCGGCATGCGGATTGAGGCCGAGAATGGCCAGTTTGGGGCCATCAATGCCAAAGTCGCGCTCCAAGCTTTGACGCATCAAGCGGGCTTTGGCCAGGATCTTTTCCGTAGTGATGGCTGCTGCCACGTCTTTCAGCGGAATGTGCCCGGTGACGGTGCCCACGCGCAGGTTCTCGCTCACCAGGAGCATCAACACCTCTGCATTGCCGCCCGCCATGTGCGCCAGGTATTCCGTGTGGCCGGGAAAACCAAACCCGGCTTGTTCCATGCTGTGCTTGTCGATGGGCGCGGTGACCAGCACGTCGATCTTGCCGGTGGCGAGGTCGTGCGTGGCCGCCTCCAGGCTGCGGATGGCGAATGAGGCTACTTTGCCCGATGCAACGCCGGGTTCGATGGGGGCCTCTTCGTCCCACACGTGCACCACATTGAACTTCTTGTGGATGGCTTCCTGGGCGTTGGCAACTCCATTCACCTGCATTTGCTCGCCGCCTTGGAAGGTCTTGCGGCACAGGTTCACCGCCCTGGCGCCGCAATACAGCACCGGTGTGATGTCCTGCAACATCCGGGGGTCTTCAAAGGCTTTCAGGGCCACCTCCAGGCCGATGCCATTGAGGTCGCCGCAACTGATGCCCACGCGCACGGGTCCTTCGCTCATCTCTTGCTTCACTTGGCCGCAGCGCGGCGTTTCAGATATTCAAACAACAGGCGCACGCCCACCCCGGTACCGCCTTTGGTGCGGTAGTGGTCGCGCTTGTCCAAAAAGGCCGGCCCCGCGATGTCCAAGTGGATCAGTGGCTTGGTGGTGAACCGCGCCAGGAATTTCCCGGCGGTGATCTGGCCTGCCAGCGCACTGCCAAGGTTTTTCAGGTCGGCCACGTCACTCTTCAACTCATCGCCGTATTCATCCCAAAAGGGCATGCGGGCCACCCGTTCAAAGGTGTGGTCGGCGGAAGCTTGAAGCATGGCGAACGCATCCTCCGGTGCGGTGCCCATGGTTACCGTGCCATAGGTGCCGATGGCGCGCACGGCCGCACCGGTAAGCGTGGCCAAGGTGAATACGGTCTCGGCATTGTAGCGTTCGCCGTAGCTGAGGGCATCAGCCAGGATCAAGCGGCCCTCCGCATCGGAGTTGAGGTTTTCCACGGTGAGGCCGCTGTGCATCTTCAGTACGTCCCCCGGGGCAAAAGCCTTTCCGCCGGGTCGGTTGTCGGCCGCGGGTGCCAAGGCCACCACATGCACCGGCAGCTTGCACTTGGCGGCAGCGCTGATGGCCCCGATCACAGCGGCCGCGCCGGCCATGTCGCACTTCATGGAGTCCATGCTGTTGGGCGTGGGCTTCAGGCTCAGGCCGCCCGTATCGTACACCATGCCCTTGCCCACCAGCAGTACGGGCTTCTTGTTCACGGCGTTCTTGGGTTTCCACTCCATGATGATGAAGGCCGGTGGATCGATGCTTCCTTGGTTTACCGCCAGCAGGCCGCCCATGCCTTCGGCTTCGATCTGTTTCCGGTTCAGCACCTTCACGCTGAAACCGCTGGCCTTGCCCAGCTTTTGGGCTTCCTGGCCCAGTTGCACGGCGTTGAGGTGCGAAACGGGCTCGTTCACAAGGTCGCGTGCGGCACAGACCGCTTCGCAGACATCCACCATTTCCTGGACGTTGCCTGCATCAACGTCTTGTGCCACCAAGCCCAACTTTTTCAATGTGCGCGGTTGATCACCCGTTTTATGGCGGTTGAAGCCGTACGCGCCCAAGGCGGCGCCTTCCAACAGGGCCAAGGTGAGCTGCGGGTCTTCCTGCAGGCCGATGGCCTGGGCTTCTTCCCGCTTGGCGCCGATCAACTTCAGTGCCATGGCGTTGCCGGCCTGCCGTGCGCGCTCCAATTGCTGCGAACGGCCGCCGCCCCGCACTTGGTGCACCATCACCAACCGGCCACTGATGTCGCAGGTGGCCACCGGGGCATCGTCCTTCAGTTGTTCCAGCAGGTATTGCCGATCATTGCGTTCCAGGTCCACGCTGCGCAGTTGGCTTGGGTCGGACAGGATCACCAGCAGGTCTTTGGCACCGGAAGTGCGGGTGGTTTTGCTGATCTGAAGCATGGACAGGAGCAGTTGCTTGAATGGGAGGCCGAAGATAGTTTGGACTGGCGGGCTTGCTTTTGACAGGATGAACGGGATGGACAGGATAAAGGCCTGTCCATTCGGACGGCTTGCTTTTTGGACAGGATGAGCAGGATTGACAGGATGCGGGTGCGTCCGGGCGGATTGCTTGCTGCTATTGGACAGGATGAAAGTATGTCCATTCAACATGCCAATGCTTTTTGACAGGATGAACGGGATGGACAGGATGAAGGCCTGTCCATTCGGACGGCTTGCTGCAGTTGGACAGGATGCACCGGATGGGCAGGATGAAGGCCCCGTCCATTCAGTTTGCCTATTGCTATCGAACAAGATGGATTTAGGTTACTGGCGGGGAGTGTGCTGATGTACCAACGAAGTGGCCCATGGACAGATGGCCATGGGTGGAAAGAGGCATGGCACTGCCGGTAAACCAACCAACGGCGGATTTCGTCCATGGAACGGCCGGGGTGGCTGAGCGCCAACCCCCGGAAATCGCGAACTTTGCCAATTGCATGGGTGCCATCCTCCGAACGCTTTGTGCTGCCTTGTTGCTGGTGAGCGCCCTGTCGGCGAGGGCTACGCACAATGAGGCAGGCGAAATCCTGTTGTGCCATGTGGGAGGGCCAGGCAGCCTCACTTATGAGGTCACCATCATCACATACACCAATCCGTTGTCCCAGGCGGACCGCCCGGAGTTCATCATTAATTGGGGGGATGGAACGCCATTGGACACCATTGATCGTGACGCTTCGGACGTGATCACCGTGGCCGGCATCAGCACGCAGCGCAACTTGTACATCCACCAGCATGTGTACCCGGGCCCCGGAGTATACCTCCTGCAGTACATTGACCCGAACCGCGTGGCGGACGTGGTGAACATTCCCGGCTCGGTGAATGTGCCCATGTGCGTGCAAACGCAGTTGGTGATCAGCGTGGCCGGCAACGATTGCACGCCCCAGTTCCTGAACCCGCCGATCCAAAATGCTTGCTTGGGCCAACCTTGGATCCACAATCCGGGTGCTTACGACACGGACGGTGACAGCCTTTCCTACGAACCCATGGTGTGCTTGGGCGGGGACCTGAACGGCGATGGATCCGGCGATCCGGTGCCCGGCTACAAATTCCCGAACCAGGTATCGCCCGGGGCAAACAACCAATACAACATTGATCCGGTCACTGGCACCATTACATGGGATTCCCCCCAGCAGGCCGGCATCTACAACATTGCATTCAGGGTGCGCGAATGGCGCATGGTGAACGGCCAATGGGTGAACATCGGCTGGGTGGAACGAGACATGCAGGTGATCGTGGGGCCGTGCAACGACCTGCCGCCGGTGATCGCGGAAGTGAATGACACCTGCGTGGTGGCCGGTACGGTATTGACCTTCGGCGTGCAAGCCTCAGACCCGGACGCGGGGCAAACGATCACGCTGGCCGCCTTGGGCGCACCATTCGAGGTGCCAAGCTCCCCCGCCGTGTTCAACTCCTCGCCTGCACAGAACACGGTGTTCGGAAATTTCTCGTGGAGCACCGAGTGTTCGCATGTCCGACAGCAGCCGTACCAAGTGGTCTTCAATGCGCGTGACAACTACAACGTGGTGCAGTTGCAGGACTACGAAACCATGTTCATTACCGTGGTGGCGCCCGCACCCCAAAACCCCGTAGCCAGCCCATCGGGTGCAACGATGAATTTATCCTGGGACCCCAGCGTATGTTCCAACGCCACGGGCTACCGGATCTACAGGCACCAGGGAAGCACGGGATGGGCGCACGGCCATTGCGAGACCGGCGTACCGGCCTACACGGGTTACCAATACATCGGCAACACAACGGGGTTGAACGGAACCAGTTTTACCGATACGGGCCTGGCCTTCGGCATGCAGTACTGTTACATGGTCACGGCCATCTTCCCGGACGGGGCGGAGAGCTATGCCAGCGTGGAGTTCTGCAACATGCTGCAACGGGACGTGCCGATCATGACGCATGTAAGCGTAGGCATCACCGACAATGCCGCAGGCGTGGATACCGTGCGCTGGAGCAACGCCTACGACCTGGACACCGCCCAATTCCCAGGACCTTACTTGTTCAAGCTATACAGCGGTAACGGCCTTTCCACGGCGAACAACTTGGTCTACACCAGTCCGATCTCAGCTGTGCTGGCAAGCCCGGACACCTTCTTTGTTGATCAGAGCTTGGATACGCGCACCATGGCCCATGCCTATCGGGTGGAACTCTTCGGCAATGGTGGCAACACCTTGGTCGGGTCGGGCAACACCGCTTCATCCGTCTTCATTTCCGCGGAACCGAACGATTCACAGATCACGCTGCACATCAACTACAACACGCCTTGGACCAATACGCTGTTTGACGTGTACCGGCAATCAGGCGCCACGTTCACATTCATCGGTTCCGCCACCCAGCCCACCTATGTGGACACCGGCTTGGTGAACGGCCAGAGCTATTGCTATTTCGTGAGGTCACACGGCGCTTATGATGATCCGTCCATCACGGCGCCATTGATCAACTACAGCCAGGAAGTGTGCGCCAGTCCCGTGGACCTTAC
>JAFDZG010000031.1 GCA_018267065.1 Bacteroidota bacterium
AGACTGACCGCAACAACTTAAATACAACGACCATGAACACCTGGGAACTCCATCCGGCACTCGTCCACTTTCCGATCGCCTTGCTGCTGAGCGGCGTGATACTCGACCTCTACGGTTGGCGAAAGAAGCGGGAAGACCTTTCGCGGGTCGCCTTCGGCTTGCTGGTGGCGGGGGTGCTCACGGGCCTTTTGACGATCATTACCGGAGTGCTGGCCTACTACACCGTGCCCGCCCACACGGAGGCCGCGCACGAACGCATGACCTGGCACCTCTGGATCCAGTGCGGTGCCATCGCGGTGTTCGGGCTGATGTGCCTGCTGCGGTGGAAGCGGAGAAAAAGCCTCGTCGCGCCTAGCGCCTTGCTGTTGAGCGTGTCAGCGGCCGTGCTGTTGATCATCGGCTCCTACCTCGGCGCTTGGATCGTCTATCGCGGCGGTGCCGGGGTGAATCCCGCGATCCTTTCCAACGAGGTGCGCGAAGGGCATCACCATCATCACGGCGGGGACATGGACGACCATCATGACGGCGACCATCATGATGGGGGCTACGACGATGACGCACACGACGAAGGCCATCAACACTGACCGCTGAATAGGCACGACCCATGGTACACTCCCTGATCCGCTTCGCCCTCCGCAACCGCTACTTTGTGCTGTTGACGGCCGCCGTCCTGTTCGGCTGGGGCCTGTACTCGGTGCAGCGCAACCCCGTGGATGCCATCCCGGACCTCTCCGAGAACCAAGTGATCGTGTTCACGGAGTGGATGGGCCGCAGCCCGCAGGTGGTGGAAGACCAGGTGACCTATCCCTTGGTGAGCAACCTGCAGGGGATCCCGGGTGTAAAGGACATCCGGGCCACCTCGATGTTCGGGATGAGCTTCGTGTACGTGGTGTTCAACGATGATGCGGACATCTACTGGGCGCGTACGCGGGTGTTGGAAAAACTGAACTATGCGCAACGGGCATTACCTCCCGGTGTAACGCCGAGCCTGGGTCCCGATGGCACCGGCGTGGGCCACATCTTCTGGTACCACCTGAACGCCCCGGGCATGGACCTCGGCGATCAGCGCGCGCTGCAGGACTGGTACATCAAGTTCGCCTTGCAAACGGTGCCGGGCGTGGCGGAGGTCGCGTCCTTCGGCGGATTCGAGAAGCAGTACCAGTTGGTGATCGACCCGCTGAAACTGCAGTACTACGGCCTGTCCATGAAGGAGGTGATGGACAAGGTGAAGGCCAACAACAACGAGGTGGGAGGGCGCAAATTCGAGATGTCCGACATGGCCTACATCATCCGCGGGCTGGGCTACATCAAGAGCAAGAAGGACATCGAGCGCATCGCCCTCACCGAGCGCAACGGCATCGCGGTGCGGGTGAGCGATGTGGGCACGGTGCAGATGGGCGGAGGGCCGCGCTTGGGGATCTTCGATGAGAACGGCGACGGGGAGGTGGTCGGCGGCATCGTGGTGATGCGCTACGGGGCCAACGCCGACCAGGTGATCCAGGACGTGAAGGCCAAGATGAAGGAGGTGCAAAAGGGGCTGCCCGCAGGGGTGAGCTTCCGGACCTCCTACGATCGCAGCACCTTGATCGACGAGGCGATCCGGTCCGTGAAGGGCACGCTGATCGAAGAGATGATCGCGGTGTCCATCGTGGTGCTGCTCTTCCTCTTCCATTGGCGCAGCGCGTTGATCATCCTCATCCAACTGCCGATCTCGGTGGCGGTGAGCTTCATCCTGCTGGAGGCTTTCGGCATCTCGTCCAATATCATGTCGCTCACCGGTATCGCCTTGGCCATCGGCGTGGTGGTGGACGATGGCATCGTGATGGTGGAGAACGCCTATCGGCATCTTTCGGAGGCCCAATTGGCGAAGATGCCGCTGCCGCAAAAAGTGGCGCTGGGTTGGCGAGCGTGGTTCACGCGAAGACCGGACCCGTTGGAAGCCGGGGAACGGGCCAGCTTGATCGAGCGCGCCGCCCTGCAAGTGGGGCCCGGCGTGTTCTACTCCACCATCGTGGTGATCGCGTCCTTCCTGCCCGTCTTCCTGCTCACGGGCATGGAGGGCAAGCTCTTCCATCCGCTCGCTTGGACGAAGACCTTCATCCTGCTGGTGGACGCCTTCCTCGCGATCACCCTCACCCCGGTGCTGGTGACGCTGATGCTGCATGGCCGGATGCGCCCCGAGTCGGCGAACCCCATCAATAGGGTCTTGGATCGCCTCTACACGCCGGTGCTGAAGTGGTGCCTGCATTGGCGCCGCACCACCATCGCGATCAACGTGGCGGCACTGGCCATCGGCGGCTTCATGCTTACGCGCTTGGGCACCGAGTTCATGCCGCCGCTGGACGAGGGTTCCATCCTCTTCATGCCCGTTACGCTGCCGGACGTTTCCAACTCGGAGATCAAGCGGATCCTGCAGGTGCAGGACAAGCTGATCACCTCCGTGCCCGAGGTGGACCATGTGCTGGGCAAGGCCGGGCGTGCCAACACGGCCACGGACAACTCACCGATCAGCATGATCGAAACGTTGATCATCCTGAAGCCCCGCGACCAATGGCGACCGGGGATGCGCAAGGCGGACATCGTCGCGGAACTCAATGCGAAGCTGCAGTTGCCGGGCGTCACCAACGGATGGACACAGCCCATCATCAACCGCATCAACATGCTTTCCACCGGCGTGCGCACCGATGTGGGCCTGAAGATCTACGGACAGCAGTTGGACACCATCTATGCGGTGGCGCAGAAAATGAAGAAGGCGCTGGAAGGCATCGACGGCGTGAAGGACCTCTACGTGGAACCGATCACCGGCGGCAAGTACCTCGATATGTCGATCAAGCGCGATGAGCTGGGCCGCTACGGCCTGACGGTGGATGACGTGAACGCCATGGTGGAGACCGCCATCGGAGGGCTGCCCATCACCACCACCATCGAGGGGCGGCAACGATTCGAAGTCAGCGCGCGCTTCGGCCAGGACTTCCGGGACGACCTGCCCGCCCTGCGGCGGCTGCCCGTGCAGACCAAGAGCTTCGGCGCCATTCCGCTGGAGGCCGTGGCGGACATCCGCATCAGCGACGGCCCTTCGATGATCAACTCCGAGAACGCCATGCTGCGCGGCATGGTGCTCTTCAACGTGCGCGGCCGCGACATGGGCAGCACCGTGGAGGAGGCCGAACAACGGATCGCGGCACTGCCCCATGCGCTGCCCAAGGGCTACTACATCGAATGGAGCGGCCAATGGCAGAACCAGATCCACGCGAACCGCACGTTGATGCTCGTGCTCCCCATCGTGGTGATCATCATCCTGCTCGTGCTCTACTTCACCTACCGCTCGGTGAAGGAGGCGTTGATCACCTTGATCACCGTGCCCTTCGCGCTGATCGGCGGCGTCTTCATGGTCTACTTCTACGGCATCAACCTGTCGGTGGCGGTGGCCGTGGGCTTCATCGCGCTCTTCGGCATGGCGGTGGAAACGGCGATGATCATGACGATCTACCTCAACGAGGCGATGATCGAACTGGTGAAAAAGCAGGGCAACAGCAGAGAGACCATCACCAACGCGGACATCCGGCAGTATGTGATCAAGGGAGCGGCCCAGCGCCTGCGGCCGAAACTGATGACCGTTTCGGTGGCGCTCTTCGGCCTCATCCCCATCCTGTGGGCCACCGGCGCGGGTTCCGACGTGATGCTGCCGATCGTGGTTCCGCTGATCGGGGGCACCCTCACCTCCTCCATCTACGTGCTGCTGATCACGCCCGTGGTCTACGAGATCACCAAGGAGCACGAACTGAAGCACAAGGGAAAGATCGACATCATTCAAGCCCGATGACCATGCAACGACACCGGACCTTCCTTCTCGCTTGGCCGTGCCTGCTCGCATTGTCCGGCAGCGCGCAGACGATGAGCCTGAACATGGTGCTGGACAGCATCACCGCGCACCACCCGGCCCTGCTGATGGCCGATGCGCAGATCCAGGCCCTGGACGCCGAAGCGCAAGGCGCACGCAACTGGATGCCCACGCAGGTCGGCACCGGCTTTTCCATGACGCCCTACGATGCCTCGCTGTGGAAGGAGATGCCCGATGGCACCACGGGCATGGGCCAGTACATGTTCTCCATCCAGCAGATGTTCCCCAAGGCCGGCATGCTCAACGCCACCGCCGACTACATGGAACGCCTCTCGGCCGTGGGCCGGAAGGACAGCGTGAGCACCGTGGCGGACCTGCGGGCACAGGCGGCCATCAGCTACAACGCCTGGCTGGTGGGCCTGAAGAAACTCGAGGTGCTGCACAAGGACCGGGCGCTGCTGACCGCCATGACGGAGAACGCCGAACAACGCTACCGCGACGGGAACGGTGCGCTCGGCGCCTACTACAAGGCCACCGCCGCCGTGGGCGAGACCGACCGGATGATCGCCGTTGTCACCGCCGGGATCGACCAACAACGCATCGCCTTGAACACCCTGATGGCGCGCGACCCGGACCGGATGTTCACCATCGATACCACGTATGTGATCAAGGACTATTCTGCCGTGCCGATGGATACCGCGGTGTTCAACGCCAACCGCAGCGATCTCCGCGCGATCGACGACCGCATCGGCATCGCCGCCGCCCAGGCGAAGTTGGCGCGCACGGACCTGCGACCGGAATTCGGTCTGCGCTATGACCACATGTTCGGCTTCGGCGGCTCCCCGTACATGTTCAACCTGATGGCGATGGCCAGCCTGCCCCTGCCCTGGTCCACGCGGACGGCGCATGCCCGGATGAAAGGCTTCGAACTGCGCGAACAGGCCTTGGGCGCGGAGAAGGAAATGAAGCGCAACGAATTGACGGGCAGGGCGCACCAGCTCCTCGCGGAATTGAAGGCCGGGCGGGAACAGCTGGACCTGTACGCGAACGTGATCATCCCCGGCGCGCAACGCAACCTGGCCTCGGTCCGCTTGGCCTACACGCAACAGACGGCGGACCTGTTCACCTACTTCGATGCATGGGAAACCGTGTACTCCGCGGAGCTGGCCCGGCTGGACCGTTTGCTGGAAGTGCTGAACGGACAGACGCGATTGGAACGCGTGCTTCAACTTGATCCGACACGGCCATGAACTCGCGGAACCTCTTCATCCCCTTGCTGGCCGCAGCCTTGCTGGCCGCCTGCCAAGACCGCGACGGCGGCGGAAAACGCCATGCACCCGGTGTGGCCGACTCCGTTCTTGACCCGTTGCTGCGCCCCACGAACGCGTATGCGGTGGGCCAACTGCCCACGGTGGAACTGCGGCACGGAAGCGAACACATCCCGTTGGACCTTGAAGGCCTCATCGCTTGGGACACGCGCGAGGTGGGCTCGATCACCGCACGGGTAAGCGGCCGGATCGAGAAGCTTTATGTCCGGTCCCTGTTCAGCGAGGTGGCCAAGGGCCAGGCCGTGGCCGAGATCTACAGCCCCGAACTCGCCACGGCGCAAGAGAACCTGCTCTTCATCCTGAAGCAGGATCCCGGCAATGCGTCGCTGATCGCGGCCGCGCGGCAAAAGCTGTTGCTGCTCGGCATGTCGAATGCGCAGTTGGAGCGGATCATTCAGAAAGGCGTGATCGCTCCCACGGTCACCATCACCAGTCCGTATGCGGGACGGGCGATGGACCCCGGCATGGTCGGCTCCACTTCCTCGGCCTCCGCGACCGGCCTGCAACCCACGGCGGCGTTGACCTTGAAGGAAGGCGACTACGTGGCCAAGGGCGCCACGCTGATGAGCATCGTCGACGACCGCAAGGTGTGGGCATTGATCAAAGTGCCGCCCTCGGAGAGCGATGCCCTTTCGCCCGGAGACAGCATCACCATCCTTCCGCCGACAGGCGCAGGGGGGTCCGTGCGCGGACGCATCGGAAGCATCGAACCATTCTTCCGCGAGGGCGAATGGAACCTGACGGCACGCGTGCCTTTTGACAACAGCACGTTGAGGCTTCCCGTGGGCATGCCCGTGCAGGCCACTGCCGTGCACGAGGTGAAGGATGCGGATTGGTTGCCGCAAGCAGCGGTGGTCTCCACCGGAAAAAACGACGTGGTCTTCGTTGCCGACGGCGCGGGCTTCACCTCCCGCATGATACACACGGGGACCCGCACCGACAGCCTCGTGCAGGTGATCAGCGGCCTTGCCCCGGGCGAGCGCGTGGCCGCCAACGGCCAATTCCTCATGGACAGTGAAAGCTTCATCAAGACAGCACCGTGATGCGATACCTCTCCTACATCCTCCTGTTCGCCGGTCTGTTGTTTACCGCTTGCAGCTCGTCCTCCGATGAGCATGCCGCAGATCCGGACATCTACTACACCTGCTCCATGGACCCGCAGGTGATCGAACACCACCCCGGCAAATGCCCCATCTGCCACATGGAACTGACGCCGATGAAGAGAAGCCAAGCGGACAAGGAAGGGCAGGTGCGCTTGAGCATGGAACAGATCAAGTTGGGCAACATCAGCACCGATACCGTACGGGAGGGCGGTGTTGCGGCGCACGCGGTGTTCAGCGGTGCCTTGGCCCTGGACCAGGACCAGGTCACGATGGTGAGCGCATGGGTGGGCGGGCGCATTGAACGCCTCTACCACAAGACCCTCGGCGAGCACGTGCGGCAAGGGGAACCCCTGTTCGACATCTACAGCGAGACCATGAACCTCACCAAGCAGGAATACTGCACGGCGGCGCTATCCGTGGCGAACGGCGCCACCGACAGCTTGGTGATGCGGGCGGCGGCACAGCGGCTCAAGCTCTGGGGATTGACCGATGCGCAGATCGCGAAGTTGGCCACCGGCGGATCGCTGCCGGTGAACACCACCATCCTTTCCCCGGCCAGCGGCATCATCACCGCGCTGCCCGTGCTGGAAGGCGGGCAGGTGCCGGACGGTGGTGCAGTGGTGGAACTCGCGGACCTCAGCAGCCTGTGGGTGGAAGCGGACGTGATCTGGGATGGAGCGGCGAGCGGCGGGCATTCTTCCGCGAAGGTCACCTTGCCGGACCGGCCGGGCTTCTCCTACACGGGGCCGATCGAACTGGTGCGCCCGGAAGTGGCCATGGGCAGTAGGCTCACGCGGATCCGCCTGCGCCTGCCCAACCCCAAAGGCGATCTGATGCCCGGTCTCCCCGCCAACGTCTCGCTTTTGCAAGCGCATACAACCGGCCTCTTCCTTCCTTCCAGCGCAGTGATCCGCGACGCGAAAGGCGCGACCGTCTGGGTGCTCACCGGTCCCGAAACCTTCATGAACCGCATGGTGACGATCGGTGCCGAAGCGGGCGGGCGCGTCGCCATTACGCATGG
>JAFDZG010000320.1 GCA_018267065.1 Bacteroidota bacterium
CAGGTTCATCAATGCGCCGCTGAGCTGCTTTTCCGCCGCCTGCTGGCCTTCCACGGTGGTGGCCTGTTGCGCCGCAGCACGTGCGCGGGTCACGTTCTCAAAGGTTTCCTTCTCATGGGCGGCGTAGCCCTTCACCGTTTCCACCAGGTTGGGGATCAGGTCGTAGCGTTTCTTCAACTGAACATCAATGCCGCTCCACGCCTCGCCCACCAAGTTCTTCAGCTTCACAAGCTTGTTGTAGATGGCGATGGCGTAGAAGGCCAGGAGGACGAGCAGGCCGAGGGCAATAAGCAAGGTGATCATGGGGTGGGGAATTGGCGGATGGAGGTCGAATGTAACAGGGAAAGAGTACAGGACATAAGGCCAAGAAGGCTTTCGCCACACGCCATCACCCCCTACCTTGGCCGCCTTTGCCAAAATCATGAAAAAGGGCATCGATGTACTGCGCAACGGCACGCTGAACCACGGCGTGGGCTTTACCCGTGCCGAGCGCGAAGCCTTGGGCCTGCGCGGCCTGCTGCCCCATGCGGTGGCCAGCCTGCAGCAGCAGGTGGACCGCGTGATGCAAAGCCTGCGCCGCAAGGAAAGCGACCTGGAGCGGTACATCCTGCTGAATGCCTTGCAGGACCGCAACGAACAGCTGTTCTACACCGTGGTGGTGCAGCACATCGAGGAGATCATGCCGCTGATCTACACCCCCACTGTGGGGCAGGCCTGCAAGGAATTCTCGCACATCTTCCGGCAGACCAAAGGCTTCTACATCACACCGGAGGACAAGGGCAGCATCCGCAAGATCCTGGACCACTGGCCGGAACCGGACGTCCGCGTGATCGTGGTAACCGACGGCCAGCGCATCCTGGGCCTGGGCGACCTCGGCGCCAACGGCATGGGCATCCCCATCGGAAAACTCGCATTGTACACCGCCACGGCGGGCATCCCGCCGCACCAGTGCATGCCCGTGATGCTGGACGTGGGCACCAACAACCAGGAGCTACTGGACGATCCCTTCTACCTGGGCTGGCCGAAACACCGGCTGGAGGGTTCCGGCTATTTGGACCTGGTGGATGAATTCGTGCAGGCCGTGCAGGACAAATTTCCCCGTGCGCTGATCCAGTTCGAGGATTTTTCCACGGTGAACGCATACGCCTTCCTGGAGAAGTACCGCGAAAAGGTGCGCTGCTTCAACGACGATATTCAAGGCACCGCTGCGGTGGCCGTGGCGGGCATCCAGGCCTCCACGCGCATCACCGGCACGGCCTTCAAGGACCTGCGGATCATGTTCCTCGGAGCTGGCTCCGCCGCCACCGGCATTGCCGACCTGCTGGTGCCGGCCTTCATGGCGGAAGGCCTCGGTGAGCAGGAAGCACGGCAGCGCGTATGGTTCCTGGACAGCAAAGGCTTGATCGTGGAAGGCCGCGATCGCATAAGGCCCCACAATCTGCGCTATGCCCACAAACATGCGCAAATGGGCTTCATGGAAGCTTTGGGCGACATCAAACCCAATGTGCTGATCGGCGCCACCGGCTCGCCCGGCACTTTTGACCAGGCCGTGATCGAAAAGATGAGCGCGATGAACAGGCGCCCGGTGATCTTCGCGCTGAGCAATCCCACTTCCCGCGCGGAATGCACGGCGGAGCAGGCTTACACGTGGAGCAAGGGCCGGGCGGTGTTCACCAGCGGAAGCCCGTTCGGCAAGGTGCAGTTCGAAGACCGGGAGTTCCGTCCGGGGCAGGGCAACAATGCCTACATCTATCCGGGCATCGGGCTGGGCGCCTTGGTTGCCAACACGCGCATCATCACCGATGCCATGTTCCTTGCTGCCACACGCACTTTGGCCCAATGCGTACGGGAGGAAGACCTTGCGCACGGCTCGCTTTACCCGCGGCTCACCGGCATCAGGGAGCTTTCCAAGGCCGTGGCAGTGGCCGTGGCGGAGGAAGCGTTCCGCAGCGGGCTGGCGCGTACTGATCGGCCCAACGATCTGGAGCAGGCGGTGGCGGACCACATGTATGATCCAATGAAGTGATCGGAAGATCAGAAGATCGGACAATTCGATGATCAGGTGATGCGGGGTATTGGAGAATGGGTGTTGCGATTGGCGATCGTTTGCCTTTCCGGTTCCACGCTGGCCCAAGCCCCTTACATCCCGCCCACCGATCCGTTGGTGCAGCAGAAACTGGCGCAGTGGCAGGACCTGAAGTTCGGCCTGCTGATGCACTGGGGCCCGTACAGCCAGTGGGGCGTGGTGGAAAGCTGGAGCATCTGCCCGGAGGATGAGCCGTGGTGCCGCCGCGACAGCGCGCACGGCAAGACCTACTTCGAATACCTGCGCAACTACGAAGCGCTGCAGACCACATTCAACCCGGTGGAATTCGACCCGGACAAGTGGGCGCGCGCCGCGAAGGACGCGGGCATGAAGTACGTGGTGTTCACCACCAAGCACCACGACGGCTTCTGCATGTTCGACACCAAGCTCACCGACTACCGCGTCACCGATGCGAAGTGCCCCTTCCACAGCGATCCGCGCGCCAACATCGCCAAGGAGGTCTTTGATGCCTTTCGCCACGAGGGCCTGTGGACGGGCGCCTACTTCAGCAAGCCCGA
>JAFDZG010000321.1 GCA_018267065.1 Bacteroidota bacterium
ACATCCTCGTAGAACTTCACCCAGGGGTTCATCTCGTTCCAGCCCACGTTGCCCACCATGTGGTCCACGTATTTCAGGCCGGTGGGCGTGGGGTTGTACGCGCTCTTCCACGGCTTGAAGCCAGGGAGGAAGGTGCCGTGGTAGTTCTTGCGCTCGATGAAGAGGTGCACGGTGTCGCCGTAGATGTGGATGCCGCTCTTCACCACTTCGCCGTCGCCGTCCTTCTCCACCGTGGGCTTCATGTAGCTCTTGGCGCCGCGCTTGGTGGTCTCCTCCCAGGCCTTGGTGGCGTCGTCCACCCAGAGGGCGATCACCTTCACGCCGTCGCCGTGCTTGCGCAGGTGGTCGTTGATCGGGTGGTCCTGCGTCATTGGCGTGGTGAGCACCAAGCGGATCTTGTCCTGCACAACCACATAGCTGGTCCGGTCCTTCACACCTGTCTCCAAGCCGGCGTATGCCAAGCTCTGGAAGCCGAAGGCCGTCTTGTAGAAGTGGGCGGCCTGCTTGGCATTGCCCACGTAGAATTCGATGTAGTCGGTGCCGAGCAATGGGAGGAAGTCGGCGGCTTCAGGAACGACTTTTTCAAGCTGGGGAGTTGCGCTTTCGATGGCCATGGCAGATGGAATGGGTTGCGGTGTACCCTGCAAAGGTCGGCTTTTTGACGGGTATTGGCCAGGGATCCTCCAAGTGGAGTGGACACGGTGGACGGGGAAGACCCTTCCCCGTCCACCGTGTCCGCCTGTTACTACAGCGTTCCCTCCAACACAGCGGCTTGGTTTCTGACGGTTGGAGGAGCAGCCTGCTGCCGTTTCCCCTCTTTTTCCGCCAACCGCGCCCGCGCGCTCCGCTGCCGGTCCTTCCGGCCCTTCACCATGAAGTAGGCCGTGAAGAACACCAACATGGCCAGTAGCAGACTGTTTTCCAGCCAATGTTCCTTGGGGTGTACCCAGATCTCCTTGAACAGGTTCCATCGGCCCATGATCTCAATGAAGTTCCAGAAGATCACCACCGTGGGGATGGCGTAGCGCACCGCATGGTCGAAGGATTTGATCCGCATCAATTTCCAGAAGAGGTAGATGCTCCAGGCCAGGGAGCCGAAGGCCACGATCCAGGTGATGGGATGGCGGTCGCCGGCGATGCTCTTGTCGTAGCACACCAGCAGCACGACGTAGAAGGTCCACACCAACATGATCATTTCAATAAAGGCGATCATGGCCAAGGGGCGCTGCGAGGCGCTGGGGATGGCCACGGCCTTGTGAACGCCCATGCGTTTCTGCCCCCACACAAAGAACGGGCAGCGCGTGTGCGCGAACATGAACAGCATGGTCATGGTGCCCAAGAGGCCGATGGAGCTGAGCATCACCAGGTATTCCGGTTTGGTGGCCACTTCGCCGTTTTCCATCAAAGGCTGCACGTTCAGCTTGTGCGCGATCCACACGAAACTGAACTCCACCCAGCCGGTCCAGGTGAGCACTCCGCCGAGCGCGCCAAGCAACGTGGCGTAGAGGTCGCGCATGGGCCGGGCCACGCCCCACCAAAGCAGCACGCAGCCCAAGGCACCCAGGCCCAAGGCACTGACGAACACGGCGGCGCCAAGCATTTCCAGCAGCACCATCAGCGCGTGCCCCAACGGCATCAGCAGCAGCACGATCACGAAGGCCAAAACGCCTGTGCCCCGCTGTTTCCATGTACTTCCCGCCGTAGTTTCCATCGGGGGCAAAGTGACAGTACCGTGACAAAGCGGGCAATACCACGATCCGGGTAATTGTACCGGAGGGCGGTGCGGGCCGGGAAAAGAACCGCCCACCACGTCGATCACAGCCCGGTCAACTGTTCACTGGGCGGCCCTTGCGGCCTGCCATTTCTCCCGGTCCCGCTTACGGTAGGGAGGGAGGTCGCAGGCCTTGTCAATCGTTGTGGAGGGGACCCTGAAATAGAACAGGATCTGGGCGTTGAGTTCCGCCTCTTTCTTCCGATCAGGGTCCTTGATCCGCTTGGGCGTATGGTAATCGTCGTTCACGGTCACCAAGCAGGTGTGCATTTGATAGGCCGCCTTCTTCACCTGCTTCAGGTCCGCGTCGGTCAGGTCAGCGAAGGTCTTTCTCGTATCGGTCTTCGGCAGGCGGAAGAAGCCAACGGTGGTGGTGTTCGCCGCAGCAGAATCTCCGGCCTGGACCACCGCCACATCCTTCCATGGGCATTGCTGGTAACGCAATACGTGTGTGGCCTGTGGCGCGGGTTCCTGGGCGCTGGCGGTGAGGGACAATAGTGCTGCGGCTAAGGAAAAGAGGGGAGCTTTCATGGTGATTTGCTGTTCAGCTCGTGGGTCATAATGATCGTTCATGGTCTTTCGTGTTCGCTTCTCCTCTGGTGCTCACGAAAGGAACGAATTTATCAATGAGGAGCTTATTGGATGCCCACAATACGCCGCCAAGAAGGAATCGCAGCACAAAGAGTTCATCCGAATGGTACATTATCCTGTGGAGGCCGGTTCCATCCAATAGATGTTCCAATTGAACAAGCTCTGTGATCCAAAAAAAGAAGTTCAAAATGAAATTTAGAATGGCATGTTGTAGGTGATTATTGGATGTGAGCCAGTAGTATAAGATCTGTGCTCCTAATATAAATGCATACATGTATCCCAAGGCCCCATATCCAGGAATTGGAAGAGACTGGACAAAAGTGGAAAGCCCAAGCACCAACAAGGCAAACACAATTCCGTACAGGTAGTGCTTCAGGAGGTTGTTAATTGCCATCCTAGGTATTCTGAGAAATGGGTATTGTAAAAAGTGTGTTTTCAACCGACTTGTGAAGCGTAATGCACACCGCGATTCAGAACTTCCCGTCGTCGTTCTTCAGTGCCTCCAGGTTATTTGAACAGATTGAAGGTGTCCACCATCACGGCGAGCCTGTTTGCAACCGACAGGCTTACCGGTATCGTAGCTTGGTATCAGAAGCCCGCATCAGGCAATTCATGAATAATCGCTGCGATTTGGTCGCGCAGTGTGGGAATGTCGTTCACCGCCACATCCCAAACTGTATCAGTCTGCACCGCGAAGTACTCGTGAATGATCTTGTGCCGCATGCCGACGATCTGCTTCCAGGGTACTTCCGGGTGACGATCGCGCAACTCGGTGGTCAGCATGCTGGCCGCTTCGCCAATGATCTCG
This sequence comes from Bacteroidota bacterium, assembly GCA_018267065.1. Classification (GTDB taxonomy): domain Bacteria; phylum Bacteroidota; class Bacteroidia; order Flavobacteriales_F; family PHOS-HE28; genus PHOS-HE28. The sequence continues at coordinate 3,171 of JAFDZG010000321.1, forward strand.
ATCTGGCGTGAAACGGCCGCAAGCAGCATCTTATCCGTAAGCAGGTCGTCCTCCTTGCGGCCGGCAACGAATTCGGTCAGGGCCTCGCACGCATCCAGCATGTGCTGAAGCCGCAGCCTGTCACGCCTAGGCTCGCGCATAGATCAGCTGCAGGTCCTTGGTCACGTACGGCTCGATGTACTTGGAGAGTGCGCGACGCGTGACAACATCCACCTTGCGACCGAGCATTTCCTCCAGCTTCATCTGCATATCCACGAATCCTAGGCCGAATGGCTTGGAGCGGTCCAGGTCCACGAGGATGTCCAGATCGCTGTCCGGACGCGCTTCACCACGCGCGAAGGAGCCGAACACGTATGCCCGGTTCACCGGGTAAATGGCGAAGAAGCGGCGCAATTGCTCCCGTGTTTCCTTGCTCAACTCCATGAGTGCGAATTTACTCCAGCCAACTCTTCCAATACACGCCGTCATCGATGCCCATGGCCGCCTCGGTCACCATCAAGGGCTTGAAGGTGTCGATCATTACCGCCAGCTCATTGGTTTCCTTCTTGCCGATGCTGCGTTCCATGGCGCCGGGCTGCGGGCCGTGTACAATGCCTGCGGGGTGCAGGGTGAGGTCGCCCATCGCAATGTCGTTGCGGCTCATGAACTCGCCCTCCACGTAATAGAGCAGCTCGTCACTGTCGATGTTGCTGTGGTTGTACGGTGCCGGCACGGCCTGCGGGTGGTAGTCATACAAGCGGGGGCAGAAGCTGCACACCACCATGGCACTGGTCTCGAAGGTCTGGTGGATGGGCGGCGGCAGGTGTACGCGCCCGGTGATGGGCTCAAAATCATGGATGCTGAACGCGTACGGGTAGTTGTAGCCGTCCCAGCCCACCACGTCGAAGGGGTGGGTGGCGTAGGTGAGTTCGTGCAGCACGTCCTGCTTCTTCACCAGCACGCGGAACGCGCCTTTTTCTTCGTGCGTCTCCAAATCGTGCGGCCTGCGGATATCCCGCTCGCAGTAGGGGCTGTGCTCCAGCAGTTGGCCGAACTCATTGCGGTAGCGGTGCGGCGTGTACATGGGGTGCCTGCTCTCCACGATCAGCAGGCGGTTGTCGGCCGTGTCGAATTCCAACGTGTAGATAATGCCGCGCGGGATCAGCAGGTAATCGCCGGGCTTCATGTCCAAGGTGCCGAAGGTGCTGCGCAAGCGGCCGCTGCCCTTGTGGATGAACAGCATTTCATCGCAATCGGCATTCTTGTAGAAGTAGTCCACCTTTTTAGCCGAGGGCGCTGCCAGCACCACTTCCGCGTCATTGTTCATCAAGATTGTTTTCCGCGCGTCCAAATGGTCGGCCACGGGCTTGATGTTGAAGCCCTTCAATTTCAGCGCACGCAGGTTTTTCGCCTCGGCGATCTTCGGCGTCAGGTCGCGCACCTTGCCGATCTGCGTGACCTGTGTGGGCCTGTGCGCATGGTAAAGCAGGGAGCTCATGCCGCTGAAGCCCTCGGTGCCGAAGAGCTGTTCATAGTAGTAGCTGCCGTCGGGCTTTTTGAAGGTCGTATGGCGCTTGTGGGGAATATTGCCGAGGGTGTGGTAGATGGGCATCTTGTTCCGGTTACCGGTTGTTTTATTGCGGGTTACGCCCTACCAACTACGTCCTGCGGACCTTGTCCTTCGGGTTGTCCGGTTGCGGGTTGGCGGGTTACGTGTTGCGGGTTGTCTGTTCGTGCAAGCCTATGCGCTGGCCTCTTCCTTTTGGTTGATGGATGTCAGTTCAGGATGCAGCGTGCCGCGGAGGGCGAGCAGCTCCTCTTCTTCGCGAATACGGTGGCGCAGGCCCTCCGGGTCGTTGATGGCTTTGGTCTTGGTGCTGCGGGTGCTGCGGCCCTTGCGCCAGGCGCGCTGCACCTCCATGGGCAGCAGGTGGATCTCCCGGCAACTTGGTGAGCAGCAGTTGGCGTACTTCTCCGCGCATGCTTCACACTGCACCAAGAGCATGTTGCAGGTGGCTTCGTGGCAGTTGCCGATGCGGTCGCACGGCTCACCGCACTGCATGCAGGTGCCCACCACATCGTCGGTGATGCGCTCGGCCAGCCGTTCATCAAACACGAAGTTCTGGCCGAGGTACTTGCTCTTCAGCCCTTGGGCCTTGAGCTGCCGCGCATAGTCGATGATGCCGCCGTGCAGCTGGTTCACCTTGTTGTAGCCGTGGTGTTTCAAATAGGCGCTGGCCTTTTCGCAGCGGATGCCGCCGGTGCAGTAGAGCAAGATCTCGGACTCTGGCACTCTCTCACTTTCGCACCCTTTCTCCCTTGCACCCAACATCTCAACCACCTCCTCGATCGCTCCCCTGAACGTGTCCGCCTTGGGCAGATAGGCCCCCTTGAAGTGCCCGATGGCGCACTCGTAGTTGTTGCGCATGTCGATCACCAGGGCGCCTTCCTCCAGCTTGCGGTTGAAAGTGGCAGCGTCCAGGTGCGTGCCCACGTTCGTCACATCGAAGGCGTCATCGTCAAGGCCATCGGCCACGATCTTCTTCCTCGCCTTGATCATAAGCTTGAGGAAGCTCTTGCCATCGTCCTCCACGGCGATCTTCCAGGGTACGGCGCGGAATGCATCCCGTCCATCCAGGTCCTGCCGGAATGCTTCCAGGTTGGCCGTGGGCACGCTTACCTGGGCATTGATGCCTTCCGGAGCGATGTAGGTGCGGCCCAGTACGCCCAAGGCTTCCCA
>JAFDZG010000322.1 GCA_018267065.1 Bacteroidota bacterium
CACCCAGGCAAGGCCGTTCTTCCATTCCGCACCGGCACCGGTGGCCAAGGCGATCGGCAACATGCCGAAGATCATGGCGAGCGTGGTCATCAGGATGGGCCGGAACCGCGTGTGTACGGCTTGCATCAAGGCATCCTTCACTTCCAGCCCGGCGGCGATCATCTGGTTGGTGAAGTCCACCACTAGGATGGCGTTCTTGGCCACCAAGCCGATGAGCATGATCAGGCCGAGGATGGAGAAGATGCTGAGCGACTGGTTGACCAAGGCCAGCGCGACGAACGCGCCGATCAAGGCCAGGGGCAGCGAGAACATCACCACCAGGGGATGCACGTAGTTGTCGTAAAGCACCACCATGATCAGGTACACCAGGATGAGCGAGGCCAGGAGCGCGATGCCGAGGCTGCCGAAGGCGTCGCCCTGCCGCTCCATCTGACCGCCCATCTTCACGGTTACGCCGGGTGGCAGGTCCAGATGCGCCAGGGCCGCCTGTACTTCCGCGCCCACCGTGCCCACCGGGCGGCCCAGCACCTGGGCCTGCACGGAGAGCGAAGGCACCTTGTCGATGCGTTCCAGCTTGGACGGGCCCGTGCTCTCGGTGATGGTGGCGAACTGCCCCAGCTGCACGGGCTGGCCCTGGTCGTTGATCAGCGTGAGCGCGCCAACATCGGCGGAAGAGCGGCGGTCGAAGCCATCGAGCTGCACGGCGATGTCGTATTCATTGTCGCCGTCGCGGAATTTGCTGTCGCGGTCGCCGCTGAAGGCCGTGCGCATGTTGGCGCCCACCTTGTCCATGGTGAGGCCCAGCTTGGCCATCTTGGTGCGGTCCACCTGCACGTTGATCTCCGGGTTGCCGCCTTCCACGCTCGTTTTCAGTTCGGCGGTGCCTTCGATCTTGCGCACCGCGTCCATCACCAAGGGCGCTGCCGCCATCACTTGCTCCAGGTCCGGCCCTTGCACCATCACGTCGATGGGGGCTTCATCCGCGCTGCCCATGATGTTCACCGGCACGGTGCTGAACTTGGCGCCCACGAACTTTTCCTCCAGGGCGATCTTGGTTTCGCGGGCGAAGAGCGCGGTGCTCTTGCTGCGCTTTTCAGCGGGTACCAGGCTCACGTTCACCTCGGCCATGTAGGGCGTGGACGTGGTGCTCATCCGGCCGCTGGTCTGGCCCACGGTGGTGGCCACGCTGGTCACCATCGGATCCTCGAAGAGGTAGCGTTCCACCTGCTTGGTCATCCGGTCGGTCTGTTCCAGGGTGGCGTTCTTGGGCAGCTCCACCCGCACGTAGAATTGGCCGCGGTCACCGGCAGCCACGAATTCCGAGCCGATGAAACCCGCGCCCACCAAGGCGAAGGAGCCCACCAGCAAGGCTAGCGTGATGCCGAACAGCCAGCGCTTGTGGCCGAAGGACCATTGGAGCAGCCCGGTAAGCCATTGCTCCACGCTGGTGATCACGCGCTCGAAACCGAGCACGAAGCGGCCGACCAGGGTTTGGTCGGTGAAGTGCTCCACCTTGCCGAACCGCGAGGAAAGCAGGGGCACCATGGTGAAGGCGATGAACAGGCTGAGGAGGGTACTGGTGGCCACCACCACGGAAAACTGCAGGAGCAGGTCGCTGATCATGCCGCTGGTCATGGCGATGGGCAGGAACACGGCCACGATCACCAGGGTGATGGAGACCACGGTGAGGCCGATCTCGCGGATGCCGTCATAGGCGGCCTGCGCGGCGGACTTGCCCATTTCCAAGTGCCGGTGGATGTTCTCCACCACCACGATGGCATCGTCCACCAGGATGCCCACCACCAGCGAAAGGCCGAGCAGCGACATCAGGTTGAGCGAGAAACCCATGAGGTACATCACCGAGAAGGTGGCGATCAAGGCCGCAGGGACGGCGAGCATCACGATCACGGCGTTGCGGATGCTGTGCAGGAACAGCAGCATCACCAGGGCCACCAGCACGATGGCGAGGATGAGGTCGAAGATCACGTGGTCTGCGGCCTCCAAGGTGAAGACCGATGTGTCCGTGGGAATGCTGAAGCCGAGGCCCGCCTTGGCGTTTTCCTGCTCCAGCGCAGCGATTTCCTTGCGCACCTCCTCGCTCAGGCTCACGGCATTGGCATCGGTCTGCTTCTGGATGGTGAGGCCGATGGCATCGGCACCGTTCACCCGGCTGATGACCTCCGGCTCCTTTTCACCATCTGTGACGGTGGCCATTTCGTTGAGCCGGACCACGCTGCCGTCCGTGCGGTGCTTTACCACCAGCTCGCTGAGCTGTTCCACGGAGGTGTACTTGCCGCTGAGGCGGATCAAGGTTTGACCGTCGGCGCGCTTCACCTTGCCGGTGGGGAAATCCATGTTGGCACTATGGACCGCATTGCGCACATCGTTCATGTTGAGGCCGAACGCCATGAGCCGGTCGGCGTCCACGTTCACGAGGATCTCGCGCTCCTGGCCGCCCTGGATCTTCACCTGGGCGATGCCGGGGATCTTGGCCAGCGCGGGTTGTACCTTGTTCTCCACCAGGTCGTACAGTTCGGTGGGCGCCACCTGTGCGGTAACGCCGAGGTTCATGATGGGCATGGCGCTGATGTCGAACTTGCCGAGCGAGGGCGGGTCCACCTCGTCGGGCAGGTCACCGAGGATGGCGTTCACCTTGCGCTGTGCATCCTGCAGGGCGAGGTCCACATCGGCCTCGTGTACCAGTTCCACGGTGATCAGAGAGAAGCTCTCCATGCTGGTGGAACTCATCTTCTTCACGCCTTCCAGGGAGGAAAGGGCGTCCTCGAGCTTCTTGGTCACGCTGTTCTCCACTTCGCCGGGCGATGCGCCGGGGTACACCGTGCTAACGGAAAGCACCGGGGAGGTGATCTTCGGAAGGAGTTCGTAGTTGAGCGACCCGTAGGTGAACAGGCCGAGGCCGACCAGCAGGGCCATCACCACCACCACCACGGTGGGGCGCTTGATGGAAAGGCTTGTAATCTTCATGATGCTGAAGTGTTGGGATCAATGGTTGATGGCGCTCACCTTGGTGCTGTCCACTAAGTTGATCTGGCCGCTGAGCACCACGCGGTCGCCGGGTTCCAGCCCCTGCTCGATCACCATCTTGTCCGGGGTCAACTGGCCGATCACCACCTCGCGCAGGCGGGCGATGCTATCCTGCACCACATATACCTGCGGCGCTTTCACGCTGCCCACCAGGGCGCGGCGGTCCACCGTCAGGAACTCCTTGGCGCTTTCTTCCTTGAAGCTGGCCACGGCATACATGCCGGCCTTGAGCGGGCTGTCCTTGGGGTTCTTCAGCTCGATCTCCACGTTGTACTTCAGGGCCTCATTGGCCTTCAGGCTTACCGAGGACACCGTGCCGTTGAAGGTGGTGCCCGGCAATACCTTGAGGGTGATGTCCACGGCCTTGCCGGGGTGCATGTCCAGCACGCGGCTCTCGGGCACCTGCACGTTCAGTTTCAGCGTGGTGATGTCCACCAGTTGGAACAGTTCCGTGCCGGCATTGATGTAGCTGCCCAACTGCACCATGTCCTCGTCGATGTAGCCGCCTACCGGTGCCTTGATGGAGGTTTTGCGCAGCCGGTCCTCGGCGCTCATCAATTGGGCTTCGGCGTTCTTCACGGCCAGTACGGCCTGCTCCACCTGTTGTTGGGTCATGGCGCCACCTGCCGCCATGTTCCGCGCACGCACCAGGTCGGCATCGGCCTTGTCCTTCTGGTTGCGCATGGCCAGCACTTCGGCCTGTTGCGCACCGTTCTCCACCTGGGCCAGCAATTCCCCTTGGCGCACCTGCTCGCCTTTTTTGTGCAGCAGGCGGGTGATGGTGCCTTGCGTTTCGGAGGCGATGCTGATGTCCACTGCGGCTTCCAGGGTGCCGCTGGCGGAGTAGTCCTCCTTCAATGTGGTCATCCCGGCGGTTCCGAGGTTCACGGGGATGCTTTCGCTCACGCGTTCACTGAGGGCGGCCTCAGCCTTCATCTCCTGTTTGTTGTCGTTGAGCTTGAAGGCGCCCAGGGTGAGCAACACGCCGATGCCGGCGATCCACAGGGAGTTCTTCATGGTCTTCTTGGTTTTCATTCCGTTGGCGGGTGCGTGCGTGTTGTTGGGGGTGCTCATTGTACCAGGGTGTTAAGCTTTCCCTGGGCCTTGAGCAGGTCCAGTTCGGCGAGTTTGTAGTTGAGGGTGGCGCTGTGGTAGGTGGTGCGCGAATCGCTCAGGGCCTGGTCCGCGTCGAGCAGGTCGGTGAGCGGCGCGATGCCTTCGGTGTAGAGGCTGTTGGTCTGGCCGTACACCTCCTCGGCGAGTACTAGATTGCCGGCCTGCGCCTCCACGGTGCGCCAGCTGTTGTCCAGGGCGGCGATGGCGTTGCGTTCTTCCATGGCCAAGGCATTCTCGGCATGCACCAGGTCGGCTTGGTATTGCAGGCGCACCACTTTCTGCTGGGCGATCTGGTGGTGCTTGCGCCCACCGTCGAAAAGCGGGATGGCCAATGTGGCGCCGATGGCGGCATTCTTCAGCCAGGTGCCATCGCTGCCGTACATGTCGAACGCGTTGCTCTGCGCCTGCCAGCCCAGGTTGCCGAAGGCGCTCAAGGTGGGCGCATACCCGGCACGCGTGGCGCGGATGTTCAGGTCCTGCAAGGCGATCTGCTGATTGAGCACCTTGATGTCGGTCCGTTGTTCATAGAGTGCCGTGCTGCCGGGTGTTGGTGCCACGATGCCGAGGTCGGTGGGTTGCACCAGTCGCACATCCGTGGCCACGGGCATGCCCATCAACACCTTCAGGTAGTTCAACTGCTGCTCCGCCTGCAGGGTGAAGCCGTCCCGGCGGGTGATGGCGTTCTGGCGGTTCACCTGCACGCGTTGGAGGTCCAGCTTCAGTTTGTACTGGTTCCCTACCTGCAACTTGGTGATGCGCTCCAGCTCGGCCATGGTGGCTAGCTGGCTGTCCACGCTGGCTTCCTGGGCCTTCAGGTCGAGGATCTTGTAGTAGGTGCCGACCACTTCGTACAGCACCTGCTCCCCGGTCTGCAAATGCAGCAAGGCATAGAGTTCCTCGGATTGCTTGGCAGCCTGCAAGCCCGTGAGGAAGCGGTGGTCATAGAGCTTCTGCGTGACCTGTCCGCTCACGGAGGCGATGTACTTGGTGCCGAACTGCACCGGCACCTGCTCGCCCGGCCGGCCCAGGATCTCGCCGGGCAGCATCTGCGTGGCGATGCTTGGATTGAACTTCAGATCGCCTTGCGCGGAGATCTGCGGAAGCCCGTCGGCGCGGGTCTCGCCCACCTTGTTGCGCGCGGCCTCCTGGTCGAGTGCGGCGTTGCGCACGTCGGTGTTGTGTTTCAGCGCCTGTTCCAGCACCTGCTTCAGGTCCATGGGCTGTTGGGCCATCACGGGCAAGGCGGCCAAGGCCAGCATCGCGCCGCAGGTGAACAGGGCCATTTTTGTTCGCCCAAGCATCATTAGTTCTAATTCGTCGTGTTTGTTCTGTTCCATGTGAACTTATCGAGGTAAAAAAATCAGGCGCGCTGTTCCCACTTCTTATACAGCGCGGGAAGCTCCTTTGCCATGAACTCCAGGAAGCCCGCCAGGTCGGCCAGGCTGCGGTTGAACTCGGCGGAGCCCTTGGGCCGTTGGGCAAGCACTTCCTTGTAGATCGCGCTCATCGCGGTTATCCCCGTCAGGCTCCGGTTCAGGTCCTCCCTCCAGGTCATCAGCTTCACGCGGAAGTAGCGCCTGCGCTCACCCGGCTTGGTGATGTACTCGAGGCGGTTGATGGTGAGCAGCAGGTTGATGGCGTTGCTCGTGGCGCTCTTGCTCAGGTTCAGCAGGCGGGAAATGTCCTCAAAGGGCAATTCGGCCTGCGGGACCACCAGCAACAAGGCCGCGACTCGGGCGGGCGCGGGCGCCATCTGGTGGTTCTCGTAGGCCACCCCCACGCGCTCAATGAGCTCCTGTTGGTCCTTGGTCAGTTTGATCTCGCTCATGGTGTTTGTTCCTGTTGAACGGGACAAAGGTATGGAATGTTTCTTTGGTTCTGCAAGTACCGAACAATATAATTTTCAACAGGTGCCGGGAAGGGCGGGCGTGGCCTTTCCCCTTTCTTGCCAGCCTCGCTTTACAACAGCGGCGACAGCAGCCGCGCCAGGCGTTCGGGCAACGTCCCCGAATAGGCCGGGGTTGAAAAGGCCGCGCGGCCTGATCCATCGCGCTGGTGCGCTCCGGCCGGTGAGGCACGAGCGGCTTACAGGCGGATCACCGGAACTCCTCCAGCACCCGCTGTTTCCACTCGTCCTCGAAGATCACTTGGAACTCCACCTCCTTCTGGCTGAACTCCAGTTCCAGTTCGCCCCAAGGGGTCTGCTTGCCGAAGGTGTTGCAGATCTCAAAAATGCTCTGCTTGTACTTGGTGTCCTCGTTCTTCAGGTGCAGGCCTTTCGTTTCCAGCACCACCACGGAGCCGTAGTCCTTGGGGCCCTTGGCATCCTTCTTCGCCGCGATGAAGTCCGCGTAGACCTTGTTCTTCTGCCAGCCCTGCACGTAGTAGCCCGAAGGCACCGTGTTGCGGTACCACCACAGGAGCTTGTCCTGTTCGTCCAGGCAGAGGGCCACGCTTTCCTCCAGCGTGTTCATGTCGTCCTTGTCCACCTTCTCGAAGAGGCTCTTCTGGAGCGGTTCTCCCTTGTTGCTGTTGAAGAGCACATTGCTCTTGGTGACGCGGATGCTCTTCGGCACTTCGTAGCCGGTGCCTTTCTGCAGGAAGAAGCAGACCTTCTTTTCGGCGATCAACAGCTTGAAGACCTGCTCCGCCTGCGCGTCCTTCTGGGCCTGCAGCACCTTCACCAGTTCCTCCACGATGTACACGAGGTTGGCGGCGATCAGCGCCTCGGCATTACGCGTACGCAGACCGTCGATCGCTTCCCTGGCCACCTTGTAGGCCACCCACGGGTTGGGCACCACGTCCAGGAGGTGGCGCGTGATGAAGAGCAGGTCCACGGTGAGGCCGCCGCCTTCGATGCGCTCGCTCTTCTCCCGCTCCACCATTTGCGCCGGGTCGCTGCTCAACTTGAAGGCGGTGTGCTCATCCTTGCTCTCCAGCGCTTCCAAGTGGAGTGCCGCTATGGCCGTCACGTCCGCCTTGCTCCAGTCAATGCGGCTGGCCAGGTCCATCTCATAGCGCAGTTCGCGCCAGGTGCCGCCTTCCTGTATGATGAAGTGCGGCAAGTAGATGGTGCCCTCGAACTTCTTGAAGGGTGCCCGGTAGCCGTATTCCCCCTGCGGCTCGTGCGCCACATCGTCCGTGTTCTCGGCCACGCGGCCCGCCAGATCGCCCAGGCCCTCGCCTTGCAGCCCGGCACGGATGGCGTTCATCAGGCCGCCCGCGTTCTGTTGGAAGCAGTACACGTAGCATTCGTCCAGCGCCTTTACGCCGGTCTTGCGCGCGTTGGGCTGGCGCAGGATGCGCCCCACCAACTGCGTCAACGCGTTGCGGCTGCTCGGGTTGGTGAGGATGGTGAGCACGTAGGCGAACGAGCAGTCCCACCCTTCCTGCAGGGCCTGCTTGGTGATGATGTAGCGCACCTCGCAATCGCGGGCGTAGAGGTCCAGGCCTTCGATGTCGTCCTTCTCGCTGCTTTTGATTGCCACGTGCTGCGGCGGGATGCCGCATTCCTGCAACAGGTACTCCCTTGCATCCTCGGCGTGGATGAAGCCGCCACCGCGCTGGTCCTTGCCGGTGCGTTCCACCTGCACCAACACGATGGGCCGGATGTATATGCCGCTGTTCGCCTCGTGGTCGCGGGCGTGGCCTTCCAGTTCCTGCTGCTTGCGCACGCTGCTCATCAAGGTGTCCTTCCAGTTCGTACTGGTCTTGTTGGTCACGTGGATGTCCAGCTTGATCATCTGCTCCCGGTTCAGTTCCTGCCCGGTGATCTCCACCAACTTGTTGGCGCCCGGCGGCGGCGTGGCGCTCAGTTCCACCACCATGCGCGGGTTGAAACCGTTGATGGTCTTTTGCGCGTTTTCGCTGTAGGCCTTCTGCCCTTCGTCCAGGATGATGACGGGTTGCAGCAGCCGCAGCGTGTTGCCCAAGCTGGTCTTCACCTGCCGGCCGAACGCTTGGCCGGGTTTGCCAAATGCATCGAGGTTGGGGAAGCGCTTGAGCAATTCCTCGTTGGCCTTCAGGTCGTCCTCGTTGGGGAAGAAGGCCTCAAATCCGCCCGCGTCCTGAAAGAGCTTCAGGGTTTCCTTCAGCACGCGGTTGGCGCTGGGCAGCATCAGCAGCATCACGCAGAGCTTCTCCTCCACGTCCTGCGGGGTAAAGTGGTCGGTCTTCTCCAGGACCTGCGTGCGGCCGCCGCTGCTCAGGTCCAGCACCTGCCGGTAGGGGTGTGCGCGGTCCTTCAGGCTCAGCAGCGTTTGCCGGTAGATCTGCGTGGTGGGCACGATCCAGAGCACGAAGCCCGTTTTGCGCTTCAGGTAGTGCTGGTTGATCTGGTCGATGGTGTGGCAGGCCAGGAAGGTCTTGCCGCCGCCGGTGGGCACCTTCAGGCAGAAGTTGGGCAGCGGTTCGCCCAGGCCGTTCTTCTTGGGCACGTAGCCCAGCCGCCCGGTCACGTCCGTCCAGATGGCCTGTGCGAAGTCGCCCGCCATGCTCGGGTCTATCACGCGGATCTTGTCGTACGCGATCTTCTTGGTGCTCAACGCTTCCAGGTAGCGGCGCACCTGTTCGATGCACTTCTGTTGGTAGTCCTTGGGTTGCATGGTTCCTATCCTACTTCTGCCTTTGGTTGAAATTCGCAATGACAGCTTCCGCAGGTTGGCCATCTTTATGCGAATAGACCTGACATTCGATATCGGGATCTACCACCCTTTCATAATGGTCCTCTTCGCTGGCATAGTAGTACACGGTGTTGGGATCCACTATGAAGTGGCGACCCTCCAACTTTACTTTGGTGATCCACTCCAAATAGAAACGGTAAGCGTAGAACCCGTTCCAGATTCCCCAGACGAACGGACGTTGCCATTTGTCGTCACCGAATATGTATGGGTCAAATTGTACTTCGGTCTCACGACCGCCGTCATCTTTTACGGTGATCATCAGCTTGCGCTTTTCTCTGATCGCCCTTTGGATCAGTTCGTCACCGGCTTTCGTCGTCATGGCTTTGTATGTTGGTTAGATGGTCCAGCTCAATCCTTGAACCTGTAGATCTCAAACGGCAACTGGTGGTAGTCTATGCGGTGTACGTCCAAGTAGTCCTGGTCCAGGTATTTCTGCGGGGCGAACACGAGGCGCCGTTGGTTCTTGTGCGGCCCCAAGGCCTTGGCCATGTCCAGCGTGAGCGCCGTGCCCATCAGGTAGTTCATGTCCGGCTCGTAGTAGAGGTACACGCCGCCGGGGTAGTGCTTGCTGGTGCCGATGAAGCCGGTTTTCCGCTGGATGTCCTTCGCGTTGAACTCTTCGCCCGTGGCGGTGAAGTATACGTAGCGCGCCAGGTCCTCGTAGGCAGGCATGTCCTTGCCGTGCAGGATCTGCTCCATCTCGATGGGCGGGCCCAGCTTGAAGTAGCTGAACGTGCCGCCCGAGCCCTCCTTGAAATTCTTGCTCGTGGGCACGCCCTTGATCACGCGGCGCACGCGCTCGGCGGTGATGCTGTCCGCATAGTCCTCCATCTCCACGAGGATGAAGCGCCGGTTGCCGCCGTCCTCTTCTTTATTCAATTGGAGTACCGCTTGTGCAGTTGTTCCTGATCCCGCAAAGGAATCCATGATAAGGTCTCCATCAGACGAGAAGAGGCTCAAGACCTTCTTAATCAGCTTAGCAGGTTTGGGATTGTCGAACACGGCCCTTCCCATCAGTTCTTCAAGATCCTTGCTTCCCTCATCCGTGGTGCCCGCAACGTCATAACGCCACAAATCAACAGGCACAATACCGTCGCTCACCTCACTGAGGAACTTCTTCAGCCGGGGATAGTTGTACGATCCGTCCTCGCCCCACCAAAGACGTTTCTCCTCAACGTGCTTCTTATGCGTGTCAAGTGAGTACTTCCATGCATTGGTTGGGTGCTCAACTTTCCTCTTCGTGAAGGGGTTGGAAATTTTGTAGACCAAGTTAGGGCGAGCCTCTTTCGTTGCGGGGTTTACATACGAAACACTCGTCCATGGCCCACGCGAGTCGTTGTCCGGGTTCGTGTAAATCGCGTTGGACTTGTCCGAACGATCCTCTCGTAAGTACTCTACTTGATCGCTCTTGCGGTAAACGATCAGTGTGTCTTTGATCGAGGAGAACAGCTTTGCGTTGTTACTGCGCGTGAAACGCTTCTCCCAGGCTATCAATGCGAGAAAGTTGTCAACGCCAAAGATCTCGTCCATGAGGACACGACAATTGCTTGTCTCCACGTCATCCAAGTTGATGCAAATGACACCGTCCTCAGCCAGCAATTCCTTCAGCAGCTTCAGGCGCGGCATCATCATGCAGAGCCACTTGTCGTGGCGGGTGAGGTCGTCCTTGTCCACCACATTGCCGAGCCATTCCTGCATCATGGGGCTGTTCACGTTGTCGTTGTACACCCACTTCTCGTTGCCGGTGTTGTAGGGCGGGTCTATGTAGATGCACTTCACCTTGCCGGCGTAGGTGGGCAGCAGGGCCTTGAGGGCCTTGAGGTTATCACCTTGCACGATCAGGTTGTCGTGCAGCGAAACTTTGTCGGTCAGGCTCTTGCCCTTCACGCCCGTGAGCTGGTGGAACTTCACCGCGAGGTGGTGGTTCTGCACGAAGCTCTTGCCTTTGAACTGGAGGGAGGGCATTGGATGCGATGGTCAGTTATTGGTCGTCGGTTGTTCGGCATGGCGATACTTCCAGATGCGGCTCACACCCGACTCGCCCAAGCGCCGCCGCACCATGGCCGGGCTGGCGGTGTAGTATGCTGCGATCTCCTCGGGCGTATGCCCTTCCTTGGTCTGCCAAAGCAAGGCGGGCTTGGGTAGCTGCAGCGTGGCACCGAGGCATTCCGCCTGCGCCTCATGGCCAGCGTGGTACTTGCGCACCGGAAAGCCGAAGCGGGTGTCCTCTCCTTCGTGTTCGTGCCGGCAGATGATATGCGAGAGTTCGTGCATGATATCGCTTTGCTGCCGGGTAGGGGCCACGTTATCGTTGTGGATCACCCGCTTAGTTCCATCTGCGCCGATCATGGACATGGCGAACCATTGGGCCTTCTTCAACGATGTTCCATGCAAGTGCCCAAGGCATTCGGGTGACAGCCCCAACTGGGAAACCGGGATCACCATCACCTCCAGGTGCTCGGCCAGCTTGAACGCATCCAACGGTGCGAATATGGACAAGCGTAGTTCCTCGCGGTAACGCACAGCGATACGCTCCGCTTCAGCCTTGAAGCCCCTGGGCAGTATGCCGCTCTTGAAGGCCACTACTTGCCGGGGTTGAATTTGTAGGCTACTTCGATCATCTCCACCAAGGCGTTCACCACCTTCTTGTCGAGGGTCTTGTCAGCCCGTAAATTGGTGATGACGATGTCGCGGTTGCTGATCTTGGCCATGGCTCCCTGTGAGCGGGTGCCGGGGTCGGCTGCGAACTTGCTGGGGTCCATGCCCAGCCAACGGCAGAGCTTGAGAAAGGTGTCCACGTCTGGCACATTACCGGCCTCCACCCGCGACAAGGTGGGTGCGCTGATGCCGCCGATCTCCTCAGCCGCGGCCCGCAGCCCCAGGTCGCCACGCTTCTTGCGGATCATGGTGGCCAGCAACTCAGTGTTCAGCTCCTTGGTCATGGTGTTGATATGTTGCGCAAACGTAACAGTTGCACGTGCGGTTCGGCGGCGTATCTTTGGAGAGACGTGTCAAACGTATGCAACGCCCGCCTTGCTGCCAAGCCGGGTACCAAAGAACCATTCCAAACCTATGCTTCATCATTACCGGAAAGGCCCGTTGATCCTAACGATCCTAATTTTATCAACAATTGTCGGCAAAGGCGCATTGTGGCTGCAAACCCATGGCTGGGAGCACCACGGATGGCTGGGCGGGGTATCCGTGGCTTCGCTCGTCGGCGGCTTCCTCTATGTGCACGATCGGTACCTGTGGCGTTTACCGGTCTTCAACCTCTTGGTGAACGTGCCAGTGGTGCGCGGGGCGTACGAAGGGCAGGTGACGTTCCACTACCAAGGGACGGAGGGGACCAAGCGTGTCCGGGTGGTGATCGCGCAACGGGCAACACAGGTGTCCGTCTGCTGCTGGTTCTCGGCGGAAGAAGGAAGGCCCCAGGAGGAAACGCTGTCAAGGTCGGTCCATGCCGATCTGCTGGATCGTGACGGACACGGGCGCTGGCAGTTGTGCATGCTGTACCAGAATGAGGGCGAACGGACCAACGGCTCAACGGGGGCGCATGATGGGTTTGCCGCACTTGACCTCGATCCCGCGACCGGCGCCTTCAAGGGCCATTATTTCACCGGGCGCAAAAGCATGGGCATCATGGAACTGATACCCTCAACAAAGAAATAACCGATCAACAACGAAGAACATGGCTAACTGTGACTACGAATTCCGGAAGTTCAATGGAGTGATCCGCTTGACCGATGCGCGAAGGGCCGCCTTGCGGGCATCGCGCAATGCCATTCGGGACACGATCCTGAATCGGTTTGAGGCCAACGGGGTCCCTACGCGGCCCACTTTCCGCTCGCAGGGATCCTTGGTCATGGATACGATCATCAACCCTTTGGGGGAGAATGAATTCGACCTGGACCTCGGCGTGTATTTCATTGGCGACCTGGCCCCTGAGGATCGTCCTGCACCCGAAGCATTTCACGCCGCGATTTTCGCTGCAGTTAAGGACCAGACCAACGAGGTGGTCGATAAGGACACCTGCGTCCGTGTCCGGTACGTTCGTCAGTTCCATGTGGACCTGCCCATCTATTACCGGAGTTACACACACCCGGAATTGGCCCACAAGAAGGAAGGTTGGATATGGAGCAATCCGTTGGAGTTCATCGAATGGTTCGAGGGCCACACACGCTCGGGATTCCGGATCGACTATTTGGTACAGGAAGCGCTCCGGCCCGACTATGACAAGTGGAAGGAGGACATGCGGAAGAGCGACGACCAGCTACGCCGCATGGTGCGGTATGCCAAGGCTTGGGCGGATGATCAAGGGAAGGACGATATGCCTGCGGGTGTTTGCCTCACGATACTTGTTACCAACAATCTTGTTCGGGACACCAATGATGATGCGGCCTTTCTGCGGACCATGCAACGGATGCTGGATGCATTGGACCTCCGATTCGAGTGCCTGCGGCCAACAACGCCCAAAGGGGAGGATCTCTTCGCCAACTATACGGACGAAAAGCGGCAAAACTTCATGGTTCGGTTGCGGGCCTTGGTCGCGGATGGTGAACGGGCGATCAACGCCAATTTGAACCACGAGTCGTGCGCACTTTGGCGTAAGCACCTCGGGAATCGCTTCCCCGCCACCGAGCCAACGCAATTAAAGGAAGTGAAGCCCTTAATCACTGTGATCGGCACCCAAGCAAGACCTTACCGATGGTGAATTTCAACGTGGACCGGTCAATCTTGACCGATGTGCTTGTGGCACATGGGAAACATCCCGGTCTGGGACCACCGTTCATACAATCGGGTCTGACACGGTTGCATGGCCAGTTGGAAGTGTTCGACGGTCAAGGCATTCGGTGGGGAGGTTTCACCGTGTCGATACTGTTTCCGTCGGGGTATCCGCATGCCCCGCCAATCTTGTTTGAGGATCAAGGACGCATCAAGCGGGAGGCCGATTGGCATGTGAACAACGACGGGAGCCTATGCCTGGGGCCGGAGGTAAGTGAGTTGCGCAAGTACATGGGACGTGCCCATCTCCTGGACTGGCTCGATAGGTCGGCAATCCCTTTCCTTACCAACCATCTGTACAAGGAGCGGACGGGGGGCTATCTCAACGGTGAGTATTCCCATGGCGTGCAGGGGATCTGGGAGTACTACCTGAACGAATGGATGTGCGCGCCCGCTGAAGTGCGTCGTCGGTTGGAGTTCTTGAGCGGGGCTAAAGTCCCATCAGGTAAGGAGCGATGCTATTGTGGAAGTGGTTTGACGTGGAGGTCATGCCATGGGATTCGATCGGAGTACGAGGGAGTTCCAAATGAGCTGTTCGCATTGGACCTGAGGAGGCTAAGGAGCAGTACGCCAAAAGCTTCTGCACTTCCTTAACGGAGCTGAAGATTTTCGCGCAGGGCAATGGGTACGATTGGCCTACAACAGCGGCGACAGCAGCCGCGCCAGGCGTTCGGGCAGCAACTTGTACTTCGGCCGGGTGCGCCACCGCACGGCATCGATCTGTTCGGCGTCCGCAAGGTCGTCCGCGAAGACCGATGCGAGTTGATCGGCCATTTCGCTGCCATAGACCATGGCGTTCATCTCAAAATTGAGCTCGAAGCTGCGGTGGTCCATGTTCGCGGTGCCCACCACGCTGATCGAGCGGTCCACCACCATGGTCTTGGCGTGTACGAAGCCTTTGCGGTACAGGAAGATCTCCGCGCCGGCCTCCAACAGGTCCCCGTAATAGGACCGCGCCGCAAGGTTCACCAGCATGGAATCACCTGCGCCGGGCACCAGCAATTGCACCCTCACCCCGCTGAGGGCGGCCACACGCAACGCGTCCAGAATGGAATCGCCCGGGATGAAATAGGGCGTGGTGACCAGGATCCGCTCCTTCGCCAGTGCGATCGCCTTCAGCAGCGAAAGCATGATCGTTTCCGTGGGCGAATCCGGCCCGCCGATGGCCACCTGCACGGCCGTGTCCCCGGCGTTGGCCGGCATCTCGGGGAAGAAGGCCCGTTCCACCATCAATTGTTGGCCCGCGCAGAAATTCCAGTCGCCCAGGAAGGAATACTGCAAGTGGTACACGCCTTCACCGTCGATCCGCAGGTGCGTATCGCGCCAATACAGATGCCCGTCCTTGGGATCCGCGTTGCTGTACCGGTCGCTCAGGTTGATGCCGCCGACCAACGCGCTTTTGCCGTCCACGATCACCAGTTTCCGGTGGTTGCGGTAGTTCAGCCGGTTGGCCAACAGCAGCAGCCGCACGGGCGCGAACGGAAAAGCCTCCACCCCGCCCGCGACCAGTTCCCTCACCCAGCGGCCCCGGATGGCGCGGCTCCCATAGTCGTCATAGATGAAGCGGACCTGCACGCCTTCGCGGGCCTTGCGCAGCAGCACCTCCTTGATGCGGCCGCTGATCGCGCCCGGCTCCACGATGTAGTACTCCAGGTGGATATGGTGCCGCGCCTCTTCCAGCATGGCTATCAGTTCGGGGAATTTCTCCTCCCCGTTCACCAGCAGCTTCACCGTGCTCCCGAGCGTGAAGGGGCTTAAGCTGTCCGTGAGCAGCAACTCGGCCAAGGGCCTTACTTCGGGTTGCCGCAGCAGCTCCATGCGCTCCCGCGACCGTGTGCGCACCAGCTTGTCCAGGTCCACGAGGTTCTTCGCATCCACTTTTAGCTTGCGGTCATAGATCCGGTTCTTGCGGTAGTTCACCCCCACCAAGAAGTAGAGCATGGCGCCCACGAAGGGAAGGAAGATCACCAGCAGCAGGTAGGCCAGCGTCTTCGCGGTGTTCTCCGTGTCGTACACGATGCGCAAGGCGATCGCGCAGATCACCAGCACGTACACCGATTCGCCGATCACGATCCAATCCATGGGATGAACGATGGTACAAGAAAGGAAGGAATTCCGTGTGGTGCACCGGACCCGTGCGGGACCCGCACGCGGCACTGCTACCTTTCGCCACCACCCGCCCCCATGCCCAAGCCCAACAAGACCCACGCGACCACCGCCAACGTGGACGCCTTCATCGCCAAGCAGCCCAAGGAGGAAACGCGCGACGACTGCCGCATGCTCATGGAACTGATGCACGGGCTCACCGGCGCGGAACCTTACATGTACGGCCCCACGATCGTAGGCTTTGGCACCTACCACTACACCTATGCCAGCGGCCACCAGAGCGATGCGCCCCTTGCCGCGTTCAGCCCGCGCAAACAGGAACTGGTGCTGTACCTTTTCCCCGAAGCGATGGAACCCGGGCTGCTGGCGAAGCTGGGCAAGCACAGGGCCACCAAGGGCTGCGTATATGTGAAACGCTTGAGCGACATCGACCTGGCGGTGCTGAAGGACCTGGCCAAGCGATCGATCGCCATGGTGAGGAAGGCGTACCCGCAGGCCTAGCGCGCCGTATCGGGGCCCCACTCACCTGCGCTTGCTCCCGCGGGGTCTCGCCGACCCGCACCTGTGGCCAACAGCGGATCCTGCGCAAGAGGAACTATGGCATCCACTCTTCACACCTGGCCACCATCCACCCGAATTCTTCCCGCACAAGCTCCCGAAACGGAGACCCAGCGTGAGGAGGGGAGCTGGTCCCGCATGGCAAGGCCACCACATTCCACTCCACACATTCCGCCAGCCTAACTTTCGCCCCTCAATTCAACCACGTCAAGAAGCACGCACAGCGCCCATCATGAGCACCTCCCGCCCCATCTCCGCCTTCATGGAAAGGCATTTCCTCCACTTCAACGCGGCCGCCTTGGTGGATGCCGCCAAGGGCTACAAGGTCCACAAGGCCAGCGGCAAGAAGATGCTGATCTCCTTGGCCGGTGCCATGAGCACCGCCGAGCTGGGCAAGAGCCTGGCCGAAATGATCCGTGCCGGCCAGGTGGACATCATCAGCTGCACCGGGGCCAACTTGGAGGAAGACCTGATGAACTTGGTGGCACACGACCACTACGAGCGCGTGCCGCACTACCGCGACCTGACCCCGAAGGAGGAACGCGCATTGCTGGACCGCGGCATGAACCGCGTTACCGACACGTGCATCCCGGAGGAACAAGCCTTTCGCCGCTTGGAAGAGCACGCCGTGAAGCTGTGGAAGGACGGCCAGGCCAACGACAAGCGCCGCTTCCCGCACGAACTGTTCTACGAGATGATCAAGAGCGGCGTGCTGAAGCCCTACTACCAGATCGACCCCAAGGACAGCTGGATGGTGGCCGCCGCCGAACGCAACCTGCCCATCATCTGCCCGGGCTGGGAGGACAGCACCATGGGCAACATCTTCGCCGCGCACTGCATCCTGGGCGATTGCGGTCCGGGCATCATGAAAAGCGGGATCGAATACATGATGTGGCTCGCGGACTGGTATACCGCCAACG
>JAFDZG010000323.1 GCA_018267065.1 Bacteroidota bacterium
CGATTCAAAGTTCAAGTTGCGCCCCGTGCCGTGCTCATTGGCGCTTAACCTGCCGTGGATGGCAAAGAGCCCGACCTCCAGCCAGTTCGTTAGGGGCGCCGAGGCACGCAGTTCATAACCGATCCTGGAAACCAGCGGGCTATACGACTTGCTTTGGTATCCCACATCCCCATAAAAGCCCAACATGCCGGTTCCCAGGGCAAATGAGGGCTTCAATTGGAAGCCGGTACTGTCGTTGGAAGATTGTGCGCGGGAGCTTGCGGTGCCCGTTGCCACCATGGCCCCCAACGCCAAGCATCGGAGCAGTTGGGTCGTAGCCTTGGTACGCATCCGGTGGCAGGGGGGGGAGGTGTGTGTGTCTATTGCGCGGACCGTTGACCGGAGATCATCAAAGCTTCCTGCACGGTGATCCGCTCGCCGTTGTTGTATGCGGTAACGAACGGTCCGGGAAAGTTATACTGTGCATCGATAAATGCCTGACGCTGCTCGCGCGCGGCCTTGTAACGGTCAAACATGCCGGTGACGTACTTGATCCAGCCGTCATTGTGCTCAATGCTGAAATCCCCGCTATAATGGTGGCGCTGCTCAAAGTAGGGCTTTCCCACTTCGCGGTGCGCTGCGGTGATCTGCACTTTGTAGGTGATGCCGGATTCCGGAGCAGGGGTTTTGGTAACAACGGGCTTGCGGGCCGTGGTGGCGGTTGCTGGTTCAGTTTCCACGGGTTTCTTGGCTTCTTCAGGCTTTGCAGGCACTTCGGTAGTGGTGGTTGCCGTAGCCACCGTGCCTGTCTTTGTGGAGGTGTCGGCTGCCGGGGGAGGTGTAACTACCGCCACGGCGGTAGCAGCGCCGGCATTGAATGCAGTGCTGCCGATCACTGCCCGCTGCGTGAGGTCATTTACCAAGTATCCGAATTCCCCGTTCACCGTGTAGGCGCCGTTGGCACCGGCCGGCGCGATCATGCGGTAGCGTACGGTGAGCTCACTCTTTGACGGCAGGTTCAACCAAACGAATTTCACGATCCGCCCGTTCGCGCTGAAGATGGCTTCATCGTTGTCCTTCGCTACGGCCGTGAATCCTTCGGGAAGCGATTCCTGCAACTTGCCGAATCCGCGGAGTGCGCCCTTCTTCACGGTAACAGTAACAAGGGATTCATACGTGCTCACCGGCGTAATGGTGCGCGTGCCGCTTACATCACCAGTTCCGGTTTGCGGAGGTACGGGTTGTTCGCTTGCCGTTGCAGTTCCGGTCCCGGACATGGTGGCAGTGGCGCTTGGTGCTTCTTGGTTCGTGGGGGCCGGAGCGTCCTGTTGGGCGGTTGTTTCCGTGGTGGACGCGGGACTGCTTGCGGGCACCGGCGCCGTTGCCGCTGCGTTGCTGCCGTTGCCGATGGCAATGGTGCTTGGTGCCATGTCCACGGTTTTCCGTTCGTTGTCCTGGATGTAGGAGAGGCGGCCGGTAATGGGAAGCGTGCCGCTCGCAGTGGCGTCTGCGCTCAATGTGTAGCTTACCTTGAATGAAGGTTGCGTGGGCAGTGCCATCCAAATGAACTTGGCCTTGCCTTCAGCGAAGGTGAATGAAGCGCCCTTGGTCTCGATCGCGGTGGCGGAAAGCCCGGGGGGCAGGTCGATCTGCAATTTTGCAAAGCCGGTGATCTGGTCCTTGTTGATGGTGACGGTTACGCGGACCTCTGTTCCGGGGTCCATGGAAGCGGGCATGTTTTGCGTTACGCTGACATCTCCGCCGAAGAACATGTTGAACAGGATCAGGCCGGCAACATTGAGCAAGGTGAAGATTTTGATCATGGGGTCCTGCTTCGCTTTGGACGTAATTGTGCTTCACGGGCAAAACTATCCGCGCGTGCACGGCGCTTCCATGCTTCGGGGTTGCCATCTTCCAACAACGGCGTGTTGAAGAGCCGGAGACCCAATGGCCTATCCGGCCTTGCAGTAAGCCGCGGTCCCCGGCGCGCCGCGCCCGCCGGCTTCTTTCGCCAACGGGTATGCTTCGCGCAACAGCACGCACTTGCATGCCCGCGCTGTTCGCGGGTTCAGCCGTAAAGTTCCTTCTCCAGGAATTTGGCGGTGTACCCGCGCCCGCTTAGCGCAACCTGTTCAGGTGTGCCTTGCACAACGATGCGCCCTCCGCCGCTTCCGCCATCGGGGCCCATGTCGATCACATGGTCGGCTACTTTGATGATGTCCATGTTGTGCTCGATCACCAGCACGGTGTTGCCGTGCTGCACCAATTTGTCCAGCACGCGGATCAGGTGCCTTACATCATCGAAGTGGAGCCCCGTGGTGGGTTCATCCAGGATGTAGAAAGTGCTGCCCGTCTGCCGCTTGCTGAGCTCCGTGGCGAGCTTGATGCGTTGGGCCTCCCCGCCGCTGAGCGTGGTGCTTCCCTGGCCCAGTGTTACGTAGCCGAGGCCCACATCCAGCAAGGTGGCGAGCTTGGTGCTGATGGAAGGGATGTCGCCGAACACTTCCATGGCTTCCTCAACGCTGAGGGCCAATACATCGGCGATGCTGCGGCCCTTGAAGCGCACTTCCAGCGTTTCGCGATCGTAACGTTTCCCCCGGCATGTTTCGCACGGCACGTCCACATCGGGCAGGAAGTTCATTGCAATGGTGCGCACACCGGCGCCCTTGCAGGTTTCGCAGCGGCCGCCCGGCGTGTTGAAACTGAAACGGCCGCTCTTGTAACCGCGGATCTTCGCGCTGGGCAGCTCCGCAAAGAGTTGCCGCACATGATCGAACAAGCCGGTGTATGTGGCAGGGTTGCTGCGCGGTGTTCTTCCGATCGGCGACTGGTCCACCTCGATCACCTTGTCCAGGAATTTCAGTCCTTCAATGGTTTTGTACGCCAAGGGCCGCAGCTCCGCGCGATGGAAGGTCTTGCTGAGGATGGGGTAGAGGGTATCGTCGATCAAGCTGCTCTTGCCGCTGCCGCTAACGCCGGTAACGCAGATGAACGTGCCCAGCGGCAGCTCAAGGTCCACTCCTTTCAGGTTGTTGCCCGTTGCGCCCTTCAACCGGAGGAAATGCCCGTTGCCGCTGCGCCGTTCACCCGGTATGCCAATGCGTTCCTCGCCCCGGAGGAAGCGGGCGGTGAGCGAACTGCCGGACATCAGTTCGGCAGGGCTGCCTTGTGCCACCACCTGTCCGCCATGCACCCCGGCTCCCGGACCGATGTCGATAAGGTGGTCGGCGTGCAGCATCATTTCCTTGTCGTGCTCCACCACCAGCACGCTGTTGCCTCCGTCGCGCAGTTCACGCAGGCTGCCGATCAGCCGGTGGTCGTCGCGCATGTGCAGGCCGATGCTCGGCTCGTCCAGGATGTACAGCACCCCGGTCAGTTGGCTGCCGATCTGGGTTGCAAGGCGGATGCGTTGCGCCTCGCCACCGCTCAGTGTACGGGCACTGCGGCCCAGGGTGAGGTATTCCAGGCCCACGTCCAGCAGGAATTTGCTGCGTGCCGTGATCTCTTTCACCACCTCACGCGCAATGATGGCTTGGCGTTCATCCAACTTGCCTGTTAGGCCGTCCATGTGTGCGTGGAACTCATCGATCGGCAGGGCGGACAATTGGGTGATGTCCATCCCGGCAATGCGGAAATAGCGTGCGGTTTTCTTCAAGCGGGTGCCCTCGCACAAGGGGCATTCCACCATGCGCGTAAACTGGGAGGCCCATTTCTGGGCGGTCTTCGGCCCACCTTCCGCTTGCTCCAAAATGAAGGGGATGATGCCGTCAAACTGCATGCTGCGGTCGCTGAGGCCTGCCTTGCTCACAATGCGCAGCGGCTCGTCCTGCCCGTTAAGGATGGTGGTGAGCACTTCGTCCCCCATTTCCTCGAAGGGCGTATTGGCATCATGTCCAAAACTCTCCAACACTGCCTCCACCTGGCGGAAGATGCCGCCCGGCTTGTAGGTGCCCAAGGCCACCAGCGCCCCGCGCTTCAGGCTCTTCGACCGGTCCGGTACGATTTTCTCCGGCGCCACCTCCGTTATCTCCCCGATGCCCCCGCACCGCGGGCATGCCCCGTAAGGGCTGTTGAAGCTGAATAGGTTCGGTTCGGGTTCCTCATAGGCGATGCCGCTCCCGGGGTCCATCAAGTGGCGGCTCAGGTAGCGTGGTGCCGCATGGCCTTTTGCAGCCAGGGCCATTAAGTTCCCTTTGCCATGCTTCAGTGCCGTGGCGCAACTTTCGGCGAGGCGCTTGGCATTGGCGGCGTTCACCTTCAGACGGTCCACCACCAGCTCGATGTCATGGGTTTTGTACCGGTCCAGGCGCGGCCTTGAAGTAAGGTCGATCACATCGCCATCCACCCGTGCGCGCAAAAAGCCTTGCCGCAGGAATTGTTCGAACAGTTCCCGGTAGTGGCCCTTGCGCCCGCGCACCACCGGCGCAAGTATCAAGATGTCCTCGCCGGCATGTTCCTGCATAAGCAGTTCAATGATCTGTTTCTCCGTGTAGCGCACCATGCGCTCGCCGGTGATGTGGCTGTATGCTTCGCCAATGCGTGCATAGAGCAGGCGCAGCAGGTCGTAGATCTCCGTGATGGTGCCCACGGTGCTCCGCGGGTTGCGGCTGATCGTTTTCTGCTCGATGGCGATCACGGGGCTCAGGCCGGTGATCAGGTCCACGTCGGGGCGCTCTATGCCGCCCAGGAACTGGCGCGCATAGGCATTGAAGGTTTCGATGTAGCGGCGTTGGCCCTCCGCATGGATGGTATCAAAGGCCAACGAGCTCTTCCCGCTGCCGCTCAGCCCCGTAACCACCACCAACTGGTCGCGCGGGATCCGCACGTCTATGTTCTTCAGGTTGTGCACCCGGGCACCGAGCACTTCAATGTCCTCCGTGGCCCCGGTGGCTTTGCCGTTCGCCCCGGGGGCACCCGTCCCAAGTTCACTCATCGTCCGCGGGCATGTCGTTGAATCCTTCCGCCGGAAGCAGGATGGTGTATTTCTTGCCGCCGTGATCGGAGAGGGTGTTGTCCCGCAACCATGGATTGAGCAGCTTGAGCAATTTGTAGTTCGTGCCCTGCCGCTCGGCGAATGCGTTCAAATCCTCCACGGGCGGGGCGATTTCCAGGGTTCTGGTTTTGTACGGCGCGTAGAGGTCTTTTTTGCGCAAATGGAACCCGTAACGCGCGGGATCGCTGATGATGGCCTTCATGGCAAGGATCCGGAACACGTAGCGCGAAGTTTCTTCCGGTAGCAGCAAGTTGAAGTAGTTCGTTTCCTTCTGCCTTCCGATCTGGCGCTCCAGGTTGCCGCGCCCCAGGTTGAACGTAGCGGCGGCCATGGCCCACGAACCGTACCGTGCATAGGCCTCCTTGAGGTGTTTGCACGCCGCTTCGGTGCTCCGCACCAAGTTGTAGCGCTCGTCCACCTCGTTGTTCACTTCCAGGCTTTCCGCCATTGCGGTTTCCTTCATGAATTGCCAGAACCCGACCGCACCGGCCGGGCTGGTTACGTTGGTGAGCCCGCTCTCGATCAGCGGGATGTACTTCATGTCGTCCGGCACGCCTTCGCGCTTCAGGATGGGTTCAATGACGGGGAACCAGCGGTTGGCCCGTTTATGGGCCAAGAGTGAGTTGCTCTGCCAATAGGTGTTCACCAGCAGCTCGCGGTCCAGCCGTTCGCGCACGTCCAACTGTTCCAGCGGCACGTGTTCCCCGCAAAAATCAAGGTTGGTGGGCAAGTTCAGGCTGAAGATCTTGTATCCCTCGTTGAAGCGGAGCTGGTGGTCCACATCGGACTCGCCCGCGCTGGTGCTGAACGTGAACACTTGGATGCAAGCAGCACCGGCACCAATGAGCAGGGCCATCAGCAAGCTTTTGCCGATAATGGAAAGATGCTTCCGCATGGGGCTACAAAGGTCGTGCGATCCCGCGCCTTTTGGTAAGGCTGAACAGAAAGAGGAATACAGCAAGCGAATAACCCAGGTACAGGAACGTGTATAGCGGTTCCCACACGGGGATGTACCGCAGGGCGATGAAGCTCAGCAACGCCGAAAATGCGCCAAGGCCACCGAAGGTCATGGCCACTTGGGCATCTGACAGCCCTGTATAGCTCAGGAAGTGGGTGGTGTGGTCCTTGCCTCCCACAAATGGGGATTGTTTGCGGAGCATCCGGTTGATGGAGACGGTGGTGGTGTCGGCTATGGGCAGGATGAACACCAGGAGGGTGACGGAGACCTGCCTCCAAGGTTCCATTGTGCCTTGCAGGGATGTTCCGTTCCAGAAGTAGTGGATGCCCATGTAGGCGGTGAAAACACCGAGGAACTGGCTCCCCGTGTCACCCATGTACATCCGTGAAGGATGCCAATTGAAAAAAAGGAAGCCGCCCAAGGCGCCGCACACGGCGATGATGATCACCACGTTCACATCATTCGCAGGCCCGAAGAGCAAGAAACGGCCGAGCACGGCCACCAGGATGCCCAATGTCACCAAGGTGGTGATCGCATCCATGTTGTCCAACATGTTGATGGCGTTCATCAGGCCCACCACCCATAGAATGGTGAGCATGGCGTCGGCCCAGGCAATGCCAAAGAGATGGATCCCCGTGCCGGTTGCCAGGAGCGTGGCCCCGCAAGCGATCTGCGTAACAAACTTGAGCAGGGGGCGGGTATTGTAGGCATCGTCGGCGAGGCCCATCAGGAAGCCCAGCCCGGTGGCTGCCAGCAATCCAACCGCTTCAGGCTCGAAAATGTCGGTGACCTTGGGAAATAGAACGCCGTATGCGGCGAAGGCGAACAGGAACACGATGAAGAAGCCAATGCCCCCGAACGCAGGCTTGGAGGAATTCCACCGCACCATGCCGGCATCGTTGTCGCGGATGCCGAAAGTGCGGAAGAACCGCATGAACACGGAATTCACCAGCAGTGAAAACACCAAGGCCATGAAAAACAGCCCGGTGAGCAGAAAGAACAATTGGCCGCTGGAATACATGTTATTTCTCCCAGCAACGTTCGGCAAAGGGACTTCCGGCCCGGTCCTTGGCATTCACCACCGGATCGTCCACGCCCCAGTCTATGCCAAGCTCGGGGTCGTTCCAGAGCACGGTGCGTTCCGCTTGCGGTGCGTAAGGGGCCGAACACATGTAGGAAAACACGGTATTGTCCTCCAATGCAACAAAACCGTGGGCCATTCCCTCGGGGATGTAAAGCATTTCACGATCCGTGGCATCGAGCCTGACGGCTATGTGCTTGCCGAAAGTGGCGCTTCCCTTGCGCAGGTCCACGCACACGTCCAGCACGGCCCCGCAGGCAACCCGCACAAGTTTTGCCTGTGCATGGGGATGGGCTTGCAGGTGCAGGCCCCGCAGAACACCCTTGTGCGAAACGCTTTCATTGCACTGGACGAACGGTGCCCGGATGCCGGTGGTTCCGGCAAATGCGGCGCTGTTGAAGGTTTCCAGGAAATAGCCGCGCTCATCCCTGAATATCCGCGGCTTGATGCGCAACAACCCGTTCAGCGTGGTTGGGGTCACCTCCATCATTTGCGTTTAAAGAGCCGGCCCAATAGCCCGGGGCGCTGCCTGTTGCGCTCCTCATAATAGCCGTAACCGGAGCCGTATCCGGTTCCGTACCCATAGCCATATCCATAGCCGTAGGCATAGCCGTACTTGTTGCGGTCCACGTCCACGCCGTTCAGCACCGCGCAAAGCTTGGTGATCTGGTTCTCATTGATCAGCCGGTCCACGTTCTGCACGAACAGTTTCTTGGAATAATCCGCACGGAAGATGTAGATCGGGATGTCCGCCTTCTGGATCATGGCAATGCCGTCCGTCACCAGGCCCACGGGCGGTGTATCGATCAGCACGATGTCGTACATGGTCTTCAATACCTCCAGCAACCGGTTCATGCTGGGACCGATGATCAGTTCGCTGGGATTGGGCGGTATCGGCCCGGCCGTGATGAAGTCCAGCCCTTGGAGGTTGCTGTGCTGGATGCATTGTTCAAGGCTGTCCTTGCCGATCAGCAGGGTGCTCATTCCGCGCACGTTCGCCACACTGAACCCCAAGTGGATCTTTGGCTTGCGCATGTCGAGGTCCAAGATCACCACGCGCTTGTCGCTGAAGTTGATGATCCCGGCAAGATTGATGGCCACGAAGGTCTTTCCCTCCCCGGAGATGGTGCTGGTCACGGCGATCACCTTCGGGCCCGGGCCGTTCTCCACGAATTGCAGGTTGGTGCGGATGCTTCGGAAGCTCTCCGCGATCAATGATTTTGGGTTCTTGTCCACCAGCAATTGGCTCACCGGGATTTCCTTCTTGTACTTGGGCACCATGCCCAATATGCCCACGCTGGCGTTGCTGGCCTTGGCAATATCGTTCAGGGAGGTGATGTTGTCGTGCAGGATGTACCGCACCAGCACGAGGAGCACGCTGATCACCAGGCCGGTGAGGATATACGTGATCAACACCATGCTCCGGTCGGGAGAGACCGGGCTCGTGGGGAGCACCGCAGGTTCCAGCACGCGGTTTTCAGGCACGAAACCCGCCTTGCTGATGCGGTATTCAATGTCCTTCTCCAACAGTTGGGTGTAGTATTTCTCGTTGATGTTGAAGAGCCGCTCGATCCGTGCATATGCCAATTCCTTTTCGGGCAGTTCGGAGAAACGGTCTTCGTACTGCTGGAGTTTGTCCTCATAGTCCTTCATGCGGGAAGCAATGCGCTCCCGCATGGTGGCAATGGTTTCGAGGATCAATTGCTGCTGGCTTTGGATCTGCCGGTCCAGCATTTGCAGGTTCACATTGGCCTCCGTGGTCTCGAATGCGGTCTCTTCCCGCTGTTTCAGTAAGTTGCCCAGCGTGGTGATGGATGCGTCCAATGCGGTTTGCACACTGGTGCCCGTAAGCAGCGGAAGCACCTGGTAAACGTCGAGATGGCCTTTGTCCAGTTTGGCGGCATGTTCAATTTCCTTCAGGAGGTTGTCCTCCATGCGGAGCTTGAGCATTTCATCCTCGTATTCGTCCGATCGCTGCAGCAACAGGGGGGTGAGGTCCTGCATGTTCGCCACCCGGTTGTCCCGTTTGAAGAGTTCCAGCTTCAGCTCGCTGTCGCGCAGTTCCGCGAACACCTTGTCCTTCTGGCTTTCGATGAAACGCAGGATGTTTTCAGCGCTCTCGGACTTACGTTCCAGGTCGTAGGTGATGTATGCATCGGCCATGGCCTGGCAGATGTCACGCGCCAACACCGGATTGTGGTCCTTGTAGCTGATCAAGATGGTCTTTGCACTTGGATCGGCAATGACCACGGATATTTTCCCCGCAAACTCATTGGTGAGCGCAACGGGGTCGTTGATGGTGAAGTAGAGCGTGCCCCGTTCCTGGGCAAGCGGGGCTTGGCCTCCTTCCAGGGTGGTGATCTTGCCGGAGAAATGCGGCGTGGTAAAGCTCTGGCCGATGGCCACCTTGGTGGAATAGGGCGTGTTGCCCACCAGGTATGAAAGCAAAATGTTGCGGCCGTCCAGGATCTCCATGGTGACCGGCTTGCCCAGTATGGCAGGGTTGGCCACTTCCACGTTCTTTACCTGGTAGTAGAAATGCTTGTAAAATTCTTCCGTGAGTATTTGCCCGCGGAAGAAGTAGCGGACACGCAGCGGAAGCATGGCCACGGCTTTGGCAACGAAGAATTTGGACTGGAGCATTTGGACATCGGCCTGCAGGCTGTTGTCCTCCAGCATCATGTCGTTCATCTTCAGCACCGTTTGGGCATTATTGCTCTGGCCCAACTGAAGTTTGGCGCTGCTGGCGTAGGTGGGGGCCGTATAACGCAGGTACAAATAGGCTGCGCTGAACGATAGCAGCAGGCATGTAATGATCCAAACCAGCGAACGGCGGACGATGTAAACGAACAGGCCAAGGTCGAACTCATTGCTGAAGTTCGTGATCCGTTCGCGGTAGCTGTCCAGGCTTGCGGCCCGGTTGCTTGCCTCATCGTTCAGCATGCCCGGTGCCTATTTTTGGAAGGTGCGCACAATGCCCCATACCAGCACCACGCTGGAGAGCAAGGTGACCAAGGGGGTTACTTCCGTTAAAATGCCCCTGGCGATCTCCGGCTTGGGCTGCACGTAAACCACGTCATCGGCCTGCATCACGATGTCGGCGTATTTGAGGTTCTTGATGTCGGAGAGGTCAAATTGAAAAACTTCCCGTCCTCCGTTCGGTTTCCGGCGGAATAGTTTCACCTTGTGGGCGTCGCCCCGGTTTGCAATGCCGCCCGCACTGGCCAGTACCTCCAGGAGGGTGGTGTTGTTGTTCTCCAGCATGATGGGCTTCGCATCACCGCCTCCTCCCGGGAACACCACCACCCTGCGGTTGCTCACGTTGAGCAGCACGAAGGGTTTTTGATAGTACGTGGCATAGCGATCTTCCAAGAGCAATTCGGCTTCCCGTACGGTAAGCCCGCCCACTTTCACCTTCCCGATGACCGGAAGCTTGGTCTGGCCGTCGGGGTCCACGGTGTAATTGAACTGCAGGCGGTTGGAGGAAAGCACCCCGTTCTGGTTCTCGTTCATCAGGTCGATCATCTTGAACCCGTCGTTGGAGAACATCCGGAAGCTGAGGTTGTCGTCCGGTTGGATCTTGAACTGCCGTTCAATCGTGTCGGACACCGTGTCGAACTTGTAGTCCCGGGGCGTCTTGAACATGATGTCCCGGTTGATCCCGCAACCGGTGATCATGAGCACGGCGATGGCCAACACAAGTGATATTCTCCCCATTCCCTGCGGATTTCGGGCAAAAATAACCATTCGCACCACCTCTTTCAGGCGATCAGCGCCTCATAGAGGCGCGCGGTATCCTTTACCAACCGGGTGTAGTGGTAGCGGTCATGCACATGGTCCCAGCCCCCTTGGCCAAGCTTCAGCCGCAGTTGCTGGTCTTCCACCACGCGCAACAGGTGCTTCCCGAACGCGTCCGCATCATTGTTTGCACACAGCAGGGCCGTGGCCCCTTCCTTTACCACGTTCTCTATGCCGCCTACGCGGGTGCTTACCACCGCCCGGCCTGCGGCTTGGGCCTCTATCAAGCTAACGGGCGTGCCTTCGTTGAAGCTGGTAAGGGCCACTGCGTCCACCCCGGCATGTACCACGTCGATGTCCTTTACCCAGCTCGTAAAGGTGATGTCCGCACGCTCCACCACGGGTTTCCCGTTCACCCCCTTGCCGAAGGCGTGCCCGTTGAAGGTTCGCGCATGGGCCATGCTGAAGCCCAGCTCCGAAGCTTGCTCTTGGATGGCAGGCCGCTCATCGCCATCACCTACGATGAAGGCCCGGACCTTCTTCCCGGTCCGTTCCTTTACGTACTTCATGCCTTTCAGGAACAGTGCATGGTTCTTAATGGGCACTAACCGGCCTACAATGCCAATGGCGACCTCGTCATCGGCCACGCCGTACACCCTTCGGAACAGGGAGCGCTTCTCGGCCTGGTCTTCACGGAACTTGTTCAGGTCAATGCCCAAGGGTATCACGTCCACTTTGGAGGCAGCACAGATCCGGTGGTCCTGCACCAGCTCGGTTTTTTGCCGTTCACTGATGGCGATGATGCGCGATGACTTCCCTGCCAGGTAGCGTTCCATGTTCTTGAACACCCCGGTCTGCACGGGCCCGAAGTAGCTGTGGAACACGTGGCCGTGGAAGGTGTGCACGATGCCCTTGATCCCCAGGTCGCTGGCGGCCATGCGCCCCACGGCACCGGCCTTGGCCGCGTGGGTGTGCACAACGTCCGGCTTAAATTCCTTGATCACCTGCTTTATGCGGCGGTAGGCCGACAGGTCCTTGAAGGGGGAAATGGCCCTGCGCATTTCCGGCAGGATCATGGCGTCCACGCCAAGGTCGGCCAGAATGTGGCTGCTGCTTTCCTCGTTCCCCTCCGGTGGCCCGCCTATCAGCAGCGTCTCAAATCCGGGCGGCATGTAGCGCGCCAGGAATGCCACGTTGTGCGTAGGACCGCCCAGGTTGAAGCGGTTGTTGATGTGAAGGATCCGGAGCATCAGGGGGCCGAAGACTGGGGCGGCCCGGCTATTGGAGGTTGGGGCAAGGATAAGACGCGTCCGTGCAATGTGGTTGCCCGCAAATTTTCAGCAACTGGCTGTTATTCATTTTCCCCCGGCGCGCACCATCAGGTCTGAACTCAGGAAACGCAGCCATGCCGGTGCCCCCCCGAGGCGTGAAAAATACTTGGCGGTTGCAACCGAAGGGCCCGGCAACAGCCGGTTGAACGGGAAGACCGTATGGTTCAATGCATCCCAACCGGTGATCCGGAACCGGGGTTCCATCAGGGCCTTGATCGAGGCATGTGAGTACCGGTGGATCTTCATGCCACTGGAGAGTACGTTGCCGCCAGGTCCGGCACGGCGGCCCAACAACCCTTTGGCCAAGGCGCGCAGCCAAGTGTCCAATGCATGGGCATTGGTGTAGGTAATGATGAAATTGCCGGACGGTGCCAGATGGGCAGCGGCAAAGGCCAGGTTCTTTTCCAATTCATCCCGGTCCATGTAAGTGGATACGCCGAGCATGAAGATGGCGTCAAACCGCGCTGTTCCGAGGTCGTGCTCATAAATGCGCCCGAGCAGCCGTTGGGCGGGCGGCACCAAGCTGTGCTCCAGCATGCCGGCGCTTACGTCCGAGGCCAGGAACCGCATGCCGGGGAATCGTGCGGAAAGCACCCCGTAAAGGTCGCCCGTGCCGCTGCCGATGTCCAGCACGTTACCGTTCCGCAGGTCCAGCCCGCGCACCGCTTTTTCCATGCGCTCATGGAAATAATAGCGGTGAAACCGGTCCGTGCCCTGGTAACGGCTGCCGTAGCTGGGGCCCAGGCGGTCGAAGAAGCTGGCCGGATCTTCGGCTCCCGTAGTTTCGGGGTGCACAGGAGCATCCATCCACAGGCGTGGCTTGCAGGAGCCGGGCAGGTTGGCTTACAGGTGGATCACCTCGCCGTAGGCCGCCGCCGCCGCCTCCATGATCGCTTCGCTCATGGTGGGGTGGGGGTGTACGGTCTTGATGATCTCGTGGCCGGTGGTCTCCAGCTTGCGCATGGCCACGCACTCCGCGATCATCTCGGTAACGTTCATGCCGATCATGTGCGCCCCCAGCAGTTCGCCGTACTTGGCGTCGAAGATCAGCTTGATGAAACCGTCCTTGGCCCCGGCCGCGCTGGCCTTGCCGCTGGCGCTGAAGGGGAACTTGCCCACCTTCAGCTCGTAGCCCTTTTCCTTGGCGGCCTTTTCCGTGTAGCCCACGCTGGCAATTTCCGGCGAACAGTAGGTGCAGCCCGGGATGTTGTTGTAGTCCAGCGGTTCGGGGCTCTTCCCCGCGATCTTCTCCACGCAAATAATGCCTTCCGCGCTGGCCACGTGTGCCAAGGCCTGGCCAGGGGTTACATCGCCAATGGCGTAGTAACCCGGGATGTTGGTGGCGCTGAAAGCGTCCACAGTGATCTTGCCACGGTCAGTCACGATGCCTACTTCCTCCAGCCCGATGCCTTCCACATTGGTGGCAATGCCTACTGCGCTCAGTACCACGTCGCACTCGATCACTTGTTCGCCCTTGGCGTTTTTCACGGTGACCTTGCATCCTTTTCCGCTGGTGTCCACTTTTGTTACTTCGCTGGAAACCATGACATCTATGCCCTGCTTCTTAAAGCTTCGCTCCAATTGCTTGCTCACCTCTTCATCCTCCACGGGCACCACGTTGGGCATGAATTCCACCAAGGTCACTTTGGTGCCAATGGCGTTGTAGAAATAGGCGAACTCGCTGCCGATGGCGCCGCTGCCCACCACCACCATGCTCTTGGGCTGGGCCGGCAGGGACATGGCCTCGCGGTAACCGATCACCTTCTTGCCGTCCTGCTTCAGCGCCGGCAGTTCGCGGCTGCGCGCTCCCGTTGCAATGATGATATGCTTGGCCTCCAGCACTTGCTTCTTGCCGTCGGCGCCGGTCACCTCCAACTTCTTGCCGGGCTTCAGCACGCCCGTGCCCATCACCACGTCGATCTTGTTCTTCTTCATCAGGAACTGCACGCCGTTGCTCATGCCCTTGGCCACGTCGCGGCTGCGCTGCACCATGCCCTTGAAATCCGCCTGGGGCGCGCCCACGGTGATGCCGTAGTCCTTGGCGTGGTTGATGTACTCAAACACGCTTGCGCTTTTAAGCAGGGCCTTGGTGGGGATGCAGCCCCAATTGAGGCAGATGCCGCCCAAGGCTTCTTTTTCAACAATGGCGGTCTTCAGGCCCAATTGGCTGGCACGGATGGCGGCCACATAGCCGCCGGGCCCGCTGCCCAGTACGATCACGTCATAGCTCATCAGTGTGCGATGGATTAGTTATGGAGGGCCGCGAACGGAGGCCCGCAGTTGTTTGCGCGGCGCGAAGTTAGCAGTGCCGGGAATAGGGGAATGACCGGCCACTTGGGGGCAGTGTGCTTTCGGCCGCCAACCGGCTGTGGAAGCGGATACGCGCTGTTATTAACGATCCAGCGGTGGATCATGGCCGTTTCTTTTCGCCGGGGACCTCCGGCACATGCCTACTTTCGATCCAACCAAATCCATTTCACATGGCAGACATGAACACCAATCCCGCCGCTCCGGCCACGCGTCCCACCTTGCTCACGGTGCTCTGCATCATCAGCTTCATCATGGGGGCTTGGGGCGTGGTAAGCGGCGTATTGAACATGACCAAGGACCAAACCGCCGTAGTGGCTGAAGCACAGCAAAAATTGGAGGAAGCCAAAGCCCAGTTGGGCGATCAGGCCAGCGGCGTTGCAGGCCAAATGATGGATTCCGGCCTGGAGATCACCAAGCGTGCGGCTGAAAATGCCGTTCCCATCGGGGTGGCGGGCATTGTCCTGTCCTTGCTTAGCCTGTTTGGCGTTTGGCGCATGTGGAACCTGCAAAAGAGCGGTTTCTGGCTCTATTTGTTGGCCACGATCATTGGACTGGCGGTGCCGCTCTATTTCCTGGGCGGAAGCATGATGGCCATTCTGTCCGTTGGCTTTGTGGGGTTCTTCTCACTGGTCTTCATCATCCTTTATGCCGTGAACCTGAAGTACATGCACTGATCAACGGCTACCACTTGGCAAAAAGCCCCCGGCATTGTCGGGGGCTTTTTGTTTTTTCGCGCCGTGGAACAAGTAACCGGGGAAGCAGGCGCATGGCAGCGCCCCAAGTTGCTGGCGCGGCTTTGCATGGCCAGCTTCATCAATCAGGGCCTGGTGTTCCCGCTTTACCTCATCGGCTGTGCCGGGGCTTATGCGCTGCAAGGCATGCCGGAGGAAGAAGTGCGCAAGCTCATCGACGGGGTGTACGCCGCCTGGTTGCAGCCCCAACAATTGGAAGCCGTCCATGCATACGTCCAAGTGATGCGCTTGCACGGCGTTGCATTGATGGCCGTGTTCGCCGCCCGCACACTGCTGCGCTTCTTCGGCACCCTGCGTTTGTGGCAGGGCTGGAATGACGGCCTGCACATCTACATCACCGCACAACTGCTCGGCATCCTGTTGCCCATGCTGGTGGCGGGCCGTGAAGCCTTCAACTTCCTTGGCTTCCTCATTGCGCTCAATTGGTGCTTCCTCTACTTCACCCAGCGCCGGGTGCTGCGGTAGTTCTGGCCTTGCTCTTCAGTCGACCTATTGGTGTTTCGGCGAATTGATCATTGCCCAATTGGCAAATTGGCGAATTGGCATATTGTTGAATTGGCAAATTGATCCGCGAATTGTTCACCGGCACGCGATCCCGCTGATCTCCACGTTCACCCCGCGCGGCAAGCCGGCCACGGCCACGGCCTCCCGGGCCGGTGGGGCATCCTTGAAGTACTTGCCATAAACCTCGTTCACCGCGCCGTAGTGGTCCATGCTGCTCATGAAGATGGTGCACTTCACCAAGTGGCTGAAATCCAGTCCCGCAGCCTTTAGCAACAGGCCCAGGTTTTCCATTACCTGCTTGGTTTCCTCGGCAATGGAGGTCATTTGCAGTTGGCCGGTATCACCGATCAATGCGATCTGGCCGCTGAGGAACACCATGCCATTGGCTTCAATGGCCGGGGTGTAGGGCGCAAGCGGTTTGGCCGCGCCTTCGGGAAAAATGGGATGCTTCATGCTCAATATGATTGATCGAATGGGTTTGGGGCAAAGTTCGGTGTGATCCTCTGATCCTCAGATCATGCCCCGGTTCCCCCCGCTTAGCTTTGCGCCCCAATGAACAAAACAGACCGCCCGTTGATCCTGGTGACCAATGACGACGGCATCTTCGCTCCGGGCATCCAAACATTGGCGGAGGAAATGAAGGCTTTTGGCGAGGTGCTGGTGGTGGCGCCGGACAAGCCCCAGAGCGCCATGGGCCACGCCATCACCATCCACAATTTCCTGCGCTTGCGCAAAGTGGAGTTCATGGATGGCGTGCGGGCCTTCAGTTGCACGGGCACCCCCGTGGATTGCGTGAAGCTCGCCGTGTACCACATCATCAAGGGCCGCCCGGCGCTGCTGGTCAGCGGCATCAACCACGGCAGCAACCTCAGCATCAACGTGCTTTACAGCGGCACCATGAGCGCTGCCGTTGAAGGGGCGCTGGAGGGCATTCCCAGCATCGGCTTCTCCTTGATGGAGTACGGGCTTGAAGCCTCATTTGAACACACGCGGCCCGTGGTGCGCTCCGTAACGGCCAACGTGCTGGGGCAAGGGCTTGGCAAAGGCTGCTGCCTGAACGTGAACATTCCTGCGGCCAAGCAAGGACCCTTGAAGGGCATCCGCGCATGCCGCCAAGCCTTGGGCAGCTGGGAGGATGCCGTGGAGACGCGCAAAGATCCCGCCGGCCACGAGTACCACTGGCTGAAGGGGGAATTCACCGCGAAAGATCCCGGCGAGGACACCGATGTCTGGGCCACTGCCCATGGCTACGCCAGCATGGTGCCCATTCAGTTCGACATGACGGCGCACCATGAAGTGGGCGTGATCAATTCCTGGAACAATGCGCTTTGACCAGTTCAGGATCGGCTTGGTGGCCGGCCTCATTGCCCCGTTGCTCGGGCTGTTCCTCTATTCCGTGCTCACCGTCACGGTGTTCCACCCGCAATTGGAGCTTGGCTTCTTCCTGCGCGGAATGGTGTTCGGCATCAAGGGCAACATTGCACCGGTGCTGTCGCTGAGCCTGCTGGCGGATGTGGTGCTCTTCTTTGCCTTCGACCAACAACGCATGCTCAAGGCCATGCGCGGCGTCATCGGCGCCATGCTGGTGTATGGCGCGGTGATCGTGCTGCTCCTGCTGCTATGGGGAAGAGACTTTACCTGATAGCGGGCGAGGCCAGCGGTGACCTGCATGGGGGCAACCTGGTGCGGGAGCTGCTGAAGCGGGACCCTTCCATGGAGATCCGGGCCTGGGGCGGCGACCGCATGCAGGCAGCAGGGGCAAACGTGGTAAAACACTACCGGGACCTGGCCTTCATGGGCTTTACCCAGGTGTTGCTGCACCTGCGCACCATCCTGCGCAACATCAAGGCCTGCAAGGCGGACATCCTTCGCTTCAAGCCGGATGCCGTGGTGCTGATCGATTACCCGGGCTTCAACCTGCGCATCGCCGAATTTGCGCACGTCAACGGCATCAAGGTGTTCTATTACATCAGCCCGCAGGTGTGGGCATGGAAAGCGGGCCGGGTCAAGGCCATCCGCCGCGATGTGGACCGCATGTTCGTGATCCTGCCCTTCGAGAAAGAGTGGTACGCTGAACGCGGCATGGACGTGGAATTCGTGGGCCATCCACTGTTGGATGCGCTTCCGCCCCACGGCCGGTCCACCGCTCCGCCAGGCACGAAACCCGTGGTGGCCCTGTTGCCCGGCAGCCGTAAACAGGAGATCACACGCATGTTGCCCGCCATGCTGGCCGCCGCGCGGGAGTTTCCCGGCCATGCCTTCAAGGTGGCCGTTGCACCCGGCATTGCGGAGGAATTGTACCACGCCATCATTGGCAATGCGGACGTGGAATTGGTGAGGAACGGCACTTACGCGCTGCTGCAACAGGCAGAAGCGGCCTTGGTGACCAGTGGAACAGCCACCTTGGAAACGGCACTGATCGGCACGCCGCTGGCCGTGTGCTACGGCGGGGGAGCGGTGAACGTGTGGCTGGCCAAGCGCTTCATCAAGGTGAAGTTCATCTCCCTGGTGAACTTGATCATGGGCCGGGAAGTGGTGCGCGAACTGATCCAAGGGGACATGAACCCCGCGGAAATGGCATCGGAGCTGCGCCGCCTGCTGGATGACGGGCCATACCGGCAGCGCATGTTTGCGGACATGGCCCAACTGCGGGAAGTGCTGGGCGGGCCGGGTGCTTCGGCACATGTGGCCGATCGCGTGTGGAAAAGTCTTCAGGGATAGCCTTTGCGCACTGTGCAGCGGGGATAGCTTCGCGCCGCGATGAAGCTGGAATTATCCACGGCCGCAATGCTCCTGGCCGTCGGCCCGATATGCGCCCAGTATGCCGATGTGCGGGTGGGCCTCCTGCGCGACATGACCGTGAAGGAGGTGATGGTCATGGGCGATCGGGGGCCGCTCACCGTTTGGGCGGACGGCAAGCAAGTGGCGGAACTTTCGTCCCAGGACGGGTTGATCGTCCGGTGCGGCGAAAAAGGCATCCATGCGAAATCGCTCGTGCTGGACATCACCGCCAAAAAGAACATCACCTTCCGATCGCCCATCGGCAAAGGGCTCCGCCTCAAGGGGATGGCACCGAAAACGGCCGAACGGGCATACCCGGGAACTTTGGAACTGACCAGGACGGGCGGTGCCTTCCTGTTGGTGGCCACCGTACCCATTGAGGAGTATGTGGCAGGCGTGGTGCAGGCCGAAGCGGGCAAGGACCATTGGATGGAATACTACAAGTTGCAGGCCGTGAGTTGCCGCACGTATGCCTTGGCCAACAAGCGGCGGCACGAAGGTGAAGGCTTTGAGGTCTGCGACGGCACGCACTGCCAGGTGTTCAAGGGCAAGAACATGCAGGACAGCATCCGCCAAGCAGTGGCCCTCACGCGGGACCTTGTGGTGGTGGATGCCGACATCCGCCTGATCCATGCCACCTTCCACAGCAACTGCGGCGGGGAAACCATCAATGCGGAAGACCTGTGGAGCAAGAGCGAGCCCTATTTGGTGAGCACCATCGACACCTTTTGCCTGAACGCACCGCACGCCGTGTGGGAAAAGAGCATTCCGCGCAGCAAGTGGCTCGGCTACCTCCACCGGACCTACGGCGTGAACACGGACGACAGCAACGTGGTGGCCAGCGTCACCGACCACGACCCGGAGTGCCGGGAACTCTACCTCTCCAACATCAGCCCGGAAGTGCCATTGGCGCAGGTGCGCCGGGATTTCGATCTGCGCTCAACATACTTCAGCGTGCATCCGCACGGGGAAATGGTGGTGCTCTCGGGCCGTGGTTTCGGCCATGGCGTGGGCCTCTGCCAGGAAGGCGCCATGCGCATGGCACGAGACGGCTATTCCTACGAGGATATCCTGCACCACTACTACTCCAACGTTCACCTGGTGAAGCTCCAGAATTTGGACTTCTTCCGGGATGATGGGCTCTAAGGCCCGTCTCAATCCCCGCTTTCCGCAGCTTTCCGTTTGGCTTCCTTCTCCGCCTGCGTGGCAAAGCGCCAGGCCACTTGGAAGGAATAGACCACATTGTGCGACCGGATGAACCGGTCAAATGTGTTCAGGCTGCTCTGCCCGCGCAATTCCAACAGCCAGTGCCCCACCTCATGCCCCATGCCCAGCGCAGCGCTCCATTGGCCCCGGTTGGTGGTGCCTGAAGGGTTGAAGACATATTCGGAAACCAAGTTGCCGTATTGGAAGTTCTTCACTTTTCCGTGCAGCAGGTAGCCGTACATCAAGCCACCGCTCAAGTACATGCCCTGCGGGTCGGGGTTCGTGCTCACCTTCAACAGCAACGGCATCTCCAGGTAGTTCAGCGCGATGGACGACCGGGTCTTGTACACGCTGTTCACCGTAACGCTTCCCTTGCCGATGTACATCGGCTCGATCAACAAGCTGACCTGTGAAGTGATGGGGGCCTCGAAGCTCCATCCCGCTATGGGGCCCAACTTCGGCAGCCCGCTCCATGCAAGGAACTGCCCGGCGGTCTGTGTGCCGATGCCAAGCCCAACCTTCGGCCCGTTCCGCGATTCCTGCGCGGAAAGGGCCAAGGGCACAAGCAACACAAGACAGAGATAGGGTAGGCGTACGTGTGTTTTCATGGGCTTGCCGTGCTGCAGGCAAAGTTCCGCCTTCCCGGCGCAATTCGCCGTGGATCAACATTGATTTTGAACCGGCCCCGGTGGAACCGAATGGGTACTTGCTTATGAAGGAAGTGCAATTCGTCGATGAAAGATGAACTTTCGTCTTGACAAATGAACCACTAATGGCAAATCTTGCGGCATAAACCTCCATTGCCATGTGGCCCGTAATGACCCTCACCCTGCTGCTCCAGCTCACCGACGAGGAACAGCTTTTTGCCCAGCAACTGCAGCCCGTGGTTGTTCCACAGGAGCAGCCAGCGCCCGCACCGGCCACTGCTCCGGAGGATGATTGCGCTTCTTGGCCCGAAGATTGCCCAGCCTCTTGCTAGATTCTTCGAGGTACCCTGAAACTAAAGTGGACCGGCAACCTTGCTGCCGGCAATTCGGAAGCCTCGGCGCTCCTTGCTGCGCCGGGGTTTCCTTTTTTATGGAAGAGGCGGCAATCTTTGCACATGGTGAAATTTGTGCGCTGCGCATGGCTCTTGATGGCCGTGCTGTTGTGTGGCGGGGAAATGAAAGCCCAATGGACCTTTGAGGGAGACAGCTCTGCAACGTGGCAGCAAGCCATTGCGCGCTACGCCTATTTGGATTCCGTCCATGCCGGGGCCAAGCTCACCACCATCGGGCACGATGACGACGGCCATCCCATCCACCTCTTCATCATCAGCGACGGCAGTGGCTTCACGCCGGACAGCATCCGTGCCACGGGCAAGAACATCCTGTGGGTCACCAACGGCATCCATCCCGGCGAGCCGGACGGCATCGATGCCAGCTTGATCCTTGCCCAGGCCCTGTTGGAAAGCGACCAGCTCATGGGCCTGCTGGTGAACACCGCCGTGTGCATCGTGCCTGTGTACAACGTAAGCGGCGCGCTGAACCGCGGGGCATACAGCCGTGCCAACCAGGACGGCCCCAAGGAATACGGCTTCCGGGGCAATGCGAAGAACTTGGACCTGAACCGGGATTTCATGAAGATGGACTCGGAGAACGCAAGGTCCATGGTGGCCGCGCTCACCGCCTGGGACCCGGACATCTACTTC
>JAFDZG010000324.1 GCA_018267065.1 Bacteroidota bacterium
GCTTGGCCATGATCGATGCGGAAACCCGGCCCGATCCGTGTTTTCCAAGGAAGTTCGATGCATA
Source organism: Bacteroidota bacterium (assembly GCA_018267065.1). Taxonomy (GTDB): domain Bacteria; phylum Bacteroidota; class Bacteroidia; order Flavobacteriales_F; family PHOS-HE28; genus PHOS-HE28. The sequence goes on from JAFDZG010000324.1 coordinate 65, forward strand.
GCAGCCATTCCACCAGGATCCGGTAAAGGATGAAGTACGGGAGGAAAAGCACGAAGGTGATGATGCTCTGCCGCAAGAGGTGCGCCGTACGGAACAAGATCATCACGAGGCGGCCTTTGGGGTTCCCCTTGTTCGCCTTCCAATCCTGAAGGATCCCGTACCGCACGCCCATGTGGTTCACTTATGCCGCAAAGGTGCCACTCGTTCGTTGAACCACAACTTGGCCATGCCTGGCAGAAAAAGCGCGGTGCGCACCCCGTAGGCGATCCACCTTTCCAGCCAATTGAAGCCCAGGGAGGCGCCCATCCTGTCACTTTCCCGCAAGGAGCGCCCCAAGGAATTGGTCATGCTGGCGCCTCCTGCGGTGAAATGGGCCAGCACTTCGGGCAGGTAGCGGAACTGGGCCGGGTTCTCCATCCAGGCCCGCAAAGTCCAATGGTGGTCGCCGCTCACCCGGAATGAGGGATCAAACGGATGGCCCTTGTAATAGCCGCGCCTCACGAAGAAGCTGGGGTGGTTGAGCACCATCTCCCAGTATTTCAGCAGGAAGCCCGAGCGTTTGGCATGCTTCACCTTGGTGGCGCCATTGGGGTAATGCACGAGTATGTCCCCGTGGACGATATTGGTTTCCGGGTGGCCTTGCACGGCCTTCATGATTTTGGCCACGGCACCATCGGCATAGGCATCGTCCGCATTGATCAGGCCCACCCATTCCCCGGTGCAAAGGGCAATTCCCTTGTTCATGGCATCGTAGATGCCCTTGTCCTTCGCGCTGCACCAGTAGGCCAAGCGGTTCCCATACTTGCGAATGATGTCCAAGGTGCCGTCCGTGCTGCCCCCGTCGACGATGATGTACTCGATCCCCGGAAAATCCTGGCCCAATACACTTTGGATGGTCCGCTCCAATGTGGCGGCGCCGTTGTACACCACGGTAACGATGCTTACCGGGGGCGTTCCTACGGGAGCCGGATGTGTTACGCGCAACCCACCTTCCATTACTTCAGCGCGTTTTCGGGGATCAGGCCGGAGGTCCCGATCGGTTTCTCCTTCATCACTACAGGCCCCATCATGATGAACACCAGGCAGAAGCCCGTGTAAAATGCATAGCCAACGATGTCGATCTGCCAAGCGAACATCATGTACACAAAGGCCGCGTAGAGCGGTGCCATGGCCTTGTTGTCCAAGTATTGGCGCTGGTAGAACCGGTAGCCTGAATAGTATACGCCGTACATCAGCAGGATGCCCACAATGCCTTGGTCGATCAACATTTCCAAAAATGCGCTGTGCATGTGCAAGCGGTAAGATCCCGGCTCACCCCACAGCTTGGCCACCCATTCCAGCAACCGCAAATGGTACTGTCCGTTGTAACCGTTCCCGAAGATGATACCGCGGCGATCATCACGCAGCCAGTCTGCCGCTGAGGTCCAGATGTAGGTGCGGCCGTTGAACGTGGTGACATCCTTTTCATCCACACGCTCCATCACGGCCACAAACACCGGTAACGAAAGGATCTTGTAGATGAGCAGTGCGAAGCTCATCATGATGGGCATGGTGAAGAGCGACACGGTGAACAAGCCCCGCAGCGCCTTCATGGCATGCGTAAGGAACAGCACGGTGAACACGATGAAGATCATGAACGAAAGGCGGCTGTTGATGCTCAAGATGATGCCCATGTCGATCATGTATACCGTTGCCAGAAGGAACCAACGCACCGGATTGCTCCTGAAGTCACGCAAGTGGAAAAGGAGCATCAGGTTGACAATTGAAAGCATGTGGGCGGCATCATAGATCCCCATGGCAAACGGCGGGCTGGCCCTTCCCGGGAAAAAATGGAGCAGGTTGCGCATGCCGGCGGCCATGCCCAACAAGTTAAATGCGAGGTAGGCGTAGAATCCCTTCAACACCAGGTCGGCCATATTGAACCCGGGGTCGTGCCGATTGTATACCTGAACCACCACCGAACTGAGGAAGGGGGCGTAGAAGAGCAGGATCAACAGGAATCCATTTGCATTGTTGATCACCGGGCTCCTGTAATGAAGGCCCAGCAGTACGGAGGCACTGATGGAGGTAAGGGCGGCCATCACCAGCAGGAACTTGCCGTTCAGCATCGGCGTTGCGGAGCGCCGGTAGAGCAGGTCGATCAAATAGAACCCGAGAATAAGCAGGAAGGGTGAGGCACAAATGGCAATGCCAACGGCAAATCCCCGGTCCATGAGCGCATAGGCCCCGTACCCGTACCATGGAAAGGACAGGATGAAGAGCGTGTTTATGAGCTTCCTCTTGCTGAGCACGGGCCGTGGGGGTCGATCAGCAGGCCAAGGTAGCCGCTTAGTTGATGCCGAGGCGCCGTTGCACCTTGGAGAGGAACGGCGTGATCGCCTCGTCCACCTTCGAGGGCAGGATGCTCTTTACCGCATCCTTGAAACTTCGGAACAAGCTTGGCTGGATGTACCGCTCGAAATAGGCCATGTCACGCTCCTCGTCCACCACCATGTACTTGGGATGCACCAAGGGGAACGACAGGTCCGCATTGTCGTCTTTGTTCCTGCGGTCATTCTCGCTTACTGTGTGCGTGCCGTCCGCGCCAAATCCGATATTGCGCACCAGGTTGGTGTTCGGGATGCAGGTAACGCCACGGTTCAAGATCCGTGCAAGGTCCATTTGGTAATCCCAGGACCGGATCGCACCGATGTACTGGCCTTCGAACAATTTATAGGCTTCGGCCATTTCGGCCTTGCTCCTGAAATGCCCCTCGATCGATCCGGTATCACGGCAAGCCGGCCAGTCGGCCATGTTCACATCGTACTTGCGCCAAGTGCGCCGCCAGCCTGCCCAGCCCCAATACGCCCCGTAACCGTGGGCGGAAAAGTAGTAGGACTCCCTGCCCTTCACCTCCCATTCGGTCATCAGGTTGTTGCCCATGATGCACCAGACCCGTTCATCATGCCGGTAGCGCTCCAACAGCTCTTGGCAATAGCGGAAAAAGGAGGGGGTTGGAAGCGTGTCATCCTCCAGGACGATCCCTTCCTCTTCATTCCCAAAGAACCAGTCCATGGCGGTGGATTCACCCATCATCACGCCCAGGTTCACATCGTTGAAACGTGTAAAGAGTTGGCAATCCCAGTCCACCATGGATGCCAGCGCACGCACTTGTTCGCATCGCTCCTTCTCGCCTTCATTCCTTGCGCCGTCGCAGGCGAAATAGAGGCGCGGCGGCTTGGCGGCGCGTATCGCTTCCATCACCATCCGCGCGGGCCCCACGCGGTTGAAGGCTATGAACAGGACGGCCGTGTCCAGTTTGCGGGAGGCAGAAGATGCGTTCATTCCGATCTGAAAATATTCACTTGGTTGTCGAGGCGGTACACTTCAAGGTCCTTGAACATGGATACCACGTGGCGGGCCACGCTGCGCGGTGATGCGAATTCATCCGTGAAGCGGTACATGAACAGTTGCATGCGGTCGTTGTACCGCACGGAAATGTCCTGCACGATGTTTCCGTACCTGTCGTAAGGCAGAATTTCCACGCAGCCCGCCGCATGGGCAGTGGGCAGGATCATGTTGCTGCCGTGCACGCCCACCACCACTTGGCTTGCCGCGTAGGCCCTGCACCATTTCAGCTCGGTTTCCTGGTCCATCCGCATGGTACGCAGGTCTTCCACGTGCGCCGGCAGCCCACCGGGCTTGGCCAAACCCACCACGGTGAACCGCGCTTGGGGCATGGCCTTGCGCACGCGTTTGATCGTACGGGCCACCAAGCGGTCCTGCTGCCAAACGGCGATGTCCGGAAACAGGCGAAGTTTCTTCAGCCCACGATGGACCAGCTTGGAAAAAGCGGAGCGGTACCACAGGCGGTCCCTGCGTGCCACCATGGTGATGTGCGGCGTTTCGGCAAGGAACGCCGTAAGCTCAAAAGGTTTCACCCGGCTGAACCGCTCTATGTTGATCTCGGTGAACTCCGGGTGGCTGTAGCCCGGGGCCAGGTAGATCTCATCAAAACGGCCCCACTGCTCGCTGACGAATGCATCAATGCCGGCGTTCCAACCCCAGGCTTCCTTGAGCTTGATGTCGAACACCCAGCTTTCAGCCACGCCATCGGGCACCAGCCATTCAAACATCTTGGGCACGATCACCACCAGGCCAATGTCCGGGTGCTTATCGATGTAGTGTTGTGCATTGAACAACTTCAACAGAACGTGCCCGTACAGGTGATCGATGGTATTGAGCACCACGATGCGCTTGCATTCCCTGAAAACCTTGCGTTGCACATTGTAGCGCGCCGTGCTTGGAACCTGGTAGGCCGGATAGGCCGGCCAATCCTCCGCCGGCCCGTTCGGCGGGTGGTACGGGTGCTTGTCGGAAAGCCGCCAGGCCAGCGGGAGATCGATGGTAAAGCCCGCAGGGAGATCGCGCACGAATGCCAAACCGCACGCCTGGCAAGCATATTCCGCGGCAGTTTGCTTTCCGAGCACCATCACCCGGACGCCCTCCGGGCCTGGCGCCCCGCACTCCGGGCAGTTGAACGCGTTGAAGATCTCCGGCTTCAACGGTATGAAATGACGGTCCTGGAGCATGCTTCAACTGACGTTCCTGATCTTCCAAAAAGTAAAGATCCCCTTCATCATCCACCCGAAATTGGGGCGTGCCTCCTTGAAGAACAGGTCCACCAGGAAGATGCTTACGAAGAAAGATCCGATCATGGCCCAGATGGCGCCAATGGATTGATACGTTGGAATGAGCAGATAGTTCATCGTGATGTTCAGCACCGCGCCCACCACGGAAGTGACCAGGGAGTACTTGAAAAGGCTCTCGTTGGTGATGAAGCTGGTCTTTGCAACGCCCATGTTGGTGAAGAACAAGCGGATCGCGAACAACGACAACAGGTAGCCTGCCACCCGGAATTTCTCACCGAAGAGCAGCACCATTGCCGGTTCCGCAACGAAGTACAGCGGCACCGACACTGCCAGGAACAGGATGAACATGAGGCGGTACTGGTTCACCAGCCGATCCTGGTACAACTTCCTGTCCTGCGAGCGGGCACGCGTAATGGCAGGGGCCAGCGATGCCACCACGATGCCCGGCACGAAGCCCAAGGCCTCGATCATTTTCAGTGCGGCGGAATACTGTCCCACCTCCGCATTGGCGGCGGCCTCGCCCATGGACTTGCGGAGGATGTCCCCGATCATCACTTGGTCCACCTTGGCTTGGACATACAAGGCCAACCCGTAAATGATCAATGGCCAGGACTGGCCCAAGAGATAAAGCGCCACCGGCTTGCTGAAACGCCAGTTGCGCCAACTGGAACCGTCCCTTTGGTAAGCGACCAGGTAGCCGGCCACGCCAATGGACACCTCAACGATGTACGACCATGCGAACCACACCAAAGGGGCATGGATGAAAACCAGCACCAGGCGAAAACAGGAAGCAAGCAACACTTGGACAATGTTCACCTGTGCCGCCGTGCGCCCTTTCACCTGGGAATAGAAATACTGCTCCACCACCACGAATGGCTTCAGGAACTCCGCTGCGGCGATCAGCAGCACCATGATGAGGGTGGTGCGGTCCATGTGCTTTACGAGCGCAAGTACCACCACCGTGACAAAGAGGATCACCGCACCACCGAACTTGATGCCCGCGGCAGTGCCCATGAGCTGGTTCCTGCGGTCCGGCCTGCGCACCAGGTCCCGGATCAGGATCTCGTCCAGGCCCATGGCCGTCAGTGCGAAGAACATGCCCACGAAGGCGCTGGCATAGTTCAGTTGGCCAAAGAGCTCGGGGCCCAGGTAGCGTGTAACGAAAATGCTGGTGACCAGTACGGAGCCCAGGCGAACCACCTTGTCCACAAACATCCAAGAGGTGTTCCGGAAGTACTTCCGAAACCCTTCCGGACGGCCCTTCACTTCAGCGGGCCCACTACTTGGGTTCATAGACATAGCCGTAGCCGTCCCCTGCCTTCACGTCATTCAGCACAAGGTCTATCTGCTTGAGCTTGCCGCTCCGGTACAGCTCGTTCACCGGCCGCAGCATGGGTCGGCGCGTGAAGCCTTGGCGTACCACGTACAGGGTAACATCCAAGTGGTGCACCAGTACCTTGAACTCGCTCACCACGCCCATCGGCGAGGCATCGATGACGATCTGGTCATATCGGGTACGCAGCTGCTGCATCAGCTCCGCCAATCGCGGGCTTTCAAATAATTCAAGCGGATTGGGCGGGATCGGCCCCGCCGTGATCACGTCCAACCCCGGCACCTCGGTTTTCCGGATGATGCCGTCGATGCCGGCCTCACCGATCAAATAGGTGCTCAGCCCGTTGCCCAGGTCAATGCCCATGCGCTCATGCACCTTCGGCCTGCGCATGTCGGCATCCAGCAGCAATGTGCGCTTGCTGCCCAAGGCCATCACCGTTGCCAGGTTCACCGAGCAGAAGGTTTTGCCCTCACCACTGGTGCTGCTGGTGATGCCCACCACTTGGCGGTCCATGTTTGCATTGAGATATTGCAGGTTGATCCGCGCCGTGCGGAAGCCTTCGGCCAGCACCGAACGGTCCTCATCCAATTTGATGCGCTGCTGTTTCGACGTGGGTATTGTACTGAGCACGGGGATGGGACTGAGCCGTTTCAACTCTTCGAGGTCCGAAATGCGGTCATTGAAGAAGTCGCGCACCAAGATGAAGATCAATGGCAGCAGGATGCCCAAGGCCAATGCCATGCCCAAGGTGGTTTTCTTGCTCGGGGAAACCGGGCCGCCGATCTTCACGCGGGCCGGATCCACGATGTACTTGTCCACTTGGTCCGAGTTCACTGCGATCTCCGCTTCATACCGCTTCTCCATCAAATACGTATTGATGTTGGCGTTGAGGTCGTATTTCCTGGTGGCAATGCTTACCTGCCTGTTGCTTTGGGGCAGCTGGTTCAACTGGTAAGACAACTGGTTTACGCGGGCGGTGATCTGGTCCAGCTCCAACTGTGCGCCCCGGCGTGCGTCCTGGGCGCTTTGGATGATCTGCGTGCGAATGGTTTGCACCCTGCGCGCCAAGGCAATGGTGGGCGCTGATTGCTGGCGCTCTGTAAGCCTCCTGCTCGCCAGGTCGTTCACGCCCTGGTTGTACTGGTCGATCAACGTGGTGAGCGAGGGCGAGGCGATGTTCGCGGCGGAAATGGTGGTGGGTGAGCCCCCATCATCGGAACCCATGTGGGTGATCAGCTCGCTGAGGTACTCCAATTTGGAGGCTGCACGGCCCTGATCGTCCTTGAGGCGGGACAGGTCGTTGAAGACCGCAGCACCGCGGTCGCTCGCACTTCCCACCAAATTACCGGCGGTGGACTGGACGTTCTGCAGGTTACCCTCCGCAGTTTCCAGGTTCTGCGAGGAACGGTCCAGCTGATCGTCGATGAACTTGATGGTTTTCTTCCCTTTCTCGTTATGCCGGTCCTGCTCGCTCTTGATGTAGGTCTGCATCAACGTGTTGATGAAGTCCACCTCCTTCTTGGTGTCCTCGCCCGTGGTTGTGATGGTGATGATGTTGCTCTCATCGCTCAGCGGCAATGTGCTGGTCTTTGTCCGGTAATAGGCCGCCACGTCCACATTGCTGGCGGGCATGAACATGTACTTTGCATCTTTCGGGAATGCGAAGTTCTTATTGAAGGTGATGGAAAAATTCAGGTACTCGCTCTTGAATGGCTCGCCGATCTTCACCGTCTTGTCCAAGTCCAGCTCCTTCACAAAATTGTCCACCGGCTTCTGCAGGCCGGCATTGAACATCCCCACGTACTTGCCCTTGGCCCTCACACGGTATGTTCCGGCACCGAAGTCAGGGTCCACGTAGACCTTTGCACCGGAAACTTGAAGGCCCGTATCCAGGCGGACGATAAAGGGCTTGTCCTCGTAAATCTCGTGCTCCAGGAAGTTCTTTTCCTCGTAATAGGTGATCCCAAAATCCAACTGCTGGATGGTGTTCAGCATGTTGGTGAAGGACATCAGCACGCTGATCTCGTCCTCCAGCCCATTGCTGCTGCTGAGGTAAGCCGTGCCCTTCAGAAATTCCTCATTGCCGCCCCCGAAGTTGTTCCGCTTCGTGTCGCTCATCAGCATCACCCCATCCACTTGGTACTGCTTCGGCGTGGTCTTCAAATACCAGATCGCCCCTGCCACGGCAATGGAACAGGTGACCAAAAAGAGCCACCACATCCTGAACACCTTGCGCACAATGGCCCTCAGGTCGATGGAATCGTGCTGGGCGTCGCTCATCGCTGGTTCTGTACCACGGTAATGACCACAGCCGCCGTACTGATCGCGGAGAACAGGATGGCCAACAGGTCCAAGTTCAAGCGTTGCGGCCGTGCCCCCAAGGCCGGTACGTACACAACGTCGTTGGGAAGCAGGTAGTAATACTCACTGGAGAGCACTTCGGTGTTTGCCAGGTCCAGGTACAGTGCTTGGGTGCCCTGGTCGCTTTGCCGCATCAGGGTGACATGCCGCTTATCCCCCAGTTCGGTGGGTCCGCCCGCTTGGGCCAAGGCTTCCAGGAGGGTGATCTGGTTGTTGTACACGAAATAAGTGCCCGGGCGCTCCACGGCGCCCAGCACGCTCACCCGGAAGCTCACCAGCTTCAGGATCACCGTGGCATTGGCAAAATACTCGTTGATCTTCCGCTGAAGCTGGTCCTGCGCCTCACCCACCGTAAGCCCCTGCATTTTCACCTTTCCGATCGTGGGCAGTTGCACGTTCCCCGTTTTGTCCACGGAAAAACCGTTGACATAGAGGGATGCATCATTGAGCGCCAAGCTCGTGCCCACCGCTTCCACGTTGAACAAGCGCGAATTCGCATCATCCAATCCGAGCACGCGGATGCTCAGCACATCGTTGACCTGGATGCGGTACTCAAACTTCTTGTTCGGGAACAATTTGCTGGTGTTGCTCAGCGAATTGTCGTGGAGGTAGTTGATGCTCCGCTTGCTGACGCAGGAGGCCAACAGGGCCAAGGCGACAAAAGCGAACACGGTTTTCGTCAACTTCATTCAGTGCTCGTGTTGGGTGGAACTGGAGCGCGGGCTTCCGGTTTGGCTGGTTTGGCTGAATTGGAAGGACTACGGGTAAGCGAAAGGTCCAAATATACGTGTGTCAGCCTCCCCGGGTTGCGCATGCAGGGCTGATGCGGGCGGAGTTGGTGAACGACCTTGGAAGTTCTATTCCCCCGCAATCTCCCGGAAACAAAGAAACCCGCGCTGGGCGCGGGTTTCAACACAAGTAGCCCGTAGGGGAATCGAACCCCTGTTTCATCCGTGAAAGGGACGCGTCCTAACCCCTAGACGAACGGGCCATGATGTCAATCCAAAAGCTTGGGTCGGCGCTTTCGGGGGCGCAAAAATAGCCAGCTTCATGATTCCACCAAATCCTGTGGTCAAGTCACATCATCGGTATCCGCCTGAAACCGGAAACCCAGCCGCTTGCCGGTGCTCACCATGGAATAGGATTCCAGCTGCTTCATTTCCTCCACCGTTACCTGGCTTACCTGGTCATAAGGTGGTGCCAACAAGTCGAAATCGAGCACGTACAGCAGCACGGATGTAAGGAAGCCCCGCATCTGCCCGGCATCCATGGTGGCCCCTGCCAGGTCATTGTACAGAAAGCCCAGCTGCTTCTTCCCTTGCACGAAGAAATGCCCGTCCTTGTTCAGGAAAAGGCGGGCCACGAGATAGCCGAGGTCCCGTTCCCTGTCGTACCGGAAGGAGTCGCTCAGGAAGTTGTAAACGTTCACCACGCCGAAGAAGCCGCGGTTTTCATCTTCCTGCAAATAGCTCGTTTTCCACAGGGCATGGCTCTGGTCCAGCCGGAACACATTGGTGTGCATGATGAAAGCAACCGTATCACCGGCCACCACCACCTTGGAGGAGAGCTCGCCTTGCTCGGAATACTCCACTTTCAGCCGCTGGTCGCGCAGGGCGATCGCTTCGCCGACCTCTCCTGCCAATGCCTTCATCTGTTCCCGCAACAGTGCAAAGCATTCCTTGGCCTTGCCATAGACATCCTGTTTCATGCCAGCCTTGCTTGCCAGCAGGTCCAGCAGCATTTCCTTGGGGTCCGGGGAAGGCGTGGCTTTGCTCATCAGTACGCTTTGGCAAAAATTACTCGTTGTGCGCTGGGTTTTCCGGTTACCATGCACTTGCCCGGGGTCTTGTCACCGGTCAAGGGAATGCAGCGGATGGTAGCCTTGGTCTCGTTCTTCACCTTTTCCTCCGTTTCGGGCGTGCCATCCCAGTGTGCCAGGATGAAACCGCCTGTCTCCACACGCGCCTTGAACTCTTCATAGGTATCCACGGCGTGCGTGTTCTCCTCCCGCATGGTGAGGGCCTTTCGGTACAAATTGTCCTGAATCGCCTGCAGCAAATTGTGGACCTTGTCGGCAATGCCTGCAGCTTGGATCACCTGCTTTTCCATCGTATCGCGCCGGGCCACCTCCACGGTGCCGTTCTCCATGTCACGCGGGCCCACGGCGATCCGCACAGGATAGCCCTTGAACTCGTATTCCGCGAATTTCCAGCCCGGTTTGCGCTTGTCATCGTTATCGTACTTTACGGATATGCCCTTTGCCCGGAGGGCTTCCAACATGGGCTTCACGTAAGCATCAATGGCGGCGAGCTGCTCCCCGTTCTTGGCAATGGGCACAATGGCCACCTGTACGGGTGCGAGCTTGGGTGGCAGCACCAGGCCGTGGTCGTCGCTGTGGGTCATGATCAAGGCGCCCATCAAACGGGTGCTCACACCCCAGCTGGTGGCCCATACATGCTCCTGCTGATTGTCCTTGTTGGTGAACAGCACATCGAAGGCCTTGGCGAAATTCTGGCCCAGGAAATGGGAAGTGCCCGCCTGGAGCGCCTTGCCATCCTGCATCAGCGCCTCAATACAATAGGTGTCCACCGCGCCGGCAAAGCGTTCACTGGCGGTCTTCACGCCCTTGATCACCGGCATGGCGAGCCATTCCTCGGCAAACGTGGCGTACACATCCAGCATGCGCCGGGCTTCTTCCTCCGCCTCAGCTTTCGTAGCGTGGGCCGTGTGGCCCTCCTGCCACAAGAATTCGGCCGTGCGCAGGAACAACCGGGTGCGCAACTCCCAGCGCACCACGTTGGCCCATTGATTGATCAACAGCGGCAGGTCGCGGTAGCTCTTGATCCAGCCCCGGTAGGTGTTCCAAATGATCGTTTCGCTCGTGGGCCTGATGATGAGTTCCTCTTCCAACTTGGCGGCGGGATCTACCACCACGCCCTGTTCGGGGTCGCTTTTCAACCGGTAGTGGGTCACTACCGCGCATTCCTTGGCAAATCCTTCCACATGGCTGGCTTCCTTGGCCAAATAGCTCTTGGGAATGAAGAGCGGGAAATAGGCGTTGACATGGCCGGTGGCCTTGAACATGGCATCCAGGGCACCTTGCATCTTCTCCCAAATGGAGTACCCGTGGGGCTTGATGACCATGCAGCCGCGCACGGCGCTATGCTCGGCGAGGTCGGCTTTCAGGACAAGGTCGTTATACCATTGCGCATAATCTTGTTCACGCTTGGTCAGTTGGTCGCTCATGCCCGGTACTTGTGGTATTATTTTTGTTCCTGCGGGAAGGGTGCGAAAGTAAGCCCGGCTCCTGCGCTGCAAGAAAGACCATAGCCCATGAAAGCGTTCACTCCCTTAATTCCCTTGGCACTGCTGCTTTCAGCGTGCGGCACGCTGCAGGAAACAACTGCGGTAAAGGACGATGTGTATGACATCCCGGACCGCACGGCCATGGCAGCCTTGACAACCGGGCAACAGGCGCAGCAGCAAACGGACGGATCTTCCAGCGATGCCTATTATGACCCGGTGGAATCCCGCCAGTCCGGCAGTTTCGACCGCGGATACTATGACATGGCCTACAACGACCCTTACTACTACAATTACGGACGCTTCGGGTTCGGCACCGGGATCGGAAGCTACGGGCCGGGTTGGGGAATGGGCCTGAGCTACGGCTGGCCCACCAGCTTTGGCAGCATGAGCTTGGGATACGGGGTTGGCAGCGGCATGTACGGCTACAATCCCTACTGGGCCAACAGCTGGATGAGCGGATATGGGTATGGGTATGATCCCTTTGGCTACTACGGCTATGGTAACTATGGATACGGATGGGGAGGTTACGGCATGGGCTACGGCCCCTACCAAGGGCCTTGGGGCGGTTGCTACAATTGCTACGAGCCATGGGGATACAGCAATACGGTTTATTCCCACCGGCCTTCCATGGCCGCCACCAGTTCATCAGGCACTACTTCAGCACCACGCCTGATGCGCAATCCTGCTGGCTTGCTGCCTGAAGCCCCGGCGGCACGCACGCCCGCATTGGGCACGGAACAATTTGGCGGCAACAGGCCCACGAACAGCAACCGCGCGGTACGCGGTGGACAAGACCGTTTTAGCGCACCGACCAGGGAACGCGCCCCGGAAAGCCGCCCTTCGCGCCAATTTGACTTTGGAGGAAGTTCTCCTTCCCGGTCCGGCGGCGGGTCGGACGGTGGCGGGCGCATCTCCAGTCCCCGGCCCCGCTGATACCGCAACAAACTGATGAAGTGCTCCCTCCCAGCCCTTGCGCTCTGCTTGCTGCAGGCCTTGACCGGCACATCTACCGCCTATGGACAAAATGAGGAAGATGCCTTGCGCTATTCCAACCTGTTGCCCGGCGGCACGGCGCGGAGCTGGGCACTGGGGGGTGCCATGGGGGCCGTAGGCGCCGATCCGGGCAGCGCCACCACCAATCCTGCCGGTTTCGGCCTGTACAACACCAGTGAAATTTCCTTTACGCCACAGTTCGAGGTAAACACGGCCAAGGCCGACTACTACAGCAACAACACCTCCGCCACAGACAACCGCTTCAGTTTCAACAACCTTGCCTTGGTGCTGAGCTACCCAAGCGAGAAAGGCGGCGATTGGCGCGGGGGCGTGCTCGGTATTTCGTTCGACCGCCAGGCCGGGTTCCACCGGGAGGAACATGCGGTGGGTGAACAAGTGCCCAGCACCATCCTCCAGAAGTTCGCAAATGAAGCCAAGGGCACCTACGCCGAGAATTTGGCCACCCAATATCCCTTCAGCTCAAGCTTGGCCTGGGAAACCTACGCCATTGACACCACCCCGGAAGGGAACGTGTACACCAGTGCAGTACCCTTTGGCACCGATATGCGCCAAGACCATACCATCAGCACGGCGGGCCGGTTGAACACCACAAGCTTTTTCTATGCCGCCAACTACATGGACAAGCTCTATATCGGCGCCTCCCTCGGACTGACCGGCTTACGGTTTGAGCGGACCACCCTTCACCAGGAATCCACGCAGGACACCAGCGTGGACCTGAAGGACCTGAGCTACCAGGAAAAGCTGCTTACCACCGGAAGCGGCGTAGACCTGCGCATCGGCGTGATCGGCAGGGCCACCAAGAATCTGCGCCTCGGCCTGGCCTTCCAAAGCCCGAAGTGGCTGCAATTGAGCGATGCGTACACTTATGATATGCACACGGAGTTCCGCACACCGGATACCAATGGCAACCATGACTACGACCAGGCATCACCGGACGGGGCCTTCAATTACCGCGTACGCACGCCGTGGAACGTATTGGCCTCCGCTGCTTGGATCGCCGGGCAACACGGCCTTGTGAGCGTGGACTACCAGTTCACCAATTTCCGCCAGGCAAAGTTGAACAAGAGCTTTGACGGTGTTGACGACTATGACTTCGCAACAGAAAACGATGCCATTCAAATGGATTTCCGCAGCACCAGCAGCGTGCGGGTGGGCACCGAATGGCGGTCCGGCAACTGGTATTTCCGAGGTGGCTGGGGCATTTGGCCCAATGCCTACGCGGACAGCGATGCCCGGCAAGGGACGGCTTACATGCGGTACACCGCGGGATTGGGATTCCGCACCAAGCATGTCAGCATCGACCTGACCGGGGTGTATGGCACGCAAACCATCAACTATTTCCAGTATGACCCCGCGCTGGTGCATGCCACGCAGGAACAGCAGATGGATTCGCGCGGCATGTTGACCGTGGCGTTCCGCCCCTGAACAGGGCCCGACAGAAACTGAAAAGCCTCCCTGCGGAGGCTTTTCAGTTTCTTGGGGGCAGTATATCACTTGCCTTCCATCACTTCATGCACCACGGAATCATCCACCAGGATGCGGCCGCAGTGTTCGCACACGATGATTTTCTTGTGGCTGGCAATGTCCAACTGGCGCTGGGGCGGAATGGCGTTGAAGCAGCCACCGCAGGAGCCGCGCTCCATGTGCACCACGGCCAAGCCATTGCGGGCGTTGCCGCGGATCCGGTGATAAGCCTTCAACAGCCGCTCCTCGATCACCTTGGCAGCAGCCTCGCTCTTCTTGGCCAGGTCCTTCTCCTCCTTCTCCGTTTCGGCAATGATGTCGTCCAGTTCCTTCTTCTTCAGTTCCAAGTCCTTCTTGCGCTCCTTGTAGAGCTTTTTGCTCTCCTCCACGGTGCCGCTCTTTGCCTCCATGGCGAACTTACCTTCCTTGATGCGCTTCTCGGCCAACTGGATCTCGAGGTTTTGGAACTCGATCTCCTTGCCCAGTGAATCGTACTCACGGTTGTTCCTCACCTTGGCCTGCTGGGCCTCATACTTCTTAATGCTGGCCTTGGCATCCTTGATGAAGTTCTGCTTGTCACTCACGGCGGTTTCAGCTTCCTTCAGGTCCTCGGCCAGCTTGTTCATGCGCGTTTCCAGGCCGGCAACCTCATCCTCCAGGTCTTGTACCTCCAGGGGCAGTTCGCCCCGCTGGGTTCGGATCTTGTCCACCAGGGAATCAAAATGCTGCAAACGATAGAGCTCCACGAGCTTCGTTGCCACGGCATTATCAGCCTTAACAACGGTTTTCACAGGCTTTGCCTCCTTTTCGGCGGTCTTGGTCGCGGTCTTCGCCATGGTCAATAAAAGTGGATGGGATTGGTGCCCGTTTCCGATAAACGGGTTGCAAAGGTAGGCAGAATCCGGCTCAAGTGTTTTTGGATCAATTCCGGGGTGAACCGTTCACTTTCAAAGTGACCTATGTCGGCGAGCAGCATGCGGCCCTCCGGAAGGAAGAATTCGTGGTATTTCACGTCGCCCGTGATAAACGCATCGGCCCCTGCTGCCATGGCTTTGCTGATGAGGAACGCCCCGGAACCGCCGCACAGGGCCACGCGCTTCACCGGGCGGCCCATAGGCCGGGTGTGCCGCACCGCAGGAGGACCAAAAACTTCCTTCAGCCTTCCAAGGAAGGCGGCCTCGCTGATGGGTTCATCCCACTCCCCGACCAACCCGCTGCCAATGCCAGGGTGGCGGTTCAGAATGGAATACAGGTCAAAAGCCGGCTCCTCAAAAGGATGTGCGGCCCTGAGCGCTTCCACCACAAAGGAAACCGCATGGGCCGGGCAAACCACTTCCACCCGCACTTCCCGCTCCGTATGCCGCTCTCCCTGTTTGCCCACGAAGGGGGAAGTGCCCTCGCCAGCCCGGAAGGTGCCGGCCCCATCCAGGTTGAAGCTGCATTCATCATACGCGCCAATGTGGCCCGCACCTGCAGCAAACAGGGCATTGCGCACGGCTTCCGCCCGGGCCAACGGCACGAACACGGCCAGTTTCACCAACTGCCCGTCCTTGGGATCCAACACGTGCAACGGTTTCAGGCCGAGGCGCTCCGCCATTTCGCCGCACACCCCGCCGATCACATTGTCCAAGTTGGTGTGGATGGCGTAGATGGCCACATTGGCCCGAACTGCGGCGAGGATGGTGCGTTGCACCTCATTGCCCCCGGTGAGTGCCTTGATGCCCTTGAAGATCACGGGGTGGTGGGCGATGATGAGGCCGCAGCCTTCGGCAACGGCCTCCGCCACCACCGCTTCCGTGCAGTCCAGCGTGAGCAACGCCCGTTCCACGCCGGCCCTTGGATCGCCCACTTGCAGGCCGCAGTTATCGTACTCTTCCTGCAATACGGGCGGAGCCCATTGTTCCAATGCCCGGATGACCTCCTGAATGCGCATGACGGATCTTTGGCCGGCAAGTTACCGGGTAGGCCGGGAAGGAAGGCCATGCACCGGGAAACGCTTGGCAGTCGATGCCTTTGAGGCCCGTTGATAGCCGGCGATGTGCATGCGGTATTTGTAAATTTCGACACGTCATGGCGATATTTACACCACTACGTGGCGAATTTTACAACACCTGCATACCTTAGCGGCACTGATGAAAGAACGCAACATCGCCACGGCCATTGCAACGGCCTTGAAGGACACGCCCGTGGTACTGGTGAACGGGGCCCGGCAGACCGGAAAGACCACCCTGGCGAAAGGGCTGGCACGCAAACGCAAGGCCACCTATTTCACCCTGGACGACCACGGCACGTTGGACGCCGCGCTGAACGACCCCGCAGGCTTCGTGGCCTCGCTGGGGGACTTCGCCGTGGTGGATGAAGTGCAAAGCGCCCCGAACATCTTCCGGGCCATTAAAGCTTCGGTGGACCGCGACCGGCGGCCCGGGCGCTTCCTGCTCACCGGCAGCGCCAACGTGCTGGCCCTGCCGCGCATGGGCGATTCGCTGGCGGGCCGCATGGAGATCATCACCCTGCATCCCTTTGCGCAGGATGAACTGGCCGGCCGCAGGAGCACCTTCATTGACGCACTGTACAAGGCACGCCTGCCCTTGGCGTACACCGGCACAGCGGACCGCCCGGACCTGGCCCGCCGGGCGTTTGCAGGGGGCTATCCGGAGGTGCGTACCCGCAAGGCCCCCGCCCGCCGGGCCGCCTGGTACAAAGCCTACATCACCACCATCCTGCAAAAGGACGTGCGCGACATCAGCAACATCGCGGACCTCACCACCTTGCCCAAGCTCCTGGCCCAGCTTGCCCTGCGCAGCGGCAATTTGCTCAACCTCGCCGACGTGGCCCGCGACCTGGACGTGCCCCACTCCACCCTTCGCCGCTACATGGCCTTGCTGGAAACCACCTTCCTGCTCACACCGTTGCGCCCTTGGGCGAACAAACGGGCCAAGCGCCTGGTAAAGGCCCCTAAGGTCCACTTGGCCGACAGCGGCTTCGCCACCTGGCTGTGCGGGATCAACTCGCCGAACGACCTGATGAAGAACCCCATGTGGGGCCACCTGCTGGAGACCTTCGTGACCGGCGAACTGCGCAAATTAGCCACGTGGTCCAAAGCCGCCCTGGAAACCTTCCACTTCCGCATGGACACCGGGCGGGAAGTGGACCTTGTGCTGGAAGATGCCCAAGGCCGCATCATCGGCATCGAGGTGAAGGCTTCCGCCAGCGTGGACCACCGCGACCTGGCCGGCCTGATGGAGCTGCGCGCAGCCGCAGGGCCGAAGTGGGTGCGCGGCATCGTACTGCA
>JAFDZG010000325.1 GCA_018267065.1 Bacteroidota bacterium
CAGTTGTGGCTCGATAGCGGCGAGTGGAAGGGCTCGCGCATTGTTCCGCTGGAATACTGGAAGGAATCCATCACCCCCGCCAAGCTTACGGACAAGGGCGCACCCAACCAGCGCTATGGCTACTACTGGTGGCTCGGCACGCTGAACGGCGAGCCGTTCTACTACTGCCGCGGGTTCCATGGTGAATACACCGTGGTACTGCCGAAGGAGCGCGTCATCATGGTGCGCACCGGCATGAAGTGGGAAGACCATAGCGAGGGCCTGGTGCCGGAGGATGTGATGGACTACATTGGGGTGGCGAGGGAATTGGCGGGGAAACCGGCGCCTTCGGCCATCCCATAATTCATAACCCGTAACGACCGGAGTGGTAGTGGTTAGGGCGTAGTTCGCAGTTCGCAGGTCACCATTCATCAGCCAATGATCACCACGCGCCCATCACCATTCACCAGCCGAAAATCACAAACCATCATGCGGAACGAACATGCCATCGACCCGGCCAAGATCCTCTTCCTGGACATCGAGACCGTGCCTGCGGTACCGGATTTCGGCCAACTGGATGCACGGGGCGCAAAGCTCTTCGCGGACAAAACGCGCTTTGAGCAGGAGCGCAGCGGAAAGACCGCCGAGGACGTATATGCGGACAAGGGCGGGATCTTCGCGGAGTTCGGCAAGATCGTCTGCATCGGCGTGGGCGCGCTGCGGCGCGAAGGCAGCGGCTACGCGCTTCGGGCCACCTCCTTCCACGGCGAGGATGAACGCGACATCCTGGAGCGCTTCACCGCATTGCTGAACAAGAGCTACCACACGGACGACCACTGGCTCTGCGGCCATAACGGCAAGGAGTTCGACTTTCCGTGGATCGCGCGGCGCTGCATCGTACACGGCATCAAGCTGCCCAGGCTGCTGGACGTGGGCGGCCTGAAGCCCTGGGAGGTGGGCTTCCTGGACACCATGAAGATGTGGAGCTTCGGTGACCACAAGAACTTCACGTCATTGGCCTTGCTCACCCACCTCCTCGGCATCCCCACGCCCAAGGACGACATCAGCGGGGCCGACGTGGCGCGGGTGTATTACGAGGAAAAGGACCTTGAACGTATCGCCACCTACTGCAAGAAAGATGTGGTGGCCACGGTGCAGCTCTACCTGCGGCTAAAGGGGGAAGCGATGGTGCGGGAGGAGAAGATCACGATGGTGTGAGCCTTGCTTGGTGCGTCGTGCTCAATCCCGCTTCTTCGGTTGGTACGTGGTGATCGTCGGTCCCGAAACGTACATGGGGACCGTATCCCGAAGCCAGAAGTAGGTAACGAAAAGATCTTTCCTGTTGCGCACTTCCGGCGTCAGGTACCAGGTGTATACCGTGGTCCAATGGCCCGGTGGCACATGGTGCTTTTCAATGTCCTCCGCCATGTACGCGTAGTTTTTTCCGCCATGCTCGAAGGTGGTGACGAAGCTGCCCTTCGTCCCGGAGCCGGGCATGAAGACCTGCCATTCCAGCTCGATCCAGGCATGGTCATGCGTTGTCAGTTCATTGAACGGGACATGCATTGCCTGCGTGAAGGGATGCTGCCCATCCAGCCGGTAGGCATGGTGCAGGGTACCTGTGGAGGTATCGCGAAACACCGTGTCCGGCGCGGGAAGCAGTGCAGACAATTCGGGCATGGGCACCCGGTCGTATTTCGAACTGTCGGGCCGGATTTGTTCCCCGGAATAGGAACGGTACACCAGCAGCAAGTCTTCCAGGTTGGCCGGTGCCGTGGTTTTTCCGAAGCCTGCCTTGTACGCTGCCCATGTCATCCGCGAGGAGTGGATGATGCCGTGCTTGAATTGCCAGTACTGGAACAGATTGAGTGCCGTGCATGCTGCCAGGAGCACGCCGATCATCCATTTGCGCATGCGGCCGCCGCCTGCGGCCCATTGCAAGACAGCCGCCAAGGGCAGTGCCATCACGGCATAAGAGCCCACCATGGCGCGCGAGCCGAAGCTGTCGGCATACCACCAGTTGGTCCAGCTGGAAAGCACGAAGAGATTCAGCAGGAAGAAGGCCAGCACAGGCTGGAAGGCTTCACGCCAAGACCGCCGCAACAGGAAGATGCCTGCCGTGGCCAAGAGCATCAGCGGTGTGTAGATGTACCAACCCTTGCGGAAGCTGAAGAGGAAGGGCCAGGTGTGTGGGCCCAGGAAGTCGAATCCTTCACCGGCATTGTTGTACGTGTCCAAGAACCAATGGCCGGTGGCCGCTTTCCAGTAAATGAACTGCGGCAGGCCGATCAGGAACATCACGGCGATGATCGCTATCCACTGGCGGCGCAGTTGCCACGCGCGTTTGAACGGGTTGGGCAATTCATTTCCGCCGCGCCACAGGAAAGGCAACAGCACGCACACGCCTTCGCTGGGCCGCACCAGCATGGCCAAACCCATCAGTACGGCCAGCACCAAGGCGCGCCCTGATCGGCGTTCCTCAGTCCAGCGGAGCGTGGCCCACAGGATGCACGCATACAGGCAGAACAAGGTGATGTGCGGCATGGCCGTGCCCGCCGTAGCTTGATCGATCAGGTTGGTGGCGGCGAAGAGCAGCAGCAGCACCAGGGTCGCGATCCAGTCACTGAAGCGGGAGCGGAGCACCGCGCGCAGCGCCAGCAGGCCCAGCAACAAATACAGCCACACGCCGGCGCGCACCGCGAGGTCGTACGGCGGTGAGTAGCCGTCCTGCGGTTGGCCGGTGACCTTGGCGATCACATGGCCGGCCAAGAACCACGGGCTCCACAACACGGCGAGGCCCATGGTGTATTTGTCCACATGCGCACCGTCTTCCAGGGTGCTGATCTGGTACAGCGTGCCGGAGGCATCAAAGTCCTTGCGCGCTTGTTCCACCCAGCCCAAGTCCTTCATTAACGGATCATGATGGGCTACGGCAGCGGGCAGGTAGAGGTGGTATCCGAAGGAATCCCACGTGAAGCGGGTGCGTTCCGTGTTTTGGAAAATGCCGATGCCGGCCAACAGCCAGACCAGCAGGGCGGCGGGCAGGGAGAAGGAACGTGTACTAGCGGGCATCGGGTATTGGGGGGCGGGTTGCGTGTTGCCGGGCCGTATGCATGGTTTTCAGGGCCTCACCACGGTCATGGACAGATCGTCCAAGTACATCGGCGTATCGGCCGTGAGCGGCCAAGCGCTGAGCTCAATTTCATCACCGGACACCAAAGGAACGGCGGGGCGCAGCAGAATGCCGATCCGGTTCCACCGGCCAAAACGGGCTGTTTGCAGGGCGGAGGAGACATCCGCATGCGCAATTTCCTTTCCGTTGCGCTTGATGGAGATCAACAGGGCGATCCAGTTGGAGTCATTCTGCTGAAGCACCATGCCGGTGCCGGAAATGGCGAGCTGTACGCTGTCCAGGCCCTCCGGAACCACCCATCGGATGGCACCGGTGGAACGCGTAAGGGTATCAAAGCGGACACTTTGGGCACCACTGGCGTGCTGGCTGGTGGAACGCCCCGGCAGGTCCGGGCTTTCCATGTCGTGCACTTCATGGAACAGGACCGGGGGTTTCGGGTTTCTCCAGCGTTTGTCGCGGAAGAGCGCAGTGTTGGTCGCTTCGGAACGGTAGAGCAGTTCCCAATTCAACGTGTCCACACGATCGTAGCCATCGTATTCCACGATGTAGTAATCACTGTTCACATACGGGTCCGGCGGCCTGCGCACGGTGGTTACCAGCCACTCCATGTTGCGGGTGTGCTGGTAGTAGGGAATCGACCCCCAACTTTCAAAGCTCGTGCAGAGCGTGGTGACGGGGCGTTCTTCGGACAACGGCATGCGGTCCTCCGCGATCATGTCCAACATGCGGGCCGTTTCACCGGAAGGCTTCCACTCTACGGCATACGTGAAGTTGGTGCTTCCGGCCTGGTGGTAAATGAGCGGCAGGCAAAGCAGGCTGGCCGCAGCAGCAGGAATCCACGCGGGTTTCGGCCAAGCGATGAAGGCCGCGGCCGTGACGTAGGCGAGCAACGGCAGCAGGAAAAGTCCCGTACGCGTTTGCGGCAACGGAACCCCGAACAGCAACTGCTGGAGCAAAACGGAAAGCAGGCAGCCTCCGAGCACCAGGACACCGAATGCCATCGGCCGCAGGCGGCCCGTCCAGCCACTGCGCATGGCCGCAACCAGTGTGGCCGCGCATACAGCGGCCACGCAGGCCAAGGCCACTGCCATGATACGCAGCACCGGCCAAGCGTACGGTTGGTGGTACAGCACCTTTTCGCCGATGGTGCGCACCATGCAATTCCAGAAGGCATCACAACCGAAATCGAGCCCGCCGCCATGGAACAGGCCAAGTGCATTGGGCAGGATCAGGGCCAGACCAATGGCACAAGGGATGCAAAGGGCAATTAGGTTCTTCTTCCATGGAACAAGTTTGCCACGCGACGCCCATACAGCCCAGGTGAGCAGGAATGCCAGGCCCAACGCGAGCAAGTAATTGATCATGATCACTTGGGACATGGC
>JAFDZG010000326.1 GCA_018267065.1 Bacteroidota bacterium
TACTGGGCCGATGGCCTCATCATCTCCACGCCTACCGGCAGCACCGCCTAC
Organism: Bacteroidota bacterium; assembly: GCA_018267065.1. Classification (GTDB taxonomy): domain Bacteria; phylum Bacteroidota; class Bacteroidia; order Flavobacteriales_F; family PHOS-HE28; genus PHOS-HE28. The sequence goes on from JAFDZG010000326.1 coordinate 52, forward strand.
TCGCTCAGTTGCGGCGGGCCCATCCTCGCCCCGCAGTGCGATGCCATGGTGATCACCCCCATTGCGCCGCACAACCTCAACGTGCGCCCCTTGGTGGTGCCCGGCAGCAGCACGGTGACCCTGGAAGTGGACGCCCGTGGCGAGAAATACTTGGTGAACCTCGATTCGCGCAGCGTGGTGATGGACAGCTTTCCGCCGTTGGACGTACGCCCCGCAGACCACACCGTGAAGCTGGTGCAGCTCGAAGGCCAGGACTTCTTGGACACGCTGCGCTCCAAGCTGAGCTGGGGGCTGGATGTGCGTTCGGGGATTGAGGGAAGCCTGCGTTGACCAGGCATCAGCTACTGCTCCACAACCATGTTCCCATGGTAAACCCGTCGGCCATCCGTAAGCGAAACCGCATAGAGACCCGGACCAACATCGTACAGGTCCAACTGCGGATGGGTATCCTCGGTACCGATGCCTTGCGACAAAACCAAGCGCCCCATTGCATCGTAGATCTTAAGTTCCAGATGCGGCGCATTGGCGATGGCCTCGGGCACTTGCACCTGGAACGAACCTTGGTTGGGGTTGGCGTAAATGTTCAGCCCATCATTCCCGCCTATGGAAAATGATTGGACGCCCAAGCTCAGGTCCAACTTGGCCAGCAGTACGTCCTCAAAGCCATAACTCGTCACGCTTTCGCCAAGCAAAGTGTTGGTGTTGAACTGGGGACTGGGGGGAGTTGTCGCTGTTAAGTATATGCCTTGTGCTGTTTGTAATATGCTGGTGCCTGTCGCATAGCCGGTAGCAATCATATTGATACAATTGCCAATGCTGTCCATGCGTGTCACGAACAGCCCTTGGCCGGAAGCACCACTGCACACATCGAGTGTTATAGGTTCATTAATAACGTACCCTGTAATTAGGATAGAGCCATCCTGGGTCACATCGATTGCTCCCATCCCAATTCGATCGTACGTGTGAAGTTGGAGCAATACTCCGCTTGGCGAATATTTCACCAAGTAGGAAAGTCCATTGGGCGGTAACAAAACTGTTGTATCCGAAGAAAAAAAGGCGGAGCCTCCATCATATATCGATCCAATACAATAAACCGCTCCAGTTCCAGATACCCTCATGCGGTTATCATACCCATAGGTCCCTCCGCTGCTTCCCAGGCCAAAATCACGCAACCAGACTGCAACTCCTGTATTCGCATCCAAAGCCGCCAAAAGGTCCACACCTTGGGACATGGGTATTGTAATCGAATCAGCGACTATCGGCTCTCCGTTTGGCGAGCCAAAACAAGGGCCATGTGCATAGATAAAGCCTCCCTTGTATTGCAATGTATAGGGTGTGTATCGAGAGTAACCTTGTGTGCCAACACCAATGGTCAACGATTTGGCCCATAACTGCGTGCCATCCGGTGAGTATTTCGCCAAGAACGAACCAGGCGCAATGGCTTGATCCCCCACATAGGAAGTACCAAAATGGGAAATCGTTCCACTGACAAACAGTTCATCTTGATCATTCAGAACCAGTCCTTTTCCGGCTGTTCTGGCGGAACCGATGTTCGCAGCCCAAAAACAATTTCCATCCAGGTCAACTTTGGCGAGATACGCGCCGCTGTCAGGCAATGAAATACTCCCTATGGTGCAAGATGACCAATGACCGCCTGTGATTATTAGCGTGCTGGCCGAAGAATCCAATATCATGGACGTAACGGAAAGTCTGCCCGACACATTGTCACATGCAAAGTTCAATGCCCAAAGCATTGTGCCTTCCTCATCGTACTTTGCAATATACCCAGCCAAGGTGCCTTCCAAAGTATCCTGCCCGATATAGAGATCATGGTATGTACCCGGACCTGAATTCGCATAGTTCCCAAAACAATACACATTGCCAGCGGCATCCACAGCCCCCACCTGGCCAAAATCATGTCCCGGTCCACCAAAATGCCTTGACCACTGCCAGCCTTGGGCCAACGAAGGGCAGGATAAAACAAGAGCGAGAAGTGCCAGCAACCAAGCAGTAAGGAACGTGCGCATGGGATTTGGGTTATTGGATGACGATCCGGCGGGTATGGACCTTGTTCTGGAATTCGATGCTCACGTTGTATGTGCCAGCGGCGAGAGCGTGCAAGCCCAACTCGGTACTTCCCGGTGTTACCGGACGCTCAAGCACCACCGTGCCCGCCGTGCTGGTAACGGTCAATTGGGCCGGGCTTGCCTCAGCACAGTTCGCACACCGCCAAGTCACGGACACCATGCCGTCCGTGGGATTGGGCGAAACTTGGAATTCCTCGGCCCGCGGACCCGAATGGAGGACCAACCCGATGAACCGATCTGGTCTTGCCGGATTGGTTTGCCCATCTTCATCGACAGGAACCAGCATGCGCAAATTGCCTGCATCCACCGCTCCACAATCCATCAGCACCGGATCAGTGTAGGCATGTACGTCCGAACCCTGTTGGGCATGAAAGCCGGGCAGTAAGTGAACCTCGTAGGTGGCTTTGATCGATGAAGAGCCGCCCTGCACATTTCCGTCACCCTCCACCATGAAATGTTTTGCCGTTATACTGGCGGTGGCCTCAAAATCCTGAACGTCGCTCAACCCCACGGTCACTCCATCCAACACCCCGTCGATGCTTGAGAATGCGGTATGGAGTGTGTAGGTTTGGTTCTGCTGTATGGGTGTACTACCGTCCCATTCTCCATATTGGATCCAGCCCGCCCCGTAGGTGGAGACCTTGAGGTCCATGATGCATTTGTCCCTATCCGGAAAACCAATCGTACCCACTTCATCATCTCCCCCTGGTTGGGTATCATAGCCGCGCAAAATGAAATCACCATGCTCATCCGTAAATGTGTAAGTAGAATGATATACTTCATCATAGTCTATTTCATTCGGAATTCTTGCCACAATGCAAGTCCCCTTGACGTACGCCCCTACGATGGGCAAACCGCTCTGTTCGTCCTGCACATGGCCGGTCACTGTGCCGTAGTAGACGCTGCCGTTGTATGCCACACTCGTTGTATTCTCCGGGTGGCCAAATGGGTTGTAGTAGGGTTCGCTCATGTCCACCGTTGGTGAACCCGGGCCAAAGGCGGTAGGGTTTGCCGCAGGCGGATTTACAGCATAATCGGCAAAAGTCCAGGCGGCCTGCTTCCTGAATACCTCATAGCCGCTTATGCCGTTGTTCACGTCCAAGGGGGCTGGATCACCATGGTTCAGCAAGCCGAAGTAATCCCCGCTTATATGCTCAACATTGGGATCGGGAGGATCCATGGGCCCGTTACTTTCAAAGTGGGTATCCTGGAAAAGCCACCATCCATATCCACAGGCGCGGGAATTACGGATAAAAGGGAAAGTCTGCTCTACAATATAATTCTCGTCCGTCTCATTCCCTTGGACTGATATGGGATAAGAAAAGCCATCGTTCGGAGTGTCATGGTCGTGTGCAATAAACCCGGTCTCTACGATCATGTATGGCTTGCGCAGCGTTCTGTCAACATGGTACATCAAGTCCCCAAATCTCCGGGTGCATTTTTGTATGTAGGTAGATGGGTCCGCGTCATACTCAAAACGTGCCGGTTCTGGGTACTGGTGGATGGTGGAGAAGTCAATATCCATCAATAAAGGATCCCAACCACCGTTAAAAGGCCCCTCACCGGGATAGTTGCCCACGGTGATCAGGTGGTCGTCGTATGCACGGATCGCCGAAGTCCAGGAGTGGACGATCGCACAGATCTGGCTCCGTGTGTGCATGCCCTGGGGCGTATCCTTCAATTGGCCAAGTTCGGCCAAGCCAGGTTCTCCATAAAGATCATAGCCGAGCAGGTTATATACGTGGTGGTCATGAATGAACTTGGCCAGCTCGCCCAGAAAATCCGCATAATCCTCGATCTGGGGGTCTCCGGCATTGCCATTGATCAGTTCCGGGAAAGGCGGGCTGTTGGCCGTGATCAACATTACTTTCAACCCGGCTACGTTGGCCAAGCTGCATACCTCAAGCACCGCATTGAGGTGGAAAGCCATGGCGGGATTTACCGCCGGGTCATAAGGCGGATCGATAAAGATGTCGGCCTCATGCACGTTTTGAGCGGTGCCGTAATCTTTGAGCTCGATCTTAAATCCGAGCCCGGGCCGCTTGATCGGCGTCATCACCAAGCGGATCGCGTTGAAGCCTGAGTACTTGATCTCGTAAAGGGCATGCAGGATCTGCGGCGCTCCCTGTGTTATATCCGCCTGATTGGTGTAGGCCCCGGTAAGTCCAAAAAAGCTGGGATGCTCCAGATGTACGTTGGCTGCCATTTCCGCGGCCGAAGGATAATGGCCGCCAACAGGCGGTTGCCCGGCCGGGAAAGCCATGTCCACATAGTAGTTCATCACCATGGGGAAGAAAGGCTGGTCATACTCATCAATGAACTGGTCGCCGTGCAGACTGATACTGCTCTGCGCTGATGCAGTTAATGCCGCAAGCAGGAACAAGCCCAAACATGCTACTGGGTAATCCATGGTGCAACGCTGTACCTGCGGGTCCATTTTCAGAGATACGCCTATTGATCACAACGATTTACTCAAACACGATCCGTCCCGTGTACCGCAAATTTCCGCTGACCACCTCGGCCACATAGGTGCCTGCGGCCTGTGCGCGGATGTCCAAATGCACAGTGCCCTCCGTGATGTTTAGCGGGCTTTCTTGTACAATTTGCCCTTGCGCATCCAGGATGCGGAGCACCAGGCCCTGTTCGTGCAGAAGCTCCGGCGGCAGCTCAATGCTGCAGGTGCCTTGATTGGGGTTGGCGTAGATGAGCAACTGCCCGCCAGCATCCGGCATGGTATAGGACTGAACGCCGGTGATAAGGCCCAGCTTGGCCACGAAGATGTCCGCTGCTCCGGTCAGTACATGGCCATTTCCAAGGTCAATGGTAAAGGTGAACGGGCAGGCAAGGACCGGGCCGCCATCACTGAGGGTGACCAGACCGATGCGGCCTGCCGATACCGGTCCGTTTGTCTCGATGCCCAGCAAGGTCCCATCCGCAGAAACCCGCGTCACAGCAAAGTCGATGTCATGGGCCGCAGTGATCGTTTGCCCATTAAAGGTGAAGGAACCCTCGAACGTAAAGGCCAGATGGAAACTACCGTCCGGGGCTTGCGATACAAGTGGCGTAGAGCGGAGAGTAGCATCCAAGGTGAAGTGCCAGGCCACATTGCCCAAGCTGTCCACTCGCAAGCATACAAAATCACTTCCAGACCCACTGGAAATTAAGGTATCCATTGGAAGGAAAAGGCTGTCCTTGAATGCACCGGATAGTATGAAACCACCATCGGATGTGGCTTCTGCATTTGGCAGGTAAGAATTAGAGTTGGCCGGATATTGTCGCAACCATTCTATCGCATTTCCGCTAGTGTCAATTGAACCCATAAGCGCGACTCCAAGTGTGGCATTCTCCTCGATTGACTCATCCATAAACATTGCACCTGTACCATAGTTTCCTCCAACAAAATACAGGTGGCCATTCCGTACCAAGATGGTTCCATCAATGTTATGGCCAATGTTCTTGGCCCACAACAACTCGCCACCGGGGGAATACTTGGCTACCGATTGTCCGTTGGGCAAGGTGATGGAGGGGAGGCCGTCAAACACGGTATTCTGCATAAAGTAGCTGTCGTCGCTGAACACATACAGGTACACTTGCCCAAGTTCATCCACCGCAATGCTTCCCCCAACCCCATTTTGGGTGGATCGCACCCAAAGGCAATGTCCGTCCAAGTCGTATTTGGCCAAGAACGCACCATGGCCCGCTATGGCCATTCCAGGACCGAACCATGCCGAATCCCCCCAAGTCGTTGCTTGATATTCCCCTGCCAAGTACAGGGCATCCGAAATGCTGTCATAGGAAATCTTCCATGCACCGTCCCCTTCATTCCAATCGGATGGACCTCCCATGTCCCCACCGCCAAACCCCACCGACCATTGATAGCTGCCATCCGAATTGAATTTCGCCATGAACGAGTCATAGGTTCCCGCTGCACCCCAAGAATGCCCATCCAAATCACCCGTGCTCATTCGTCCACAGATGTATATGTTGTCATTGTAATCACGGCACATCGACCCGGGAGTTTCCGTGTATTGCCCGTGGATCAGCTTGGCCCATGCTGCGTTCTGGGCCCATAGTAGGCCGGGCAGGCCAAGCATGGCGGCTGTAACAAGGCAATAGGATTGGCTCAGGAGCTTCATGGTCAGGGTTCTTTGATGAAGGTGGGGGAGGTTTCAGTACCGCGCTGGACAATCCGCAGGCGGTACGGGCCTGCTGCCAGCCGCGCCACATCGATCATGATGCTTTGGCCAGATGCCGACCAGCGACCGACCAGCCGGCCGAGGCCGTCATAGAGTTCAAGGAACGCGGGGTCGTCCGTGGGGAGTTCCACCCACAGTGCAGTTTGTGCCGGGTTGGGGAAAATGCGGGGCTTGCCGGCCGCTTGGAAGCGCAGTTCCAACTTGGGGGCAACGGGCGTGCTTTTCAACAGGTGTTCCGGCGGGGCGGGCGGTCCAAGCACCAGGGTGGGGTATTGGAAACTTTCATCCAAGCAATCCGGAAAAGTCTCCTCCAGATGGACATGCGCCTCGCTGCCCGCCTCTGCACGGAAACCCGGTTGCAGGTGTACAGTGCGGCGGGCCACCATCTCAATGGGCTGCGATTCCGGGGGGACAGGGCTGGGGTGGACAGTGATGTCCTGCACCTGCAGGTCCGTCCAGGCGGCAAAGCGGTGCTGGCCTTCCGCCGTGGAGCTGGTCAACTCCAAGCCTTGCAGGCTGCCCGAATACACGAACGGGTTGCGGTGCAGGGCGTAGGCATAGCTGGCCGGTATGCTGTTCCCGGACCATTCCCCACGCCCGATGGAATTGGTGCCCAGGCCCACCACGATAAGCTGGTAGATGTCCGGGGTAGCAAATCCTTGCAAGGGGGGCTCACGATGGATCGTAAAGCTCCCATTTCCATCCGTCACATCAGAATGGGCGCTTTCATAAGGCTTATTATCGGGGTTGTCCGGAGGGTTCACAGGATCATCCGCTGCCCGGACCCAATACCGCACATTGGCATTAGGGATGGGGATCCCTGTGGCATCATCCACCACAGTGCCCGTGGTTAACACATCCCCCGGCAGGTTGTCCCAATTGTAGTAATTGGCCGGTGGGGGGGCAGGCGTTTCGGGCATGGGCGCGGGGCTGTAGTTCTGCACCACGGGCACGGCCAGCTTGTCGTAGTAGTCGTTGTTGGCATCGCCCGGCTTCAGCAGGGCGTAGTAGATGCCGCGCATGAGGTCATAGTGCTTGTATGCCGGCCCAACATTATCCGTGGTGTTGAGCGGATAGTAGAAGTCCCACCAACGAAATTCCTGGAAGTACCACCATGACCAGCCTGAGCCTCCGTATTGGCGGGTGATGTCCAGGCTCCATTGCACAAAATCAGCCTGGTCGGCCTCGGTGCCGTCCATGTAGGGATACTGGTGGTATTGCGGGCCCATGCCGGTATGTGGTGGATGCTCGTCATCATTGGCGCTGTACCCGATCTCGCCGATGATCCACGGCATGGGGCACGTTTGACTGAACCAATAGAACTCCGCCTGCAACCGGGCACGGCTCTGCGGATCGCTCCAGTTTCCGCGATAATCAGGATAAGGGTATATGTGCAGCGAGTAAAAATCCAGGTGCAAGGCACCCATGTCCCATACCTCCAGTTCGTAAAGCCCCAAGCCACCCAAGGTTACCAGATGGTCTGGATCGTGCTGCTTGATGGCCGTGTACCATTGGTCCGTAAAGGAGCAGATGTCCTCCTTGTGCCATTTGTCCCCGCAGATACGGACCTCCCCGAGTTGCGCATTGGGGTCGGGCAGACTGCACTGCTGGTATTCAAGCGAGTTGAATTGCGGCTCATTGAACAAGTCGTAGGCAAGCAAGGCCGGGTGGCCCTGCATGGCAGTAGCCAAGTGGGCCAGGTAGTTGGCATAATCATCCACTGCCTGTTGGTCGAAGGTCTCGTACATGTAGCGGCGGTTTTCCACCGGCTTCCGGCCGCCTGGACCCGCCACCAGGAGGATTACCTTCAGGTCCGCCTCCTGGGCCACGTCAAGCACACCGTTAATCAGGTCGAACAGGCGCTGGGAATAGGGTCCGTCCATCCCTTGTTCCATATCCACAGTGACATGACCCGCATCGTGGTTCCCATCAGATTGGATCGGGTTCCGGTAAATTTCCAGATTGAATCGTCGCTCGTCATTTCCATATTCAGGGGTATCGCGGTACCGGACAGCAAGGCATCCCGTAATTCGAACTGTGTTGAACCCCATGCTCCGGACTTTCTGAAAATCGGTGAGCAAACGATCCCGGCAGTTGGTTTCCCCCAGACAATCGAAGTCACGCGATGGTCCAAAAGAGGCATCCGGAGCATAATAAATCTGCGCAGGGGACGGCTGGCCTTGTACGGAATTGCTCCGGGTCAACAGGACGCTGTAGTTCATGGCCACCGGATAGAATTCTTGCCCACCAGACATGAATTTCTTGCCTTCCAAGGTAACAAATTGCGCGTGCCCCGCAGCTGTGGCGGCGAATGTCCAAAACAAGCAACCAAGGTGCGGCAGCTTCATTGCGCTTGTTGTTCAATGGTTCAACTTGGCTTCCACCAACTTCAACCGCTCTTCCAACTGCAAGATGTAAAGCGCCTGTTCCTCCACGGTGCGCAGTAACCGCATTTGCAGGTCGCCCACTTCCATCCCGCCGGCGGCCTCCACATCGCTGCCCTTGGGCATGTTGGGCAGGTGCCCCTGCTTGTTCAGGAAATTGCGCAAGTCGGACATGGACATCAAGTCATAGTCCCGGGTAAACACACGGTCTTGGAACTGTTCAATGGTCACCTTTACGTCGCGGCAAACAATTCCTTGATCGACATATAGTTTATAGATGGAATTGTTGTCATCCGGAGGGTCCACTCCTATTCCGACTTTGCCGTATCTGGTGAGACTGATCGCCGTTTCGGGGGTATTGAAGTCATACATGATCCGGCCCCTTCCTCCCGGATCAACCCGGAGGCCGTATCCGAAGTCATTGTTGTACACCCAGGTTTCGGCGATCTCTGAATTACTGGCGGACACAACCGCCTTGGTAGGCCCGGGGCTGCGCACATGGAAGTTCCCCTTGGGGAGCGTTGTGCCCAAGCCCACTTTCCCGTTTTCATCCACATACATGCGGACCTCACCGGCCACATCATCCCATAGGAAGAAGTCCTGGTCGCCAAGCGCTGCCAGGTCACAACCCAACCCCCACCTTTCAGTGGCTCCTTGATTGAAGCGGATCTCGCTGTGCGCATTGCCAGGAAGGTCGTTGCCGAGAAGCATGCCGCCCCTAATATCCGTGTGGTGTACTTCGAATTTCTGCAATGGAAGCGTGGTGCCAAGACCAAGGCGCCCAGTGGAGGTCAACCGCATCTTTTCCACATTGTCCGTGATTACCTTAAGCGGCGTTGCATCCCGGGTTCCCAATACCTCATTGAATTCATTCGTGGTGTTGGTATAGTTGCCATGTGTGCTCCAGTAAGGGAGCGGATCCAAGGGTTGTGGGGTGTCATCGTCCTGCACGGTGGAGACACTTCCATCCGGACCAGCTTTTAGGATGCCACCAGTGTTCAGTCCGGCTATCTGTACCTTCCCATCAGCAGTCAATCTGAGTCGCTCTGTTCCATTGGTCTTCACCACAAGGTCTTTGTTATCCGGTGTTCCCAAATACTGCTGGCCCGGAAAGGTGTTTGCGTTGCCGGTCATGCTCCAATCACTTCGTTCGGGGCCGCGCAACAAGATGGTGGCGGAGGCACCCTCGCAGCCATTGGCATCTACAACGGTGATCTTGTAATCCTTGGGGCCAAGGTTGTAACGATTGGGCGCTATGGGGCCGTCGCTCCACGAAATGGTGAAAGGTGCTGCCCCGCCTATCACCACCACGGAAGCATTGCCATTGTAACAGCCATAGCAGCTCACGTTGTAGCCGTTCGGGTATTCATATACGTCCACGTCCAATTTCATGGGTAGCGGTTGTTCCAAGGTGATCTCCGCCGTGGCGATTTCATTGTTCGCATCGACCACCTGCACCTTGTAATAGCCTGCCGCCAATTGGGATATATCCTGTGTGGTGGCGCCATTGCTCCATTCATAGTGGTAAGGTGTGGTCCCTCCGGTCACCGTGAGGTCGATGCCGCCATCCTTCATGCCGAAGCAACTGATGTTGTACCCGTTGTAGTTGCTGGCCACCAAGGATAACTCCAAGTCGGGGGCTGCAAGGGCAGCGCCTGTCACCATCAACCCAGCCAGAACCGCGACAATGGAGGAAACAGGCCACCTACGAGGCAAGCTTCGACGAGCAACACGTGTTGTGGAGACAATGTACAGGTTCATGTCAATATGGTGTTCTTGTGATGGATCGCAACTTTCCCCGTCACAAACCGAACACCTGCTTTCCGCATATCCAACCCTTTTCCTGCATAAGTGATTGCAATTCCTGCATTAGTTTCGGACCCCTGCCAAACCCATCCATCATGATCCACGAAAAGATCCGCCACTTCCGTGAACTGCGCCGGCTGCGCGATGAGGATATGGCCGAGCGTCTCAACATTTCACAGAGCACATACAGCCGCTTGGAAAAGGGTGAGATCAAGATGGACGTGGAGCGATTGGGGAAAATCGCAGAGATTTTGGAGGTGCCGGTGGAGGAATTGCTTTCACCCGATTCCGTGGTATTCCACATTGGCCACAATAGCGGTGGATCCAATGGCTGGTACAACCATCAGTTGGTTCAGCAATTCCCCCAAGAGATCATGCAACCATTGCTGGACCGCTTCGAAGCGCACATCAAGGAGCTACAGGATATGAACAAGCGGCTCCTCGCCCTGTTGGAGCGTGGGCAGGGGTAAAACTGAAGCCCTTTGGAACAGACTGGCACATTGCCATTTTGCACTGCTCCATGTTCACCCTCAGTTTTTCCACCGGGGCCTCCAAACTCGCGCCCAAGGATACCCGCCCAATTCAGGGTTCGATCCGTAGTTGTCCATGAACTTGTACTCCCTCATGGGCTGTGTTGTGCATAACCCTACCTAAGCAAGCAACGATCCTGCAGGAGCCACCCCTAATTTCGCACCATCCACGCACGGATCGCGCCGCCCCGCCGTTCTTCAACCCGATGAGGAAAATCCGCCTGCTTTACCTGCTGCCGCTATTGCTGGCCCTGCCGGCCCGGGCGCAGGTCAGTGAGTTGGGCCTCACCGGCGGCACCACCTTCTACATCGGTGACCTCAACCCCACCCGCTACTACCCCAAGCACACACACCTGGCGGGCGGAATTATGTATCGCTATAATTTCAACGAGCGCTATGCTTTCCGCCTGCAAGGGCTGTACGGCAAGGTGGAAGCCTGGGACTTTGAATCCAAGGACCCGCTGCAACAGCTGCGCAACTTGGGCTTCCGCTCGGTGATCTTCGAGGCTTCGGCCCTGCTGGAGATCAATTTTTTCAAGTACCGCGGACTGGCCAAGGACAGCCGCACCTGGACGCCCTTCGTTTTCGGCGGGCTGGCCTACTACCATTTCAACCCGCAAAATTTGCTCGATGACACTTGGTATGACCTGCAACCGCTTGGTACGGAAGGCCAGAACATCGGCGGTGGCAAGGGCTACAGCCTGAACCAGATCTGCATCCCCTTCGGTTTCGGCTTCAAGTTCGCCCTTACCAAGCGGGTGGACCTGGACCTGGAATGGGGCCTGCGGCGCACCTACACGGACTACTTGGACGATGTGGGCAGCACCTACATGGACAATGCGGCCCTGCTGGAGCAGGCGGGCCCGCTCACCGCGCTGCTGGCGGACCCCAGCCCTTTGCGCACCACCGGGCTGAACACGGGCCGCGCGCGCGGCGACAGCCAAACCCGGGACTGGTACCAGTACACCGGGATCACCGTGTCGTTGTTGCTCACCAAGTTCACGGAGTGTGATGCCATCTGGCAGAAAAAGAAGCGATGAACCGGGCATCCGGCATGCCTGAAACCCTGCTTTCGGTCCGTTAACAATGCTTCGGCAGCCGGGCATCCACGGATCGCCCCGAATTGCGACCTTCGCAGCCCCGTGAAAGAAACCACCTCCCCCACCGATAGGCATTTGCTGGCACAAATAGACCCGGCCCGCGTGCCCGCGCACATCGCCGTGATCATGGACGGCAACGGCCGCTGGGCCGAGCAGCAGGGCGAACACCGCATCAGCGGGCACCTCAATGGCGTGCGCCCCATCCGCGACACCCTGACCGCCGCCACCGAGGCCGGGGTGAAATACCTGACCCTCTACGCCTTCAGCACGGAAAACTGGAACCGGCCCAAAGCCGAGGTGGACGCGCTGATGGAGCTGTTGGTGAACACCTTGGCCAACGAGGTGGATGAATTGGACCGCAACGGCGTGCGCCTGCACACCATCGGCGATACCGACAGCTTGCCGGGCACCTGCCGCACGGCCCTCACCAAGGCCATGGAACGCACCAAGGGCAACAGCCGCATCACGCTGACCCTGGCCCTGAGCTACAGTGCCCGCTGGGACATCCTGCGCATGGTGCGCAGCATCGCCACGGACATCCGCGAAGGGCGCCTGCAAACCTTCGCGGTGAACGAAGCCTTGATCGACCAGCGCCTCAGCACCCATGGCCTGCCGGACCCTGACCTGTTGATCCGCACCAGCGGCGAGCAGCGCATCAGCAACTTCCTGCTCTGGGAGATCGCCTACGCCGAGCTTTGGTTCACGCCCGTGCTTTGGCCGGATTTCCAAAAGCAACACCTCTTCCAGGCCATCTTGGACTTCCAGCACCGCGAACGCCGCTTCGGCCTTACCCGTGAACAAGTGACCACCCCTTGATGGCCTTGATACCGACCTTCCGCGCCTGCCGGCCGTTCGCCGCATTGCTCTGCCTGCTGGCCTTGGGCAGCGGTGCCTTCGCCCAGCAACTGGACGTGCCCAAGATGGACTACAGCTACCCGAAGGAATACACCATCGGGGGCATCACCGTGAGCGGCTGCGTAACCCGCGACCCCAACGCCGTGAAGCTCTTCAGCGGGCTGAAAGTGGGCGA
>JAFDZG010000327.1 GCA_018267065.1 Bacteroidota bacterium
ACCGAGGCGGAAATGGCCAAATTGCGCGGTATCGGCTATGGCAAGCCGTTCCACACGCTGGAGGAAGGCATTGCGGATTACGTGGGCCGGGTCCTTTTGAAGAGGTAATTGTTGGTTGTTGGTTGTTAGTTGTCAGGCGCGCAAGCGACCGAGGACAACCGATGCGGTACAACTAACAACTGACAACTAACAACTGACAACTGACAACTAACAACTAACAACTAACAACTAACAACTAACAACTAACAACTAACAACTAACAACTAACAACTAACAACTAACAACTAACAACCAACCTCCCGCAGCTCGACCAAACGCGCCCGGATACGCTGCAGCCGTGAACGCACTTCCTCCACCGGAAAAGCCGCCGATGGAGAAGCATCAGGAACGTCCACCGGTTCAGCACTGCGCAACTGCCCCTTGGCGCCCTGCAGTGTAAAGCCCTTGTCCTTCACCAAGTGTTGGATCTTGCGCAACTGCTCAATGTCGTCCTTGGTATAGAGCCGCTCGCCTTTGTTGGTGCGCTTGGGCCGCAGCGTGCCGAACTCCTTTTCCCAGTAGCGCAGCAGCGAAGTGTTCACGCCCAGGTCATCGGCCACCTCGCCGATGCTCCAGTACATCCGTTCAATGGTCTTCTCCTTCAACGGCATCACCGCGAAGATAGGATGGGTGATCTTGTGGGATGGTGATCGGTATGGGGCAAACGCATCTAAAGTGCCACCATGGGACCGCATGCCGCAGAGGGATGTACAACATCCGTCGATGAACACCGATCGTATGCGGTGTTGGCCCTTCGGCTCCTCGCATGCTGCGCACGCTGTGGAGTGCCGCTTCGCTAATGCTCAGGGCAGTGTACAGTTAAAGCCTGCTTACAAAACGTAAACTGCCCTGAGCGGAGCCGAAGGGCTAATCTCAAATCCTTGGGCTTCAAATGGATGATAGGGATCCTTGAATTTTGGTGCGTTTGCCCTGGTGATCGGTATCGACGGGAATCCCAACATCCACTCCCTGGGCGCTGGGTCCAACCTTCGTAGAAGGTATTTCGTAGTGCCGCCCTGACAACTGACAACTAACAACTACGCCCTCCGCCCTAATCCATGGACTGCCCCGCGTTGCCTGCCACTTCCACCATCTTGGCGTATTCCTCCGGCGTAAGGCTGTTGAAGAGGAAGTTCACCGGGTCCACGGCCACGCCGTCCTTGTGCACTTCGTAATGCAAGTGGGGCCCGGTGCTCAGGCCGGTGCTGCCCACCTCGCCGATCACGTCGCCGCGCTTCACCTTTTGGCCCCGGCGCACGTCCACGGCGGACATGTGCCCGTAGAGTGTCTCGTAGCCAAAGCCATGATCCAGGATCACGTGGTAGCCGTAACCACTGGTGTTATAGCCGGCAAACTCCACCGTGCCATCACCGGTGGCGTGGATCTTGGTGCCCACCGGGCTGGTGAAGTCCAATCCGTTGTGCGGCTTTTCAATCTTGTAGATCGGATGGATCCGCTCGCCGAAACCCGAACTGACGCGGGTTTCATCCGAGGGGATGGGTTCCACCGAGGGGATGCTGGCCAACAGGTCCTGCTTGCGCATCACCAAGGATCCCACTTCATCCAGCGACAAACTTTGTACGTACATGCGCTTGGTGATCGCATCCAGCCGCTTGCGCGTGCCGATCACCAAGTTGCTGTTGGCGAATCCTTCCAGGTCCTTGTAGCGGTTCACCCCGCCGATGCCCGCCATGCGCACGCTGGCCGGAATGGGGTCCGCCTCAAATATCACGCGGTACACGTTGTCGTCGCGCCGCTCAATGTCGCCCAGCACGTTCTCCATTTCCGCCATCTGCTTGTTCACCAATTCGTATTCCACCAGCAACTGCTGGTTCTCGCGGCGCAGCGTGGCCTCCTTGGGCGAATCGATGAACTGGAAGGCGAGGAAGATGCCGATCACCCCCAACAGCAGTCCCGGGGCAAGTGCCAACGCGGCGCGCTTCACCTTTTTCCAACCCGTGGTGCGGATCCGCTCAAAGTTGAGCGTGTTGGGGTTGAACCGGTATTTGTGCTCGGCCATGGGAGGGGGCGCAAAAATAGCGCGGGCAGGCGGCAGGGGCAGTCGGCAGTCAGGGCCATCGGGCCTGAACCGCCCGTTGAGCCTGCGATCTGGATCAGTTGTTCGTTGTCAGTTGTTAGGGTTGACCCGGCAAACGGCGCGCGGTGGCCAATTTGTTGCGTTTGAACCTACGCCCGCTTTTTAGGGTTGCACCCTCTGAACTGCGGAGTACCTTGAGAACGCGTTGGATCGGTCCTGACAACCAACAACTTTCAACCAACAACCAGTCGAAACGTCAAATTCAACCGCCCGTTGCAGGCGCCATGCCCGATGGCCCTGAGCCGGCAGCGGGATCCACCGCCGTCTGCCCACTGCCAACTGCCAACTTCCCACTGCCCCTGCTCCCTAAATTCGCGCCGCCCTTCCCCCTTAGGTGTTCGGCAGCTTTCCAAATGCCTTCCTCCCGCGAGATCCGCCAAGCCTTCCTCGACCATTTCGCCAAGCACGGCCACGCCATTGTGCCCAGCGCGCCCATGGTGGTGAAGGATGATCCCACGCTCATGTTCACCAACGCGGGGATGAACCAGTTCAAGGACCTCTTCCTGGGCAACAGGCCGGTAACGCAACCCCGCATCGCCGACACGCAGAAGTGCCTGCGCGTTTCCGGCAAGCACAACGACCTGGAGGAAGTGGGCATCGACACGTACCACCACACGATGTTCGAGATGCTCGGCAACTGGAGCTTCGGCGACTACTTCAAGAAGGAAGCCATCCAGTGGGCGTGGGAATTGCTGGTGGATACCTACAAGATCCCGAAGGCGGACATTTATGTGACCTACTTCGGCGGCGACAAGGCCGACAAGCTGGAGGCCGACATCGAAACACGTGACCTCTGGCTGCAATACCTGCCTGCGGAGCGGGTGCTGCCCTTTGGCCGCAAGGACAACTTCTGGGAAATGGGCGACACCGGCCCCTGCGGCCCCTGCACGGAGATCCACGTGGACATCCGCACGTCTGCGGAGCGCGCCAAGGCCCCGGGCCGCGACTTCGTGAACAACGACCACCCGCAGGTGATCGAGATCTGGAACAACGTGTTCATGCAGTTCGAGCGCAAGGCCGACGGCTCCCTGCATGCGCTGCCCGCGAAACACGTGGACACCGGCATGGGCTTCGAGCGCCTGTGCATGGTACTGCAGGGCAAGCAGAGCAACTACGACACCGACGTCTTCCAGCCCCTGATCCAGGCGTTGGCCAAGGCCTGCGGGAAAACCTACGGCCAGGAAACCAAGGCCGACATTGCCATGCGCGTGGTGGCCGACCACCTGCGGGCCATCGCGTTCGCCATTGCCGACGGGCAGCTTCCCTCCAACACGGGCGCGGGCTATGTGATCCGCCGCATCCTGCGCCGTGCGGTGCGCTACGGCTACAGCTTTCTCGGCCTGCACGAGCCGTTCATCAACGAATTGGTAGCGGGGTTAGTGGCGCAGATGGGTGATCAATTTCCGGAGTTGCGGAAGCAGCAACAATTGATCGCGAGCGTGGTCCTGGAAGAGGAGAAGGCGTTTCTGCGCACGTTGGAGACCGGCACCAAGCGACTGGAACAGTTAGTGGCCGAAAGCCAAGGCACGTTGGACGGGACCAAAGCGTTTGAACTCTTCGACACCTTCGGCTTCCCCATCGACCTCACGCAACTAATGGCCCGCGAACACGGCATGGATGTGGACATGCCGGGCTTCGAGCGCGAACTCGCCAAGCAGAAGGACCGCTCACGCGCCGCCACGGCCATCACGGCGGGCGATTGGACCGTCCCGGTGGATGCCGGGATGGCCCAGGGCACCACGGCATTCGTGGGCTATGACGCACTGGAAACGGAGGCCCGGATCCTGCGCTGGCGGAAAGTGAAGGACAAGACCGGCGACCACTTCCAGGTGGTGCTGGACCGCACGCCGTTCTACGCCGAGGGCGGCGGCCAGGTGGGCGATCAGGGTTGGTTGGAGCAGGACGGCGTGCAGGTGCCCGTACTGGACACCCGCCGCGAAAACCAGTTGATCGTTCACTTCTGCAAGTCATTGCCGCCACGCCCCGAGGCCCCGCTGAAAGCCCGCGTGGACGGCCACCGCCGCAAGCTCACGCGCCGCAACCACAGCGCCACGCACCTGCTGCACCATGCCCTGCGCCACGTGCTGGGCACCCACGTGGAGCAGAAAGGCTCGCTGGTGGCGCCGGACCGGCTGCGCTTCGACATCTCGCACTTCGCCAAGATCACCCCGGAGGAACTGGCCCGCGTGGAGGCCGAAGTGAAGGCAGCCGTGCAGGCCGACCTGCCCTTGGAGGAATTCCGCGACACCCCGATCGGCGAGGCCCGTGCCATGGGTGCCATGGCCTTGTTCGGTGAGAAATACGGCGACCGCGTGCGCGTGATCAAGTTCGGCGAAAGCGTGGAGCTCTGCGGCGGCACTCATGCCCCGCGCACGGGCGAGATCGGCCCTGTGCGGATCGTGTACGAAGGCGCGCTGGCCGCAGGCATCCGCCGCATCGAGGCCATCACCAGCGAAGCCGCCGAGCAATACGTGCAGGAGCGCTTGAACACGCTGGAATCTTTGCAGGCCCTGCTGAAGCATCCTGCCGACATCACTGCTGCCGTGAAGCATTTGCTGGAGCAGAACGCCGCGTTGGCCAAGGAATTGGAGAAGGCCGCGCACGAGCGCGTGGCCCGGTTGCAGCAAACCATCTTGTCAAACGCAAAGTCAGTGAACGGCTTCCGCGTAGTGGCCGAGGAAGTGGACCTCGATGCCAACGGCATGCGCGACCTCGCTTTCCGCCTCAAGGATGCCAACCCCGACCTGTTGCTGGTGCTGGGTGCCCGCCAGGGCGACAAGGCCCTGCTCGCGGTGATGGCCGGGGCCGATGTGATCGCCAAGGGGCATGCAGCGCCGCAGGTGATCAAGGCACTCGCAGCGGAGATCAAAGGCGGAGGTGGTGGCCAGCCCTTCTATGCCACCGCAGGCGGCAAGGATCCCGACGGGCTGCCACGGGCACTGAAAAAGGCAGAAACAGTCTTAGGCTAGGCTCGGGCTGTGGTCCGCCGCATGGGTGGTGCCCAAGTCGGGGTTCCCGTAGGCAGGCCCCACGTACACCGTGTCGTAGCTCATGCCGAGGTTGAAGATGTACAGGCCATTGAGCAAGATCACCAGCACATAGTCCAATACGGTACGCTTGCCGAAGCTCTGGCAAAGCTCGATCCAAACCTTGGGGACCAAGTACAGTTGGCCGTACACCGGGATCAAAAACAGCAGGATGTGCCATACGGGCCTGCCGATGATCTTCATGAACACGAGCATGTTCCAGAACGGGACAATGGCTGCCACGCCGGGCTGGTCCGCCTTTTCGTACAACCGCCAAAAAGCAACGGCGGAGAGCACGAACATGAAGCCGAGGATGTAGAACATGCTGTCCCCGAAGTGGTTATACAGCGACTGGTAGATTTGGTGCAGGATGGTCATTGCAGTCAGGTTTTGGTCCCCCCAGTGGATCGGGCTTGCCGTCCATGGTTGAGACGGCCCCGGATGCTCAGGGTTGCCTCAAAAGGCAGCTAAAAGACTGAAAGTAATGTTAACCGGCCGTTGTTCAGAATGAAGGGTTCCGGCCCCTAATGCGGTCAATTTCCCGCGAACCGCTTCACATCCGCATCGCTGATCTCCTGCCCGCCCAAGATCACTAAGCGTTCCACCACGTTGCGCAGCTCGCGCACATTGCCCGTCCAAGGCAGTTTTTGCAATTCCTGCACGGCTTTAACGCTGATTTTTTTCGGGGCGGTGCCCTGTTCGGCGCAAACCAGCCGGATAAAATGCTCCACCAGTTCGGGGATGTCTTCCTTACGGTCCCTCAAGTCCGGTACATGGATGGGGATCACGCTCAGCCGGTGGAACAGGTCCTCGCGGAACCTTCCTTCCGCAATTTCCTTGCGGAGGTCCTTGTTGGTGGCCGCAATGACGCGCGGGTTTACTTTGATTTCCTTGTCACCGCCCACCCGGGTGATGCGGTTTTCCTGCAGGGCGCGCAGCACCTTGGCCTGTGCCGCTAAGCTCATGTCGCCGATCTCGTCCAGGAACAGCGTGCCGCCGTCGGCCAGCTCGAATTTCCCCTTGCGCTGGGCGATGGCGCTGGTGAAAGCCCCCTTTTCATGGCCGAAAAGCTCGCTTTCGATCAATTCCCCTGGAATGGCGGCGCAATTCACCTCAATGAAGGGGCCGGATTTCCGTGCGCTCTTCTCGTGCAGCATCCGGGCCACGCCTTCCTTGCCGGCCCCGTTCCCGCCGGTGATCAATACGCGGGCATCGCTCGGGGCCACCTTTTCCACCATTTCGCGGATGGCTTCCAGCGCTTTGCTGGAACCCACCATGTTGCCGTCGGCTTTCGTTTTCTGCACTTTCTGGCGCAACACTTTCGTTTCCTGCACCAGGGAACCGCGTTCCAGCGCGTTCCGCAAGGTCACCAAGATCCTGTTCAGGTCCGGTGGCTTCTGGATGAAATCGAAGGCACCCTTCTTGATGGCTTCCACGGCCGTATCAATGGTGCCATGGCCGCTTATCATGATCATGGGAATGGAGTCATCGTGCGCCATCAGGCGATCCAGTACCTCCATGCCGTCCATCTTGGGCATCTTGATGTCGCACAGCACCACGTCAAAGCCGCCCTTCTTGGCCTTTTCCAGTCCGGAGGCACCGTCCTCCGCTTCTTCCACTTTGTGCTTTTCGTGCTCCAGGATGTCACGGAGCGCGGTGCGGATCGCCTTTTCGTCGTCGATGATCAAGATCTTGGCCATGTGGCAAAGATGGGGGAGAAGTGCCGCCTGCTATTTACCGGCACCAGTGGATTGAGTTGGCGGTTGGTGCAGGTGCAGGCGTGGCAAAAAGCCGGCTATCAGGCCGATCAAAGGCAGGAAGGCGCACACTTGGAACACGAAATTGATGCTGGTATGGTCCGCCAAGGTGCCCAACAATGCGGAGCCGATGCCCGCCATGCCGAAGGCAAAGCCATAGAACAACCCGCTCACCATGCCCAGCTTGCCCGGCACCAGCTCCTGTGCATATACCACGATGGCCGAAAAGGCGGAGGAGATCACCAGTGCGATGATGGCCGCCAAGATCCCGGTCCATTCCAAACCGGCATGCGGAAGCATCAACGTGAACGGTGCGGAGCCGAGAATGGAGAACCAGATCACGTATTTGCGCCCGTAACGGTCGCCGATGGGGCCACCGAGGTAGGTGCCCAAGGCTGCGGCCAGCAGGAAGATGAACAGGTGGATCTGGGCGTCCTGCACGGAAAGCCCGAAACGCCCCATGAGGTAGAAGGTGTAGTAGCTGCCCATGCTGGCCAAGTAAAACTGCTTGGAGAAAACCAGTATGAGCAGGATCACGATGGAACGGCGCACGGTGGCGCGGGAAATGTTGTGCGGAACCGCAGGTTTGGCGGGCCGCCGGGCGCGGATGGCCGAAGTGCGCTTGTACCACTTCCCCACGCGTTGCAGTACCAGGATGCCAATGAACGGAATGACCACGAACCAGCCAAGGCTGTGGAGACCGAAGGGAACTACGATGAGGGCCGCCAGCAAGGGACCAAGCGAGGAGCCGAACGTTCCGCCCAGTTGGAACACGCTTTGGGCCAGGCCGCGTTTTCCGCCGGAGGCCGCATGGGCGATCCGCGAGGACTCGGGATGGAAAATGGAGGAACCCATGCCCACAAGCATTACCGCCAGCAGGATGGCCGCAAAACTGTTGGCGCGCCAAAGGGCCAAAATGCCCGCCATGGTAAAGCACATGCCCACCATCAGCGAGTAGGGCTGTGGCCGTTTGTCGGTAAATCGGCCCACAAATGGCTGCAGGATGGAAGCGGTCATCTGAAAGCACAGCGTGATCAGGCCGATCTGAGTGAAGCTCAGCCCGAACTTGTCCTTCACGATGGGATAGATCGCCGGGATCAGCGATTGCACAATGTCGTTCAACATGTGCGAGGCACTGATGGCGACCAGCACGGAGATCACCGTGCGCTGTGCAAAGGCCGAAGAGGATGAGGCTCCGTTCATCCGGGCGGCGAATGTACTCCGGCACCGTTCGCCGCGGAGGAAAATGGAAAAAGGCCGACCACTTGCGCGGCCGGCCTTCTTCCCTTGTTTGCTGCCCCGATCACTTCGCCGGCTCAGCTTTTTTGGTCTCCTTCTTCTCTGCCTCCCTATGGGTGGCGGGTGTGGCCTTCATTTCGCTTTTATGCTCTTCATGCGCCTTGGCCTTGGTGGCGACATGGCCCTTGTTCTCCTTGGGCGCTTCCTTCTTGATGGTATGCTCCGGCTTGGCTTCGGCCTTTTTCTTGGTGGCCGGCTGCTGGGTGGCCGGGGTTTGCGGGGTGCCCGCCATCGCGGCGGTGGCGGTGAGCATGCTGGCTCCAAGTGCGGCGGCGATCAACAAGGTTTTCATCTTGAAAATGCTGCGAATGTTTTTAAGGCGTCGGCAACAGCCGAAGCCGTTTCGCACCGAAATTTTCAGTTATCGGAAAACCGATGTGTGGACCATGTGGATCTTTTAACACGCCCCCCTTGGACTAACTCCCGTCACCGGTATCCGGCCCGGTTTGCCGAACCTGTTAGCTTAGCGGCCAACCCGATCCGCAGCATGAGCGACCATTACCACAGGAAACCGCTGGAAACCTTGTTGAAGGAAGCCGGAGACCAAGGGGAAGGCACCTTGGTGCGCAGGTTGGGGGCGGGTAGCTTGGTGGCCCTTGGAATAGGCGCCATCATCGGTGCGGGCCTGTTTTCGCTTACGGGCGTGGTGGCCGCCGAGCATGCGGGCCCGGCGGTCACGCTATCGTTCATTATCAGCGCCATTGGCTGTGCCTTTGCGGGTCTTTGCTATGCCGAGTTCGCCAGCATGATCCCCATTGCGGGCAGTGCCTACACGTACAGCTATGCCACCATGGGCCGCATCTGGGCCTGGATCATCGGTTGGGACCTGGTGCTGGAATATGCCGTGGGGGCTGCCATGGTGTCCATCTCCTGGAGCCAGTACTTGAACAAATTGCTGCAGATGCACGGCATGCACATCCCCACGGAACTCATGGCCGGGCCGTTTGAGGGGGGCATTATCAACCTCCCCGCCGTATTTATCGTGGTCTGCATGTCACTGCTGTTGGCCCGCGGTACCCGCGAAAGCGCGGGGGTCAACTCCGTGATCGTGGTGCTGAAGGTGGCGGTGGTCCTGCTGTTCATCGCCTTGGGCTGGTCCTACATCAACCCGGCAAACCTCACGCCCTACATTCCTGAAAATACGGGCACCTTCGGTCACTTCGGTTGGAGCGGCGTGCTGCAAGGGGCGGGGATCATCTTCTTTGCCTATATCGGTTTCGATGCGGTGAGCACCGCCGCACAGGAAGCCAAGAACCCGGCGCGCAACATGCCCATCGGCATTCTCGGTTCCCTGTTGATCTGCACCATTCTGTACGTGCTTTTCGGCCACGTGATGACCGGGTTGGCTCCCTACACGGAGTTCGGCGGCACGCATGATAAACTGGCCCCGGTGGCCACGGCCATTGCCCATACGCCTTATATCTGGTTGCAGCAGGGGGTGATCATCGCCATCCTGGCAGGCTATTCGTCGGTGATCCTGGTGATGCTGCTGGGCCAGAGCCGCGTATTTTACAGCATGAGCCACGATGGGCTGCTGCCCAAGGTGTTCAGCGATGTGCACCCCAAATACCGCACGCCGTTCAAGAGCAACCTGCTTTTCATGGTGTTCGTAAGCTTGTTCGCCGCCTTGGTGCCGGGCAAGGTGGTGGGTGAAATGACCAGCATTGGAACCCTCCTGGCGTTCATCCTGGTGAGCATCGGCGTAATGATCATGCGCAGGAAAATGCCCGATGCACCGCGGGCTTTCCGTACGCCGTTGGTGCCCTTGGTGCCCATCTTGGGCGTAGTGGTATGCGGCGCCATGATGGCCGCCTTGCCCTGGGACACCTGGCTGCGGTTGGTGGTCTGGCTGGCCATCGGCATGTGGGTGTACTTCCGCTACAGCGTGAAGCACAGCAGGTATTAAACGGCGCCTGGGGCATTTCCGGGTTCGTCATAAAAATTTCGTGAACAGTTGACCAAGCGCCCCCAAATGCGCCAACTTCGTGCATCCAAAACGGATGCACCGATGAAAACACGCATACTCCTTACAAGCCTGGCAATGGGTGGCCTTCTTGTTTCCGCCACCGCGCAAATTCCCAATGGGGGCTTTGAAAATTGGGTCACACCCTCCGGGGCCAACTACCAAGATCCCGTGGGCTGGATCACCTTCAATGCACTGACCACCTTGGAAGGTGGACAGCCTTCATGCGCCCAAGGATCTCCGGGCGCAGTGGGGAGCTACTATGCCACAGTAACCACCCAGGGATCGGCATTTGGCGCGATCCCGGGCATCATAAGCGTAGGGGACAATGCAACGGGCAACACCGGGTTTGCCTATACCAGCCGCCCACAAGCCTTTACGGGCCAATGGCAGTACGACATCGAGCCCGGGGACGGGGGCATGATTGCGGTGGTCTTGTCAAAGTGGAGCACAAGCGATGACTCCGCCCATACCGTTGGTGCTGCCGTGGCGCAGGTTACAGGTGCCTTGGGCGGTGGATGGCATCCGCTCAATGTGGCGTTCACCTACCAAACAAATGAAGATCCTGACACGGCCTATGTGGTTGTGACCTCAAGCATGGATTCACCCGTGCCGGGCAGCTTCATAAAGGTGGATGATCTTGGGTTCGGCAACGCAACTTCAGGGATTGCTGAGCAGGATGCTGCGGCACTTCGGCTGTATCCTTCACCAGCAAGCACCCGCTTGAACGTTTTCGCGGGCGCACCCATGAACGGGCTGGACATCATGGACATGACGGGCCGTACGGTGATGCACCAAGGCGTTGGTGCGGCAGATGCCGTGCTGAACGTCGCTGACCTGGACCACGGCCGTTACTTGGTGCGTGTGCTGATGAAGAACGGCAAGGAATATGTGCGTTCCTTCGTGAAAGAATAAAAGTTGCGGTGCAAGCCGCTGCCGGGGAGGCCGTCCTGATCAAGGGCGGCCTCTTTTCATGTTCAACATGCGCGCTGCAGCTCCTTCCTTGAGCGAATACCTGCTCCAGCGCAGCTCTTCGATGCCGTGCAGCAGCACGCGCTCAATGAGCATCAGTGCCGGGATGATGGTGTCCGT
>JAFDZG010000328.1 GCA_018267065.1 Bacteroidota bacterium
AACCAGAACCTGAGCAAGGATGATGCCCGCAACGTGCTCGAGTTCATGCGCACCCTGAAACCTGAAAAACCGGCCTGATCGCCGTTCCTGAAAACAACCAACCAAAAACCACATGAAAAGGAGACCGTCACATTCAGCGATCCCCTTAGTGATCACAGCGGGCCTTGCGCTTCCGCTGGTGCAGGGCTGCAAGCCCACCAACACCAAAACCGCCGTCACCGGGGATGCAGCGTCCAAGGTATACGTGGCCCCCGGCAAGTATGATGAGTTCTACAACTTCGTCAGCGGCGGTTTCAGTGGCCAGATGTCCGTGTACGGCCTGCCTTCCGGGCGGTTGCTGCGCGACATCCCCGTGTTCTCCGTGGACCCCGAGAACGGATGGGGCTACAGCGAAGAGACCAAGCCCATGCTGATGACCACGCACGGCTTCATTCCCTGGGATGACAGCCACCATGTGGAAGCCTCGATGACCAATGGCGTGCCGGACGGGAAGTTCATGTTCATCAACGGCAACAACACGCCGCGGGTGGCCATGATCGACCTGAAGACCTTCCGCACGGCCAGCATCATTGAGATCCCCAACAGCGCAGGCAACCACAGCTCGCCGTTCATCACCCCGAACAGCGAATACCTGGTGGCCGGCACCCGCTTCAGCGTGCCCATGGGCACCGATGCACAGCGCGACGTGCCCATCGACAGCTACAAGGAAAACTTCAGGAGCACCATCAGCTTCGTGAAGCCGGACACGGCGGCCGGCACCATGGCCATCGCCTTCCAGATCAAGACCCCGGCGGTGGACTTTGACCTGGCCCACGCCGGCAAAGGCCCCAGCGACGGCTGGTTCTTCTTCAGCACCTACAACACGGAGAAAGCCCACGACCTGCTGGAAGTGAACGCCAGCCAGCGCGACAAGGACTTCATCATGGCGGTGAACTGGAAGAAGGCCGAGCAGTACGCCAAGGAGGGCAAGGGCAAGATGATCGACGGCAAGCACTACATGAACCACTACGACGAGTCCACCCACATGGCCTCCAGCAAGGTGGTTGACCAAGTGCTGCAGCTCGATCCCGCCGAGCTCACCGACCTGCTCTACTTCATGCCCTGCCCCAAGAGCCCGCACGGCTGCGACGTGGATCCCACCGGCGAATTCATCGTGGGCAGCGGCAAACTGGCCGCCACACTGCCGGTGTTCTCCTTTGCGAAGATGCAGAAAGCCATCGCCGACAAGTCCTTTGAAGGTGACTACGACGGCATCCCCGTGCTGAAGTACGAAAGCGTGCTGCAGGGCGAGGTGAAAAAGCCGGGCTTGGGACCCCTGCACACCGAGTTCGACAACAACGGCTTCGCGTACAGCTCCATGTTCGTGAGCAGCGAGATCGTAAAGTGGAACGTGAAGACCCTGGAAGTGGTGGACCGCGTGCCCACCTACTACTCCATCGGCCACCTGTGCGTGCCCGGCGGCGACAGCCAAAAGCCGTGGGGCAAATACGTGATCGCTTACAACAAGATCACCAAGGACCGCTACCTGCCCACCGGGCCGGAGCTTACCCAGAGCGCACAGCTTTACAGCATCGACGGCCCCAAAATGGAGCTCTTGCTGGACTTCCCCACTACCGGGGAGCCGCACTATGCCCAGGCCCTGCCCGCCGACCTGGTGAAGGGTAACTCCAAGAAGTTCTTCAAGATCGAGGACAACAAGCACCCCTACGCCACCAAGGGCGAGAAGGAAGCCAAGGTGGTGCGTGAAGGCAACAAGGTACACGTGTACATGACCTGCATCCGCTCGCACTTCGCACCGGACAACATCGAAGGCGTGAAGATGGGCGACGAGGTATACTTCCACGTCACCAACCTGGAGCAGGACTGGGACGTACCGCACGGCTTCGCCATCAAAGGCGCGCCCACGGCGGAACTGCTGATCATGCCGGGTGAAACCCAAACGTTGAAATGGGTGCCGCAGAGCGTGGGCGTGAAGCCGTTCTACTGCACGGACTTCTGCAGTGCGCTCCACCAGGAGATGCAGGGCTACATCCGCGTATCGCCCGCAGGCAGCACAGTACCGCTCACCGCCAACACCAAGAGCGCTGACGCCGGCCTGTGACCGCAGGAAAACATGAAACTGAAACGCCCGGCCCCAAGCACTGAAATTCGGTGTGGAAGGCCGGGCGCTTCATTGAAAGGACCACAAAACTGATTCCCCGATAACCGCCAAAAAGCATGAAAAGGCGGCAAGAACAATGCAATACACCACAACGGCCACACTACTTTCCCCTGCGTTTTCCGGCCAAACGCGCGAAGCCAGTTCCCCAACACTGATAAAACAACGGCTCATGTTCCCAATGCGCCCGATCTCCCGCATTCTGACCGCCTTTGCGGCGCTGGCCATGGTGATCAACCTCTTCCAGCCCATCTGGCGGATCGACCTCTTTGCGCCGCAGTACCCCGAAGGGCTGGTATTGCAGATCTTCCATGACCGGTTCACCGGCAATGTGGACCAGATCAACGGCCTGAACCACTACATTGGCATGGCCACCATCCACAATGACATGTTCCCCGAGTTCGCCATCATGCGCTATGCCATCGGCCTGCTGGTGGGCTGGGGGCTGCTGGCTGCGTTGATCGGCCGCCGATGGGCCTTGGCCAGCTGGCTCTTCACCCTTTTTGCCTTTGTGATCTGGGCCATGTGGGACATGTATTCATGGGGCTGGAACTACGGCCACAACCTGGATCCCCATGCGGCCATCCGCATCGAAGGCATGGCGTACCAGCCTCCCCTGTTCGGCCACAAGACGCTCCTTAACTTTGAGGCGTGGTCTTTCCCCGACGTGGGCGGCTACGTGCTCTTCGGCTCCATTGCGATCGCGGTGATGGTGTTCCTCTACGAATGGAAAAGACCGCGCAACAAACAAGCAGCAAAGAACTGAAATGAAGGAAATGCTGATCACGGCCGCATTGGTCTTCATGGCCGCCGGTTGCACCGTGGGCCAACCGAAGATCAAGTACGGTGCCGATGAATGCGCCCATTGCCGCATGAACGTGGTGGACGCCAAGTTTGCGGCGGCCATCCAAACCACCAAGGGACGTGACTACGTTTTCGATGCACCGGAGTGCATGGTGCCCTTCACGGGCCGGAACGGCCACTTGGTGAAGGAGGAAGTGGCCCATTGGTATGTCACCGATTTTGCGCACCCGGGCACATTGATCGATGCCACCAAGGCGTTCTACCTGCATGCACCCGCACTGAAAAGCCCCATGCGTGGCAACGTTGCGGCCTTTGCCACCGATGCCGACCGCCAGGCGGCCAAGAAGCTCTTCCCCGGGGATGACCTCGATTGGCAGGGAGTGCAAAAGCTCTTTACGGACGAATGAACAGGTTGCCGGCCTTGCGCTCCCTTGTTGCGCCATTGCTGGTGCTCTGGGCCACAGGGCCGCTGTCCGCAAGGACATGGACCGTTGGCGCCGACGGGCCGAGCAAGAAGTTGGGCGTCGCCATTGCCTCCGCCTCGGCACATGACACCATACGGGTGCTGGAAGGCACCTATGCGGAAGGCAACATTACCGTTGACAAGCCGATCACCCTGCTCGGCATCGGAAAGCCGTTGATCGATGGCGGCGGCAAGGGCGATGTGCTTATGATCACCGCGCCGGACGTGACGGTGCAGGGCTTCCGGATCACCGGGACCCGGATCAGCAGCCTGAACGACTTCGCCGGGATCCAGGTGGTAAAGGCCGATCGCGTGCACATCGCGGACAACGAGTTTGTGAACTGCTTCTTCGCCATGCACTTCTCCGAATGCCGGGACATGCTGGTGGAGCGGAACAACATCCATGGCGACCCAACCCTGGCGGACAACGACCGGGCCAACGGGATACACCTCTGGCATTGCACCCGTGCCATGATCCAGGGCAACACCATCACCGACCATCGCGACGGCATCTATTTCGAGTTCGTTACCGACAGCCACATTGAGCACAACACCAGCTTGCGCAACATCCGTTACGGTTTGCACTTCATGTTCAGCCACCGCGACAAATACACGGACAACCTCTTCATGCACAACGGGGCGGGCGTGGCCGTGATGTACAGCAAGAACGTGGACATGCACCGCAACCGCTTCATCAGCAACCGTGGCGCAAGCGCATACGGATTGCTGTTGAAGGAGATCAATGACGTGACCATCGACAGCAACCTGTTCGTGGACAACACAACGGCGCTGCTGGTGGACGGCTGCAACCGGATGGAGGCCAAAGGCAACATGTTCGGCAGCAACGGCTGGGCAATACGCCTCTTCTCCAATGCCACGGCATGCACCTTCACGCGGAACACCTTCACCGGGAACACGTTCGACCTGGCCACGAACGGCAACCCGGAGTACAACAAGTTCAGCGGCAACTACTGGGACCGCTACAAAGGCTATGACCTGAACCGTGACGGGACGGGTGATGTGCCATTCAGGCCGCTGAGCCTTTTTGCCATGGTGAACGAGCGCATGCCGTACGCCGTGGTGCTCTCGCGCAGCCTGCTCACCGGCCTGCTGGACCAGGCCGAACGATTGATCCCCTCCATGACGCCGGAAGGGCTGGAGGATGACAAACCCTTGATGAAACCGCCGCATGGCACGCGTAAGCTTTGAGAACACGGGCAAGAAGTACGGCAAAATGTGGGCGTTGCGCGAGTTCAACGCGCGCTTTGAGCCGGGTGAGGCCGTTTCGGTGATCGGGCCGAACGGCTCCGGCAAGACCACCATGATCAAATGCCTGCTGGGGCTGGTGCGTGCCACCACCGGCAGCATTCACGTGAACGGCCAGCCTGTCGGCACCGATCCCGCATACCGTCACCAGGTGGGGCACATGCCGCAGATCTCACGCTTCCCCAATGAGCTGAAGATCGGCCAGCTGATCGACCTGATGGACGACATCCGGGGCAGCGACCTGCAACGCGGCGATGGCCCCTTGGTGCGCGAGCTCGGCGTGGACCGTATGATGGACAAGCGCCTCGGCACGCTGTCCGGCGGGCAGCGCCAGAAGGTGAGCGCCGTGCTGGCGTTCCGCTACTCGCCCACCGTGCTGGTGCTGGACGAGCCCACCGCCGGGCTGGACCCCTTCAGTTCCGAGGCCTTGCTGGCCGCGGTGCGCGGCATCAAGCGCACCGGCACCACCGTGCTCATCACCAGCCACCTGATGGAGGAGGTGGAGGCC
>JAFDZG010000329.1 GCA_018267065.1 Bacteroidota bacterium
ATGGCCAGCGTGAGGAACTCGTTGTGCGCGCGCAATCGCCAGCGCGGCAGCAAAGCACTGTGCCGCTGCCCGTAGGCTGCGTTGAACGCTTGCTGCGTATCCCCGGTGCCCACGCCGGCAAGCCAGTGCTCCCGCGCGATGCCGAGGCCCGCGCGCTGGAACTCCAGGCGCATCGTTACCGAATGGCCGTTGGGGTCGCCGGTGGTGCGGTAGGCGTCCAGCTCATAGAGCACCTGCTCCAACCGTGCGCGCATGGCGCCTTCACGACCTTCGCGCACGCTGGTTACGCCTTGCTCAATGCGTTCCACGTCCCCCGGCGCCAAGGCTTCCACCCCGGTGGAGTCCTTGCGCAGGTTCATGCTGGCCAGGTACCTGATCAATGTGGAGCGCAGCGGCTGGCCCAGTTCATCCTTGCCGTCAAAGCTGAGCTTGCTGCGCCGCTCCCACGTGCGCTTCAGCTCCTTGTCCGCCACGTTGATCCACACGTAGTGGCCGTTCTCCAACTGGGGATCGCGCAGGTCGTGGTAGTACACCTCGCCACCGGCACTGGCGCGGTCCAGGTGCTGCAATTGTGCGGGATCATCAACTGAATGGCTGAGCCAAACCGTTACCGGGAAGAATGCGCAAGCGGCCATGCCGGCCACCATCAGTACCGCCGCCGCATTACGCCACATGGTGCGCTTCCCGCGCATCATGCGCACCCACGCATACACGGCCAAGCCCGCCAGTACGGGCAGTGCGGTGAGGCTGCTGAGCTGGTCCAGGAACCACAGGCACCACGCCACGGCCACCGCGTGCGCCACACGCAACAAGACCTTGCCGGGCCAGTAGTAAATGAAAACCGCGATGCTGAAGCAGAGCATCAGTGCCAGGCGGATGTGGCTGATGAACGGTGAAAGCTCGCGGTACTGCCCGGTGGTCAGTACCTGGTAGCGCAGCGCCAGGCAAGCCAAGGTGCTGGCCGTTGCGCTCCATGCACCCAACAGCAGCAGGTTCCGCAATTCCTTCGCGGTGAACCGCGGCACGGTGGCAAACACCAGCCCGAACACCAGCACGGGCAGCAGGATCCGGCAGAGGTCGGTGCCCCATTTCAGGTCGGAGGTCCACGCCAGGCCCAGCAGGTGCAGGCCGAAGAACGAAAGGAAAACCGCACTGGCCGGCGTGGTGAACGCCTGTTTGAAGCGGGCTCCCGCCGTGCGCCGGGCAAAGCCTTCCCACAGCCAGTTCACCAGCAGGATGATCTGCGAGAGGCTGAGCAGGAACTCCGACCACGGCAGGGCGATCAACGCCAGGCCGATCGCCGCCACATGCACCCGCCGGTGGATGTTTGCGCCGCTCCCGCCCATGGTGCGCATGGCCCGGACCGGTTCAATTCTTCTTCCAAGTACCGGCCAGCACTTGCTTGTACGCCGGCCCGTTGATCACTTCCAGCGCCTTGAGCACGTCGGGGTCGGTGCCCAGCATGGCCTTGGCGCGGCCGCTCTGGTAGTAGTAGCGGCCCACCAGTTCACTTTTCAGCACTTCCTCGATCTCCGGGCGGAACTTGTTGAGCAGTTCGGCCTGATCGGGGTTCAGCCCGTTGCGGAGCGCCGCGATGGCGTCCTTGGCCTTGTCGTAGTAGCGCTCCTTCTTTGCGTCGGCCTCCAACTTGTCCAGATCGTCCAGGCTGGTGGTGCGGTAATCGAACTTCTTCTCCTTCACGAAGGCGAGGAATTGTTGGAAAATCTCATCCGTGATCTTGAATTTTCCCGGGGGCGGAATGCTGTCGTGCGTCCACTGGAAGTGGTTGCCGAAATCAAAGAAGATGTCCTTTGAGTACAGGCTCACGATCAATTTCGGCATGGTCGGCAGGTCCACTTCAACGTCCGGCGCAATGCCGCGCCCGTCGTACACCGGCCTTCCGTTGGCCGTTTTGAAGGCACGGATGGTTGAATCCGCCTTGATCACGGCGTGGCCGGTGCTGTCGTGGTGCGCATAATCGATCTTCTGGATGCAGCGGCCGCTGGGGATGTAGTACTTGGCCACGGTCACCTTCAGCTTGCTGTTGTAGAACAGGTCGCGCGTTTGCTGCACCAGGCCCTTGCCATAGGTGCGGTGCCCCACGATCACGGCGCGGTCCAGGTCCTGGAGCGAACCGGTAACGATCTCGCTCGCCGAAGCGGAGCCGGTGTCCACCAGCACCACCAGGGGCATTTCCGTGTCCATGGGTTCGCTCAAGGTTTTGTAGGTCTTGTCCCATTCGGCGATCTTACCCTTGGTCTCCACCACGGTTTGGCCCTTGGGCACCCACAGGTTCACGATGTTGATGGCTTCACGCAGCAGCCCGCCCCCGTTGCCGCGCAGGTCCAGCACCATTTTTTTCGCGCCCTGTTCCTTGAGTTCCTTGAAGGCATTGCGCACTTCCTGGCTGGCGGTTTGCGTAAAGCTGTTCAGCTTGATGTAGCCCACTTGGTTCACCGTGTCGATGAATCCTTTGTAGGGCACGTCCGGGATCTTGATCTCCTCGCGCGTCA
Organism: Bacteroidota bacterium; assembly: GCA_018267065.1. GTDB lineage: Bacteria > Bacteroidota > Bacteroidia > Flavobacteriales_F > PHOS-HE28 > PHOS-HE28. The sequence continues at coordinate 2,514 of JAFDZG010000329.1, forward strand.
GCACATGGTCCACGGGTGTTCCGCCGTTGCGGCTTGTGAGCACGTTCACCTTGGTGCCCGCCTGCCCTTTGAGCATTTTGCTCACCTCTTCGGTGCCCATGCCCGTGGCATCACGGCCATCCACTTTCAAAATGAGGTCGCCGGCCTTGATGCCGCTGTTCATGGCGGGATAGCCTTCGTAGGGTTCGCTCACCATCACCCCGTTGTCCTTCTTGCGGATCATGGCACCGATGCCGCCGTACTGCCCGGTGGTCATGATGCGGTAGTCCTCCATGTCGCTCTCGGCGATGTACTGGGTGTACGGGTCCAGGCTTTCCAGCATGGCGTCAATGCCGGTGGTGATCAGCTCGCCGGGGTTGATGTCGTCCACGTAGTAAATGTTGATGTCCTTGTAGAGCTCGTTGAAGATCTCCAAGTTCTTGCCCACCTCGAAATAGTTGTCACCGGCGGCAATGGTGATGGCACCACCGGCGGCAACGGCCAGGATGATGCTTGCTTTTTTCCAGGAACGGAACGGGTTCTTCATGGTAATGCGTGGTGGTCAGGGTACTGGATCGTGGCCATGCCCTCCCCAAGGATGGCAAGATAGGAAGCGCTTCAACGTTAAACGGCCGCCACGCCATGGGCCGTGCTTCCGCAAGGCCTGCACACCGTACTCCGAGCAGGTGGGCGTGTAGCGGCAGGAACCCGGCAGCAAGGGGGAGATCGTTCCTTGGTACATGCGGATGAGCGCGATGAACAGTTTAGCGATCAACGCCTGCATGCTCTTGGGTCC
>JAFDZG010000032.1 GCA_018267065.1 Bacteroidota bacterium
CCTTCGAACTCCGCCCTTAGCTCCGTTTCAGCCAACTTCAAGTACAGCTCCCTGTCCCTTTGGCTGCTGATGCCGGCCAGGTCATGATCATACTCATCCAGCAATTTGGACGTGATCACCGCATACGGGTACACCTTTTGCACATAGCGTGTAAGGCGGTCGGCTCGATTGGCATGGCGGCGCACCTGTGCGGTCATCACAGCACTGACCTCCACAGATTTCAACATGTACACCGGCATGGTGTCCGTGCCCTCAACCACTACAGGAACGAGGGCTGAACCATGTTGTGCCCACGCCGGCAACGCCAACAGGCATCCAATCACCAAGTGTCCAAACAACCGTTTCATCCCTCTGGAACCACGAAGGTACCCATGGAACGATAATCCAGGCAAGTGGTTTTTCCGTTCGACCAAGCGCAAAAACCAGCCTACCGGCGCTTCATCCACCACGGTGAAGGTTGGTGGTCCCCCGCGTTTTCGGCTTGCGGGACATGGTTCAGTTCCGCCTCAAAATGGGCTGCAACCAACGCTGCGGCTGCCTGTTCCGCGGCATCCCCTCCTTCCAGCACTTCCGGGCGGAAATGGTCCCGCACAAACAGTGTGTCATACTTGCCGGAACGGAACGCCGGGTGGCCCATCACATAGCGGCAGAACGGCAGCGTGGTCTCCACCCCGCTGATGGCATAGTCATCGATGGCGCGTTCCATCCGTGCAATGGCCTCGGCGCGATCGGCACCGTGCACGATCAGCTTGGCGATCATCGGGTCGTAATGGATGGGGATGGCCATGCCTTCCTCAAAACCATCATCCACGCGCACGCCAGGGCCTTGCGGCGGCCGGTAAGTGGAGAGCGTCCCGATGTCCGGCAGGAAGTTGTTGGAAGGGTCTTCGGCATACACGCGCACCTCAATGGCATGGCCGTTGATCTTCAGGTCTTCCTGCTTGAAGGAAAGCTTTTCCCCTTGCGCCACCTTGATCTGTTCCTTCACCAGGTCCAGCCCGCTGATCATCTCGGTTACAGGGTGTTCCACCTGCAGGCGCGTGTTCATCTCCATGAAGTAGAACTCGCCGCTGGAATCCAGCAGGAACTCCACGGTGCCCGCGCCAGTGTAATTCACGCTCTTGGCCACATTCACCGCAGCCTTGCCCATGCGTTCGCGCAATTCGGGCGTGAGCACCGCACTGGGCGCCTCTTCCACCACCTTCTGGTAGCGGCGCTGGATGCTGCACTCCCGCTCGAACACGTAAACCGTGTTTCCGTGCATGTCGGCCAGCACCTGCACCTCGATGTGGCGCGGACCGGTAACGAATTTCTCAATGAACACGCTGCCGTCGCCAAAGGCATTCTCCGCCTCGCTCATGGCGCGTTCCAGCCCTTCGCGCAGGTCCGCTTCGCGCTCCACGATGCGCATGCCCTTGCCCCCACCGCCCGCTGCGGCCTTGATCAAAATGGGGAAGGTGATCGTTTTGGCCACGCGCAAAGCTTCGTCAAGCCCGCCCACCGCTCCTTCGGTGCCGGGCACCAGCGGCACCCGGTGCTTTTTCACCGCCTCCTTGGCGGCAAGCTTGTCGCCCATGATGTGCATGGCCTCCGGTGAGGGTCCGATAAAGGTGATGCCTGCTTTCTCCAGCGCCTTGGCAAAGTCGCCGTTCTCGCTCAGGAACCCATAGCCCGGATGCACGGCGTCCACCTTCAGGTCCTTGCACACCTGCACGATCTTGTCCACCACCAGGTAGCTCTCCTTGCTGGGCGGCGGCCCGATGCACACGGCCTCATCCGCCGCGCGTACGAACGGGGCATTGCGGTCGGCTTCGGAGAACACGGCCACCGTGGCAATGCCCATTTCCTTGGCGGAACGCATGATGCGCAGGGCGATCTCGCCCCTGTTGGCGACCAGGATTTTCTTAAAGGAACGCTTCTTCATGGGCTGCTCACATTGTTCAGGGGGCGAAGATGCAAAGCAAGGCGGAGAATGGGGTTTCGCCTGTACATTGGCGAAGTGATGCACGCCTTGTGATGGAGCACCTCCCCGACCTTATCGCCGACCTCGGCCTCATTCTATCGGTGGCGGCCGCCACCACGCTGATCAGCAAAAAACTGAAACAGCCGCTGGTGCTGGGCTACATCGTGGCAGGCATGCTGGTGGGCCCGCATGTCACCCTGCTGCCCACCGTGCTGGATGAGGAGAGCATCAACATCTGGTCCCAGCTCGGCGTGGTCTTTCTGCTGTTTGCCCTGGGCCTGGAATTCAGCTTCAAGAAAGTGGTGAAGGTGGGCGGCACCTCGGGGATCACCGCGCTCACCACCGTGACCTTTATGTTGCTGGTGGGCTACTTCACCGGTCAGGCCCTTGGCTGGACCACCATGGACAGTCTTTTCCTGGGCGGATTGATCTCCATGTCCAGCACCACCATCATTGCCCGCGCGCTGGACGAGCTCGGCCTGAAGACACAGACCTTCGCCTCGGTGGTGGTGGGCGTGCTGGTGATCGAGGACATCGTGGCCGTGCTGCTCCTGGTGCTGTTGAGCAGCTTGGCCGTAAGCAACCACTTCTCCGGCGGGGCCATGCTCTGGGAGCTTGGCAAGCTGGGCTTCTTCCTCATCCTGTGGTTCGCAGCCGGAGTGTTTCTGATCCCCTCCCTGCTGGCGCGCACACGCAAGCTGATGAACGATGAAACACTGCTGATCGTGGCGGTGGCCCTCTGCCTTACCATGGTGGTACTGGCCGTAAACGCGGGGTTCAGCGCAGCCCTGGGCGCCTTCATCATGGGTGCCTTGCTTGCGGAAACCGTGCAGGCCGAGCGCATTGAACACTTGGTGACCCCGGTGAAGGACCTCTTCGGCGCGATCTTCTTCATTTCCGTGGGCATGCTGCTGGACCCCGCCATGCTGGTGCAGCATTGGGCCTCGGTGCTGCTGCTCTCCGCCGTGGTGGTCATCGGCCAGCCTCTAAGCTCCTTCGCCGGGGCCTTGATGGCCGGCTTGCCCTTGAAACGCGCGGTGCGCGTGGCCATGAGCTTGTCGCAGATCGGTGAGTTTTCCTTCATCATCGCCACGCTCGGCCTTACGCTGGAGGTCACCAGCGGTTTCCTGTACCCCATCGCCGTGGCGGTTTCCGCCGTTACCACCTTCACCACGCCGTACATGATCAAGGCCGCCGGCCCCTTCGCGGACTGGCTGGAACAGCGGTTGCCCCCGCGCTGGAAGGCGGCCCTGGAACGCTACGGGCACCAAGCCGACCAGGTAAAAGAGACCAGTGCCTGGCACAAGTTGCTGAGGTCATACATCATCAACTTGGCCGTTTTCATGGTGCTCTGCCTGTCCATTGTGTTCGGCCTGGGCCCGGTACTTACCGCGCTGCTCAACCCGGGCTTCATGGGCATTTCGGGCCATTCATTGGCCGGCATGGCCACCTTTCTGCTGGTGCTTCCCTTCATCTGGGCCATGTCCTTGCGCCGCATTGGCCGCAATGCCTACCGGCAGCTCTGGGTGGGCAAGCGCCAATTGCGCGGCCCGCTGGTGGTAATGGAACTGGTACGGGTGGCGGCCGCCGTAGTGGTACTGGCACTGTTGGTCAGCGTGTTCTTCAGCACCGGCTGGGCCTTTGCGGCGCTGCTCGTGCTGATGATCGTGGCCGTGGTGGTGTTCCGGCAGCGCCTGCACCACTTCTACCTGCGCATGGAAGACCGTTTCTTCCGCAACTTGAACCAGCGGGAACTGAGCATGCGCCGCAACGACCTGGCCCCTTGGGACATGCACCTGTCTCAGATCCGCGTGAAAATAAACTCCGGGGTCATTGGCCATAGCCTTCAGGAGCTCGCCCTCCGCGAGCAGTACGGCGTGAACATTGCCATGATCGAACGGTCCAGCGGACACACCATCACGGCCCCGGGCCGAAATGACCGGCTTTTCCCGGGCGACAACCTGCTGGTGATCGGCACCGACAGCCAAATGGCCCAACTGCAAAAAGCGCTGGAAGTTCCCCGTGCCCTGGCGCCCAACCTTGCCAAGGAGGACATCCGCATGAAGCGGTTCCGGATCACCCCGCAGTCGCCCTTGGTGGGCCTGCGCATCCACGACAGCGGACTGCGTGACCAAGCCCACGCCATGGTGGCCGGCATCGAGCGGGACGGTGCGCGCATCATGAACCCCGAGGGCCGCATGCAGCTGCAGGCCAATGATGTGGTCTGGCTCGTGGGCAACGGTGAAACGATCCGCTCCTTCATGGAACAGCGGGCAGCCATCCGGGAATGAGGCCCTGGATCTGGCCCGGTCTTTGGCAGTATCAGGCGATGCGCGTCCCATCCACCCTGTTCGCATGGGCCTTGGCCGGGTTCACCTTTGCCCAAGGCACGGAAAAAACCGTGCACACCGACACTGGTACCGTGGTGCTGCACTATTTCATCACAGGCCAGTTGAGCACCAAGGCTTGGACGGACGCGGATGAACGCTGGGGCCATAGCTGGGCCTACGACCGCCGGGGCAAAGTGATCTTCGACCGGCAAACCCGCAGGATCGGCGGCCATGCCAGCGTGGATTACCGCTACCACCCCAACGGCGGCATCAGCCGGGCGGAAGTGAGCGATGCGCCCGATGGCGGCATCCAGTGGTTCAGAAGCACCACCACGTTCGACACCGCCGGTGTGCAAACAGGCTACAGCGAGGACGGCTGGGACAATGACGGGCCCATCCTCCGCCCGCGCGTATCGCCGCCCCCAACACCTGCGCAACCAGCCTACAAGCAGGAGGAGGTCCGCGAACAGCGCCTGTTCACCAACGAATACTTCGTAGTGGCCCGCAAAAACTGCCGCGTGCAGCTGCGGCCCAAGCAGACCAGCCCCGCGGCCAAGAACGTGGATGCCACCATGCTCAAGGGCGACACCCTGCGGGGCGGCACCTACAGCCTGGGCGAGCGCTTCGACCCGCCGCTGGAACATGTGGCCGTAACCGCCACAAACCGGCGCGGCAAGCCGAAATACAAGGTGGTGCGCACGGAAAGCGTGCAGGTGAATGCCGAGCACCGGCGTTGGTATATGATCGTGGGCCGCTAGTGCCTCCGCAGGGCAATCGGGTCTTATCCATGCGCCTGGCGGCGCATTCACACTCTGTCTTGAACCACGGATGCACACGGATGAACACGGATAGGGAAGGTTGTTCTGCTTGGCAGGTGGATCAGTGATCCGTGTTCATCCGTGTCCATCTGTGGTTTGAATTCTATTGGAAGACGCGCCCGCAGGGCGCGTTAGACCCGATGGCCCTGAGTGCCGCCGGGGGCGGACCGGCCAGCAGGCGTATCTTGCCCGTGGGCCATGGACGAAAAACCCGGCAAAACCACCGTTCACCTGGAACACTTGGTGCATGCTTCCATGGCAAACGCATCAAATTGGCCAAGCGTAGGATAGCATTACGCACCGGAATGTTCATTAGGCTTGAAAAAACCACTCATGCTGTATTTGGTTGGCCCTTCGGCTCCGCTCAGGGCAATGTATCGTTAGTGACTGGATGATAAACGTGAACTGCCCTGAGCGGAGCCGAAGGGCTAACCTCAAATCCTTGATTTTCACGCTGATGAATTTATTGCTTGATTTTAGATGTGTCTGCCTTGACATGCTTCCGAGCACTGCATTGCCATCGCGTTCCCCTACAATACAGAGCTGATCGCCGCGGCGAAAAAGGCCGGAGCGCGATGGAGCAGCACCCACAAGCGCTGGTACACGCCCAACACGCCCCAGCACCTGCGCACCATCTTCCAGGCGTTCAAGGGCCTCGCTTGGGTGGACACTACCGCGTTGTTCAACAAGCCCACACCCGGGTCCACTGCTACGGAGAAAGCACCTGCGCAGCAAGCAAAGCCCGCGCAAGCCGCACCGAACCCCGAACAGCAGGAAGCCTTGGCGGCCATGCAGCGCAAGCTGGAGATCGCCCGCTACAGCCCGCGCACCATCGATGCGTACCTGAATGCCACCAAGCACTTCTTCCTGCACTTCCCTGCTAAGCACCCGGGCGACATCCGTACGGAGGATATTGAGGCGTACCAGCACCACATGGCCACCGTACGGAAGGTGAGCAACAGCCACCTGAACCAGGTGGTGAACGCGGTGCGCTATTACTATATGAACGTGGTGGGCGATGCCAAGCGGGTCACCTTTATTGAGCGACCGCGCCAAGAGCGAAAGCTGCCCACCGTACTGAGCGAAACCGAGGTGGCCGCCCTCCTGCGCGCGGTGAACAACCTGAAGCACCGTTGCATCCTGATGCTGATCTATTCCGCCGGTTTAAGGCTCAGCGAACTGATCAACCTGGAACTAAGAGACCTTATAACCGACCGGCAACAGCTGCTTGTGCGTGGAGGCAAAGGCAACAAGGACCGCATCACCTTGCTGAGCTCCAAGGCCTTGGACACCGTTCAGGCCTACCTCGCGGAGTACAAACCAGTGAGGCACCTGTTTGAAGGCCCGAACGGCTCAGCCTACTCCCCTCGCAGCGTACAGGCCATCTTCCACCGGGCCAAGGAAAAGGC
>JAFDZG010000330.1 GCA_018267065.1 Bacteroidota bacterium
ATCATGGCGTCAGGCTGTCAGGGGTTCCAAGGCCTTGGGTTGTGCGGCGGGCAGCGGCTTGCGCACCATGGCCACGAAGTTCCAGGCGAAGATCAGGTGGGAGATGAACATCAATGAGCCTCCGATGGCACGCCAGGTCCAGTAACCCCGCGTGGCGATCACAGTATCGATGAACGGCACGCCTTCAAGCCAGGCGATGCCTTTTACGGTACCGCCTGCCATCAAGGAAACCGTGTAGGCAAAGAGGCCGATAAAGGCCAGCCAGAAATGGGCGCCAACCATGGTTTGGGAGGGCTCCCGTCCGGTCATCTTCGGCAACAGCGCATAGATGCACGCCCACAGGATGAAGGTGACAATACCGTACATGGTCATGTGCGAGTGCGCCACGTTGAAGTCCGTGAAGTGCCAAATGTTTTGGGTAAAGCGCATGGCCTGGAAGCTGCCTTGGGAGCTGCCGAGGCAGTAGAACACCACGCCCACCAGGAAGAAGGGAAGCACATAGCTGCGCCCGATGGCGCTCCAGCTCCCCTTCATGGTGAGCAGGAAATTGGCCGTGCCCGCAAAAACCGGGATGAACATGCCCACGCTGAACACAATGGCCACGGTTTGCAGCCACCACGGCAGCGGGGAGAACACAAAGTGGTGCGTGCCGATCAGGGTGTAGAAAAGTACTTGCGTCCAAAACGCCAGCACACCCAGCGAATAGGAGTAGATGGGCTTGTTGAGCGCCGAGGGCAAGTAGTAGTACACCAGGCCCAGCGTGAAGGTCATGAACCAAATGCCCACGCCCATGTGCATGTAGTAGCCTTGGATCACTGTTTCGCCCAGGCCGTTCTGGAACATGGGCAGGTAGCCGATGGTGGCCACCACGATGGTCCACACCAGCGACGCGAGCAGGTACCAGTTGCTCACATAGATCTCCGCCACTTTCCTACGCTTCACGGTGTTGTAGAAATTGCGGAACGTAATGATCAAGGCAAGTGCAAAAGGCAGCATCACCGGCCAGATGTACTCACGGTATTCACCGCCACCATTGTTGATGCCCGCCATCAAGCAGAGGTTCCCCGCAAGGATGGAGAGGTTGATCAAGCCCAGCCCCCACCAGCCTGCACGGTAACTGTGGATCACGGTGCGCGATGTTCGTGCGATCACGAAATACGCAAGGCCGATCATGGCCAGCGATGCCCAGCCCCAGAACACCGTATTGGTGTGCACGGGCCGCAACCTTCCGAAAGAAAGCCACGACACTTCGTCAAGATCGGGGAACACGAACTTTAAGCCGAGATACTCCCCCACCAAGGTACCGAACACCAACCAGAACGTGGCCGTGCTCAAATAGGCTATCACAAGGCTCTGCAGTTCCTTGGGCACGTCCAAGCGGAGCCGGGAATAGATCTTTTCGTCCACCAAGGGATTGTCCGGTTCACTGGTGGCCCTGGAAACCAAGGATTTCGCATCCACCGCAGGCGCACTGCCGCCCAGCTCATCGCCGCGCAGGCGATAGCCTTGGCCATGTTCACCGCTGTCGTTCCCGGCCGCTTCGGCGGACAGGTTCCGCTTGCGCTTGGAATCCTTGATCAACACGGACACCCTGGCCGTAATGATCAAAGCCGCCACAAACAGCACCAGGCCCAGGATCACCATGGTCCCCACAATGCCCGGGCTGGAAAGCCAGCCAGCTGTTTTCTCGCTCTCTGCCCAAAGCGGGGCGCTCAGGGAAACAGCACATGCCGAAAGCAGCAATCGCCATCGGGTGCCGGTTGGGGCCGCTGGCCCGGAAGGGTAAATTGACCTCATAGTTTCACGTACGTTGTTCCGTTGCTCAAACCATCCACCAGGCTGTGGATGCTCGTATCATCCAAGATCTGGCTCATTTCCGCTTTTACTTGTGCAAATTGTTCGTGCAACGGGCAGGGATCCAAGCCGCTGCAAGAGCTCAAACCCATGGTGCATTGCTTATGGAAAGCGGCTTCACCCGTGGCATCCATGATCATGCGCAGGGTCACCTTCTCTGCATTCGGCGGAGGCAAGTGAAAACCACCATTTGGCCCGCGTTGTGAAATAACCAGCCCCGCACGTACCAAGTCCTGGAGCACTTTGGCAGTGAATGCCTTGGGGGCACCGGTATGGTCCGCTATCTCCGAAAGCGTAAGCCACTGTCCTTCCCTTGACGCACGCGCTACCACCACCGAGGCGCGAAGTGCGTACTGATAGGTTTTGGAGAACATGGCGTGGGTGAACCGGGCGCAAATGTATTCGCCAGATCCAATTCCGGATGTTCAGGTCTTTTATTGTGCACCATGCTGCAACATGATCAGCCCCCGCACGGCCAAGGGTCAATCTGAAGGTTGATCTTCAGGTTCCTCCCCATTGCCGAACTTCGCCGCGATGAGCCAAAAACGCCTCTTCACCGACTTTCCCTCCTTTGATGGCGCTACGTGGGAAGAACTTGTGCTGAAGGAACTCAAGGGCAAGGAGCCATCAAGCATCGATGTGCATCTGCCCACTGGCGAAAAAATGCGGCCCATCGGCTTGAAGGATGAGCGGGCCCCCACGTCCGTACGGGATCATCGGCGCGGTGCCAAGCGCAACGGCAATCCATGGCGGATCACCGCAGCCATTGATGCCACAACTGCGGAACAGGCGAACAACGAAGCCTTGAAGGCATTGCTCGGCGGCGCGGATGCCATTGAACTGCGTGCGGCGCATGCCCGGCTCGCACCGGTGCTGAACGACGTGCTCCTCGCCGCCGTCGACCTGAAGCTGTCCAACGGCAACGAGGCGCAATTGCTGGAAGTGCTGCACCTGGCGGACCATCAGAATGTGCCGCACACCGAATTGGGCCTTTGCGCAGGCTTCCCCTTGGATGCCGCGGTGGACGGGCTTCGCGAACGGATCGCCGCCTTTCCCCTGCTCCGCCTGTTCGAGATTAGCGACCGGCGCAAAGCTGGTGAAGGCCCCATCGAAGCCACGCAAAACGCGATCCGGCAAGGCGAAGCCCTTCTGGAACGCTTGGTACACGGCGGGTGGTCCATCGACGAGGCTTCGGCCCGCATCCAATTCCGCCTGCACCTCGGCGACGACCTCTTCATGGAGGCCGCGCGCATCCGGGCTTTCCGGGCGGCTTGGGCACAGGTGGTGCAACGCTTTGCGCCGGAACACGCATGCAGCGTGCACACCTTCATTCAGTGTGAAGTGCAGTATGCGCAAGAGGCGAAGTCACCTTACGACCAAGCCCTGCGGGCCACCTTGCAAGGCATCAGCGCGGTGCTGGGCGGTTGTGACGGGCTGAGCATCCCCGATCTGCCCCTGCCGGAAGGGAACGCGTTGGGCCAGCGTATCGCCCGCAACATCAGCTTGCTGCTACGCGATGAAAGCTTTTTGGGCCGCGTGGCCGATCCGCTCGGCGGAGCGTACGTGGTGGAGGAAATGACGGATGCGTTGGTA
>JAFDZG010000331.1 GCA_018267065.1 Bacteroidota bacterium
GTGTACTGGGAGCGGGCGAAGGCTCTGTGATCACGGAGGGGCGATCATTCCATGCCACCCCGTTGAAAAGATCACCGGCGGGCACGGAAATGCGGTTCCGCCTGCGGATATGTTCGCCTTGGCATTTTATGCCTGTTGTCCGTTTGCCGAACCCCACATCCATGAATGCACTTCACCCCCCGGCCCTGATCCTTGGCGCGGTAATGGCCTGTTCCGGTCTGCATGCCCAAGTGCCCGCGAAATGCCTGGAGATCGAAAGCATTTTGGTGGATGCCTGCATTTCCGCCACGGATTGCCCCGCCAGCACCGAAGGCATGAACGAGATGGTGCGCTTCATCACCGGTCCCGCGCCCATTGCGTTGTCCGACCTGCAGTTTGAGTTCTACAGCAGCACGTTCCAGGGGCTTGTGCAAAATGCCGCCACCGCTGCACTTACCAGCCAGCTCAATGCTTCCATCCAAGGCTGTGGCTGGTTGTTGGAACCTCCGGGCGGCATCATTCCCGCCGGGAAGGAGGTCATCTTCATCACCTCCACGAACATGTGCGTGCAGGCCAATTCATTCACAGCGCTCAGCGATACGCTCTACATCATCTTCCAGGCGCCGGGCAACAGCCAGGGCCATTTCAAGAACAATGACCTTGTGGGGCAGGCAATCACCACGGTGCCCGGCCCGCCGATGAACCGCTGGTTGCGCATGTCCGTGGCAGGAACCGGATGCGGCGATACCGCCACCTATGATGCGGGGCAGCTTACGAACATCTACGGCACCTACGGCGGCACATCCGCTGAAAATGACGGTGCAGCCGTGGAGTTCAGCTGGCCGGGGGTGCCTGTGCCCACTTACGTGAACCACGGTTGCATGGCAGCCATTGAACCCACCATTGCCAGTGTGGTTTCGGGGGGCGGAGCGGTGGCTTGCGGTGCAGCGGCCAGTTTGGCCGGCAGCGTTGGCGGAGCTTATGCCAGCGTGCATTGGCACGGTGGATCGGGCCAGTTCAGTGCGCCGGATTCATTGGCCACCAGCTACGTGCCGGGCGCGGCGGATACGGGCAGTGTGCAATTGTTTTTCTGCGCCATCACCGCATGCGGGGACAGCATTTGCACGGCAGCTGACATCACGGTACAAGCACCGTCCGTTGCACTCGCGGCATCCGCGTTGCAAGGCTGCGCGCCATGGTGCATCATGGTAACAGCCTCTGCGACAAGCACGGCAGCGTATGCCTGGAGCTTCGGTGACGGGGCTACCAGCCAGGATTCCATCGCGGAACACTGCTTTACTGCTTCGGGCAACTACGCCGTTTCCGTCACCGCTGATTTCGGCGGTGGTTGCACCACCACGGCGCTGCTTCCGGATTCCGTGCGCGTGCATCCGTTGCCCAACGCTGCTTTTGATTGGAGCCCAACTGCCCCTTCACCCGCCGATCCGCAAGTGCAGTTCCATGACCTTTCCACTGGCGCCGCTTCCTGGGCTTGGCATTTCAGCGATTCCGCCGCCACCACCTCAACCGACCCTTCACCGGCATTCAACAATCCCGGCAACGGTTGCTGGCCGGTGCTGTTGGTGGTGGCGAACTCCTTTGGATGCGTGGACAGTTCCTCGGCCCAGGTCTGCATTCAAGGGGCCGACAGCCTGGTGGTCCCGAACATCTTCACTCCCAACAACGACGGCAACAACGATGTCTTCGCCATTACAGGCGGCGATCTGGCCAGTTTGGACGTGCGGATCTACAACCGTTGGGGCCAATTGGAAGCTTGGCTGGAACATCCGCGGCAGGTGTGGGACGGGCATTCACCCGCAGGTGAAGTTTGCTCGCCGGGCACGTATTTCTACGTGCTCCGGGCAGCGTCCAAGAGCGGCGGATCGATTGACCGTTCGGGCACCATCACCTTGGTGCATTGAACGGCCGTGATCATTTCGGCTTGCCGCCGATCACGAAGCCCAAGGTGGCGTACCAGGTGAAGTACTTGCTGTCCGAAAGCAGTTTGCCTTGGTCTTTGTAAGCGTTGCTCAGCCCGTAGCTCACCCCTGTCTCCAAGGTGATGAAGGCCAGGTCCACGCCAAGGCCCCCGTCCATGTTGAAGGAGCCCCCATTGTAATCGCTCTTGTTAAAGGCGATCTTGTCGTCCTTGCTGTCCACGCTGAGGAGCGCCTCGTAGGTGGGGCCGGCGTTAACCCGCAGGCGGAAGCTTTCGCCGTGGATGAGGTTGTAGCCGATCAGCGCCTTCACCTTGGCCGTGGTGCGGATCAGATTGTCCTCAATGAAGCTGGTGTCCAGCGGGCTGAACTTGATCACTGTGGCGCTGCGGCCAAAGAAGGCACCCGGCTGGAAGTACAGGCGGTCGCCCAAACGCAGGTCGGCGCCCAATTGGAAGCCAACGGCTGCGGAGGTGACCACGTTATTGGGCGTGTTGGTGAGGTTGGTGTAGTTGATGCCCAACTGCGGGTTCACCGCGATCTGGGCGCTGGCCGTGCCAATTGCGGCGGCGAACAAGGGAAGGACAAGTATTCTCAGGTTCATGTGGCGATCGGTTTGTTGTTGGGCGCTGAAGCCCAAGGCGGAATGCCAAAAATGGGGCCAAACTCTTCAGCGGCAAGCACCACGGACCCCGAACTTTGCGTCCCCTGCCGGATGGAACGCGCCAATCGACCGTGGAATTGCCTCCTTGCCTTTGCCTTGCTCGGCTTGCAGCCCGCATGGCAGGCGGCCAAGGCGCAGTGCGGCCCCATGATCAGCGCTTTTCCCTACAGTGAAGGGTTCGAGGCCGGGCCGGCATGGACCAGCGGCGGCACTGCCAGCGATTGGGCATGGGGAACGCCTGCCCATCCCCTGATCAACAGTGCCGGGGGCGGCACCAAAAGTTGGTGCGTGGGCGGGCTTACAGGCACCTTTTACAACAACAACGAACGCTCCTGGCTGGAGAGCCCCTGTTTCGATTTTACCAACCTGGACAACCCGCGCATTTCGTTCAAGATCTTCTGGGAGGTGGAACGCCAGTATGACGGCATGACTTTCCAATATTCCACGGACGGCGGCGCCACGTACAGCAATGTGGGTGCCTTCAACGAGCCGCCCAACTGCAACACCACCTATTGGTTCAATTCGGCAAACATCACCAACCTGCCCGCTTCCATTTCACCGAAGCATGGCTGGAGCGGCCGCCAGGGATCCACGCAAGGCAGCTGCCAGGGTGGAAACGGGAGCCAGGCCTGGGTAACGGCCAAACACTGCCTCGGCTGGCTGGCCCATGCGCCCAGCGTGCGTTTCCGGTTCTTCTTCGGGGCGGGAAGCGCATGCAACAATTATGATGGCGTTGCCATCGATGACGTCCTGATCGACGAATCAGAACCCGTGGTCGCCGCCTTTGGCGGGGATTGCAATGGATCCACGGTTGATTTCACCAATGCGTCCACTCCTTGCCCGGACACCTTCGCCTGGAACTTCGGCGATCCCGGCTCGCCACAGAACACCTCCGTGCAGGAAAATCCTTCGCACAGTTATTCAGCACCCGGCACATACACGGTGACGCTCACGGCCACCGATGCTTGCGGCGCAACGGGCACCACCACGCAGGACATCCACATCCTCGGTGTTTCCGTGGATGCCGTGCAACCCACTTGCGGGCAGAACAATGGCAGCCTTACCGCAAATGTGACCGGGGCCAGTGGTACGGTGAATTATTACTGGTCGCCCGGCGGGGCCACCACGCAAACAATTTCCAACCTCGGCCCGGGGGATTACACCGTCACGGTTTCCGCCGTCAACAGTTGCTCTGCTTCGGCCTCGGCCACGCTCTCCGGCTCGGTGGGCAATTTGGCTTTGACCCTCAACCACACCGATGTTTCATGCGCCGGGGCAGCGGATGGCACGGCCACCGCTGTGGCCACGGGAGGAGTGGCCCCGCTCAGCTTTCTCTGGACGCCCAATGGCGAAGCCACGGGCACCATCACCGGGCTGGGGGCTGGCGTGTACGGCTGCACCGTGAGCGACGCGTCCGGATGTTCCGCACAACAAAATGTTACGGTGCAGGAGCCGCCTCCTTTGGTGCTCAGCGCAGGCCCGGATACGGCTGTTTGCCTGGGATCCACCGTGGACCTCCACGCGGATGCCACCGGTGGCACGCCGGGCTACACGTATTCCTGGGCACCGGAAGGACCCTCGGTTTCGCCCCAGGCCACCGCGTTGTACACCGTCACCGCCACCGATGCCAACGGCTGCATTTCGGCACCGGCAAATGTCACGGTAACGGTGTCCGCCGCGTTCCAAGCGTCTTTCACCGCTGCGGACACCACCGGATGTGCGCCGCTGTGCGCCACGTTCCAAGCCCAGCCCGCCGGGGCAGCCGCCTATCAATGGTCCTTCGGTGATGGTGGCCAGGGCGCAAACGCCTCGGTGGTTCATTGCTACACAGCCGGAGGTTCATATACCGTGGGATTGACAGTAACGGATTCCGTTGGCTGCACGGCCTCTGTATCGCGGACGGACCTGGTTCAAGCCTTTGTGCGGCCGGTTGCATCCTTTACACCGTCGCCTTCCACAGCCACCATTGACGATCCGGTGGTCCATTTCATCAACACCTCGCAACATGCGGCGGAATATGCGTGGAGCTTCGGCGATGCCGGATCCAGCGCGTCCGCCGAGTCCTCGCCAAGCTTCACCTATGCCGGCGTGGATTGCTACACCGTGCACTTGGTGGCCACCAGCGTGGAAGGATGCCGTGATTCCACGGCGGGCATGGTTTGCGTGGAAGATCCATACATGCTGTTCATGCCAAATGCCTTTACCCCGGACGGGGATGGCATCAACGACGTGCTGTTGCCCATTTCCTCGGTGCGCGTGCCCAAGCAGTTCACGCTTTCCATTTTCAACCGGTGGGGAATGCCGGTCTATACCTCCGAAGATCTCCATGCGGGCTGGGATGGCGGCACTGCCCCCAGCGGCATCTACGTGTGGAAGGTCTGGATCACGGATGCTTTTGGCACGCAGCACGAGGCCATTGGCCACGTGGCCTTGCTGCGGTAGCTGCGCACCACTGCCCGCTACCGGGCCTGTTCCGCCAATAGCTTCAATTCCGCATAAACCCGGTGCATCGGCAGGCCCATCACGGTGTAGAAGCTGCCTTCGATCCGTTCCACGGCGGTGTAGCCGATCCAATCCTGCACGCCGTACGCCCCGGCCTTGTCCAGCGGGGAATAGCGCTCCACGTAGTAGGCGATCTCCCCGGCGCTGAGCGCGCGGAACAGCACTTTGGCACGATCGCTGAAGCTGACCGTTTTTCGTGATGAACGCAGGCAAACGCCCGTAACCACCACATGCTCCTTTCCGGCAAGCAGGCCGAGCATCCGCCTGGCATCTGCGGCATCCTCGGGCTTGTTCAGCAACAGGTTGCCCAGCAGCACGGTGGTGTCCGCGGTGAGCAACACTTGGTCATCGGCCAATTTGCCTTCCCAGGCTTCTGCCTTTTTGCGTGCCAGGTGTTCGGCCACTTCCGCTGCGGGCATGCCGGGCGGTGGTGTTTCGTCAATGTCCACCTTGGTGATCTCCACCGGCATGTCCAACCCGTGCAGCAAATGCCTGCGCCGTGGGCTGGAGGAGGCCAGTACCATGCGCCAAGGCAGGGGAGGGATCACCGTGCTCATAAAGTGTATTGGATGAAAAAGGCAAAGGCCACGGAGATGGCCATGGCCACTTTCAGGATGTTGCCGGCCATGTTGAAGCTGCGCCGGTCATGGGCTTGGTAGGTAAAACCGGCCGACAGCAGCAGCGGCACCACGATCCCCGCGCCGATGTACCAGTACGAGAACTTGTCCGTGAGGGCCGTTGAGCGCACCAACAGCAGGGCAAGGATGGTAATGGCCAGGTAGAAAAGGGTAAGTGCCTTGGCCCAGCCGATGCCCAGCACAATGGGCACCGTGCGGCAACCATCGGCTTTGTCGCCCTTGATGTCGGCCATGTCCTTTTGCAGTTCGCGCACCAGCGTGGTGAGGAAGGCGAAGCCTGAAAAGCCGATGATCCACGCCCAGAGCCCCGTGAACCCGAATATGATCTGCACCGTATCGCCGTTGGGCAGGGTGCCATCGGCCGAACTTCCGTACGCGTTCAACAGGGCCGGGATTTCATACAGGCCCACGGAAAGCGGTACCAGGGCCACGAGCACGGCCACCAGGCCGTTGCCCAGCAGGAACATGCGCTTGAGCTTGGTGCTGTACAACCAAAGCGCCGTGGCGGAAAAAACCGGGATCAGCGCCAATGCGTATTGCCCGCTGCGCCAGGCAACGAAAAGGCCGATGAGCACACCAAGGCCTGAAAGCACCAAATGCCCCAGCATGGCCACGCGGCGCTTCACCGATCGCCCCACGATCACGTTGTGCGGACGGTTTACCCGGTCAATGCGCGTGTCGAAGTAGTCGTTGATCATGTTGCCGCCTGCCGCCACCAGCACGGTGCTCAGTACCAGCAACCAAAACAGCATTTCACCGAAAGCATGCCCGAACCGGTTGCCCGGAACTTGGGAAAAGAGGGTATGCCCCGCCACGGGCGACATGGACTGCAGCTCCGCGCTGCTGGTGTTCAGGTAGCCCTGCACCACGCCGTAGCGCATGGCCACCATCGTAA